>CASFMM010000034.1 GCA_949295765.1 uncultured Methanomassiliicoccales archaeon | reverse complement strand
CCGTATCTGCGGCTGTCAATCGAGATCCTCACCGTCTGCTGCTCGCGTGCGATCTCCTCGCACATGCACAGCTCCTTGGGCAATCCGCATACTGGGCAGATCTCGGCCATCAGATCTCTTCCTCCTCCTTCTGGACGGTCAGGATGCGTGCGATGTTGAGCCTGAGGGCGCGGATTGCGCCGGGGCTCGAGGGGGCACCGCCCATGGCGGAGACTCCCCTCTCGTGCATCAGCTCGTCGCGGAGCTCCTTGAGTTTCTGGTTGCGCTCCTCGACGCTCATGTTCCTGATGTCTGCGGTCTTGAGTGCGGCCATCTCACTGAACCTCCTCTGCAGGTGCCTCGGGCTCCGCGGCGGATGCCTCGGGAGCGGGGGCGGCGAACAGGTCGGGCAGGAGTGCGGCGGCCTCGGTCTTGTTGAGCACGGTGATGTCGGCGGGGAGCTTGGCGTCCTTGGCCATGATCTCCACGGTGACTCCGATGACTCCCATCTTCAGCTTGGCCACGGCGTATCCGTGGTCGACGAAGTTGGCTTTCGGCTCTCCGCAGAACTTGATGTAGCCCTCCTTGAACTTCTCGGTCCTGTGCCTCTGTCCGGTGAGCTTTCCTGCGACGATGATGTGGCATCCGCGGGCTCCGGCGTCCATGATCCTGCGGACGGTGGAGTGTCCGGCTCTGCGGAAGTGCCAGCCCCTCTCGAGGGAGAAGGCCAGCTTCTCTGCCATGATCTGTGCGTTGAGGCTCGCGTTCTCGACTTCCTGGACCTCGATCTGGGGGTTCTCGAAGCCGAAGCGGTCCTCGATGACTGCGGTCAGGTTCTTGATGGTCTGTCCGCGCCTTCCGATGACGAGCCCGGGCCTCTCGGTGGTGAGGATGACACGGGTTCCCATGGGGGTCCTCTGGACGTCGAGTCCTCCGAATCCCGCACGGCTGACCTCCTTCATCAGGTACTCCTTGAGGAGGACCCTGCGGATGTTCTCAGCTACGAATTTCCTCTCTGATGCCATTTCACTCAACCTCCTGGATGATGACCTCGACGTTCACGGTGTCCTGGTTCCACTCGGTGGCGCGTCCGTGGGCCCTGGGCATGTGCCCGGGGATGACGCGTCCCCTGGAGACGGAGATCGTGGCGATGGCCATGTTGGAGACATCGAGTCCCTTGTACTCCGCGTTGGAGACGGCGCTGTTGAGGACTCCGAGGATGGCCTTGGCGGCCTTGACGGGGTACCTTCCGGGTCCGACTCCGGGCTTGTGGGAGACACGTTTGTTGTATCTCTTCAGGGGGACGGGCCTGGTCTTGGCGATGACGTCCTCCAGGGCCTTCTGGGCGGTCTCGACTTTCATTCCGCGTATCATTCCGGCGACCTCGCGGGCGAACTTGGGGGAGACGGGCATCTCCTTTCCAAGGGCCTTGGCTGTGGTGTCGGGGTCCGCTGTTGCTGTGTATCCTGAAACCATTTTAGACACCTCACTTCAGCGGCATGAACTTGGACGACCTGGTCGCACCGACTCCGGGTCCGGAGTGCTGCGGGGCTTTCCTGGTGAGGACGAACTCTCCGAGGAAGCATCCGATCATCTCGGGCTTGATCTCTACGTCTTTGAACTCGTGGCCGTTGTAGATGCTGACGGTCTTGCCGACGAACTGGGGGATGATGGGCAGGTCCCTACGGTGGGTCCTGACGACCCGGTGGGTCCTGACGACCTCTCCGGGCTCTGCCGCCTTCAGCTTGTCGAACAGGAGCTGCTGCTCGTAGTTCAGGCCGCGGGTGTATGTCCTCCTGGCCCTCGAGGAGAGGAGTCCGAGGAACTCTTCGAAAGGCATGGCGAGGAGCTCTTCCATCGTGAATCCACGGAAGAGGAACTCCTTCTTCCTCCTCGCCTGGATTGCCGACGCCTTCTTCCTGGATTTCCTCCTCGAGGCCTTTGCCGATCCTGCAATAATCTTCTTTGCCATTGCAATCACTTCTTAATCTTCTTCTTAGGAGGCAGGAAACCCACCTTCTGACCGGGCGATGCGGTCCTCTTCTGACAGTTCGGTCCTCCAACGTGGGCGTGGCTTCCACCACCGTGGGGGTGGTCGACGGGGTTCATCGCGACTCCCTTGGTCTTGAATGCCGCTGTGGACCTGGACCTCAGGGTGTGCACGTTCTTTCCGGCTTTCGCGAGGGGCTTGTCTCCCCTTCCTCCGCCTGCGACGACGCCGATGGCGGCGCGGCAGTCGGGGCTGAACTCCTTGATGACTCCGGAGGGCATCAGGACCATGACCTTGTCTCCCCTGGAGACGACGGTTCCGGAGGATCCGGCGGTCTTGACGAACTTACCTCCGTCCCCGGGCCTGGCCTCGACGTTGTGGACGAGGGTTCCCTCGGGGATGTTGGACAGTTTTGTGATGTTGCCGGCGACGACGTCTGTGCCGCCGATGACGATGGTCTGGCCGACCTTGGTGCCCTCTACTGCGAGCTGGTAGTCGGTCCTTCCGTTCAGGTCGAGGACTGCGAGGGGGCAGGTCCTTCCAGGAGCCTGGATCAGGTCCTTGATGACCGCGGTGCCCTCGGACATGGCCGGGAGCCTCACATCGTCCACGTGCCTGTGGCTGGGAGAGCGGTACAGGGATGTTCCGCTGCCCCTCCTCTGTGTGATCAATCTCTTACCCATGTTCACTCACCTTCAGAATACTCCGACCCTGGATCCGACATCCTCTGCGGAGTAGCCGTCAGCCAGTTTGATGATGGCGTGCTTTCCGTCCTTCTGGATCCTGACCCACACCTTCTCGACCTTGACCTCGAAGCGCTCCTCGAAGACGATCTTGATGGTGTGCTTGTCCGCGTTCCTGTGGACGATGAACTCGATCTTGTTGCCGTCCTTGTACTTCTGGGTCGGCGTGCCGGACATGTGGTTCATCGATTTCTCGGTGACGTACGGCCTGATGAGAACGTCGCTCTGCTTCATTGTGTCCAGCCTCCTATGGCGTCGATGGCGGATTTGGTGTAGACCGTGAGCCTTCCAGCGTCTCCTCCGGGAGCGAGGATGCTCGTGTTCAGGGTCTTGACCTCCTCGACGGTGACTCCGGGGAGGTTGGATGCGCTCTTGAAGATGGGGGCGTTCCTCTCCTCGTCGGCGACCACGATCAGCACGGAGACGGGGGTGCGGTACTTCCTGTTCCTCATCTTTCCCCTTCCGGCGCGGATCTTGCGGCCCTCTTTGGCGCGCTCGAGGTCGTATCCGATTCCGATCTTCTCGAAGACCTCGACGACCTCGGAGGTGGCCTTCAGGGAGGCCAGCTCGTCCTCGACCACGATGGGGAAGGACACGGAGTCGTCGAACTGGTGGCCGCGGGCCTTCACGCACTCGGCGCAGGCGGTGGCTGCCAGAGCGGACTGGCGGGCGATCTTGAGCTCTTTCTTGTTGACTTTCTGTGCCCAGATCCTCTCGGGGCGTGGGGGGTGAGCCCTCCTTCCGGAGACGTTGTTGGGCGACTCGGTGGCTTTCCTTCCGTCGTGGACCCTCTGGACACGGGCGGTTCCCCTTCCCTTGCCCCAGGTGCTGACGGAGTGCCTCATTCCGGATCCCTCTGCGGGTCCGTAGGGCTGCCTGCTGTTGGCGGCGGCTGCGAGGACCGCCTTCTTGATGATGTCGGGCCTGTAGGGGGTCTCGAAGGCAGCGGGGACATCCACTGTGCCGGAGACTCCTCCCTTTACAGAGTAAACATTAGTCTGTGCCATTCTCATGCCCCCTGCTTGGACTCGGTCGAGACGTAGGTGACGTCGACGGCCTCGTTGTCGGCCTTCTTGGGCATCCTGGTCGCGTCCCTGAACCTGATCAGCCTCTTGGTGGGGCCGGGAACGGATCCGTGGACCAGAACGTAGGTGTTCCTGACCTCTCCGTAGTTGAGGAATCCTCCCCTGGGAGTGACTTCGGAACCCTCGGTGCCGACTTTGATGATCTTCTTGTTGAACTCGGTCCTCTGGTGGTATCCCATCTGTCCGGATGGACCTGACGTATCCGGGTCTCTTGGGTCCGAGGTTACCGATTCCGCGGCGGTGCTTGCTGTTCCTGTGGGACAGGAGCTTGACACCCCAGCGCTTCGTTACACCCTGGAATCCCTTACCCTTGGTGACGGCGATGACGTCGGTGAGGGCGCCCTCGGCGACGAAGTCGGTGAAGTTGACCTCGGTTCCGAGGATCTGCTTGGCGTAGGCGACCCTCTCCTCGATGGTTCCTCCGCCGATCCTGAGCTCCATGAGGTCGGGGACCTTCTTGGGGACTCCGGAGACAAGCTTGGGCTGGGTGTAGGCGAGGACACGGACATCCTCGATGTCCAGTCCGTCGTATCTGGCAAAAGTGGCCTCGTCGTGGTTCTTGGGGACGCTGAGGCGCCTTCCGAGGAGCGGGTCCAGGTCTTTGGCCCAGACCTCACCGGCGGTCTTGAGACCGACGATGCTGTTCTCGTAGAACCTGACGGCTGCGATTTTCATGGGGGGTACTTCGACCACGGTCACGGGCACCTGGATCTCCATTCCGGAGGTCGTGCTCTTGGCCCTCTTGTCCACGATGAACGCGTGGGTCATTCCGGCCTTGTAGCCGGCGAAGCCCTGGATCTTGGGGGTTCCGTTGATCTCGGGCCACGAGTCGAGCCTGGGTGTCTGCGACTGCGCTCTCTTCCTAGGGCCGAATGCCCTAGATCCTCTCTTAGGACGTCTCCTTTGTGGCATATTTTACACATACCTGCGAGGGTCTCTTCGCTAACCTCGCGCTTTATCAGACGAACGTCTTAATGCTCCGACCGTGACGCCGTATTCGCCCCCAGAAACCCGAAGGAAGCGGGGCAGACATGGGTTGCGTTCGCATTGCCCGATGCGTCTGGTCGAACACTATTATGTCCAATCTAAGGGGGTTGTATAGGGGTGTCGTATATAAACCTAACCCCTCGCGCCCTTATAATAAGAAAGGAGGAAGAGGTTTGCGGGTCGGCCCCTCAGAGGGTGCCTTCCTTGGCCTTCTTCTGGGCCCTCTTCATGCGGGCCTTGGCGTCGAACCCGGTCGCCTTCTCGGCGAACTCGTTGAGGCGCCTCTTGCTGTCGAGGATGGCGTCGTCGCTGGCGGCCGCGCCCTCCTTGTTGACTGTCGCGATGTCCAGCTTGTCCTTGGCGAGGACCTTGACCTCGATCCTGTCCAGGACGCCGTAGGAGGAGACCAGCAGGTCGCCCTCTTTGCTCACGTTGCCGAAGACGTCTGCCATCATCTGCTCGAGCAGGTCGCCCTCGATGTTCTTGAACCAGCCTCTCTTGATGTCGTACTCCACGGTCTCACATCCTTAGAATCAAATCGTTTTCGAAGTCGCGGTCGAGGTCCGCAGGTGAGCCGAGGATCCTCTCGGACTCCCTGTACGCGACCCACTTCGCCCTGCAGGGACAGTCGATGTCCAGGTCCGCCGGGTCCTGCGTGAAGCTGAACCTCTCGACGGCGTCCAGGGCCCTGCGGTCGCACTCGCCGCAGTTGTGAACGCCCCTCGCCGCTCCCCCTCCGGAGGGCGACGACATGAGCCTCGAATGCACAGTGCCAGACAGCTGTCTGAACACCTCTATGAGCGACCATATCCAGGGCGATCTGAACTCGCCCCTCTTCCACAGGCGCTCGACGTAGGTCCCCCTCTGCACGTTCAGCGGGTTGACCGAGATCTCGTCCGAGAACGGGTCCGCGAACCTGGCCGACCTGACGGCGTCCTCTATGGCCATGTCCTCGGTCATGAACGGGGGCTTGAGCAGGAGATACGTCCTGACCATGAGTCCGGACTCCTTGGCCAGCGTGCCCGCCCGGCGTATGTCCTCCGGGGTGAAACCCTTGTGGACGGAGCGCTCCAGCACTGCGGAGTCGGAGCTCTCCAGGCCCAGGGCGATCGTGGCGGTCTTGGGCACGTCCGCCAGGGACTCGGGGGTGATGAACTCGGGACGGCTCTCGAACAGGATGTGCTCGCATCCGGAGAACGCCTCGAAGAAGCGCCTCCTGACCTCGGGCGGCACCTCGTTGTCGTCCAGGAAGCTCCCGGACGTGTATATCTTGACGAACGGCTCGCCCTTGTACTTGGCAAGGGCCTGTTCGAGCTGCTTGAGGAGGTCGTCCTCGGTCACGTCGGTGAGGGACGCCTCGCGGTAACCGCACATCGTGCAACCCCCCTGCCTGACCCAGCAGCATCCGTTTGTGCGCAGGATGACGACCATCGCGTCGACCTTGCGGCCGTTGGACATGTCGCTCTCCTTCCAAAGTGCCTCCAGCTGGGAAGGCGACCTCTTCTCCTTCATCATGCATCCATTATCCTGGACACAGATTTAACCCTTCCACCCAGACGTGCTGGACGGGTGTCGCCCCGGACCGCGGCCTGGTGCGATGTGCCAGATGTCCGGAACATGCCATCGGAAGGCGGTCGCGCGCGTATGCCCGGGCATGCGGGGTAAAAGCTATTAGAGGGACGGCATACAGGAACGCAGGTAAGCCACATGGCAAGGAGAATTATCGTCATAGGTTCCGGCGCCGCGGGCATGTCCGCCGCATCGGCGGCCAGGAAGGCATCCTCTGACGCTCAGATCACTGTTTTCACGGAGGACGAGGACATCGCGTACTCGCCCTGCGCCATCCCCTGGGGGATCGAGGGCAGGAGCGGATGGGACGAGATCGTCATGCACACCCCCGAGTTCTACGAGAAGGAGCGCAACATCAAGGTCGTCACCAGGACCAGGGTCGAATCCGTAGACGGGGACGCCAAGACCGTCACCGCGGATGGGCAGACGTACCCCTACGACGCCCTGGTCATCGCCACGGGCGGCAGGGTCTTCGTCCCCCCCGTGCCCGGAGCCGACCTGGCCAACGTCTTCGTGGTCAGGACCGTCAGGGACGGGAAGGACATACAGGCGGCGCTGAAGGACGTGGACAGCGTGGTCATCGGCGGCGCCGGCGTGATCGGCCTGGAGCTCGCGGTGGCCATCAGGGAGATGGGCAAGGACGTCACGGTCATCGAGATGATGGACCAGGTCATCCCCCGCATCGCCGACAAGGACATGGCCGACGAGATCCAGGAGCACCTGGAGTCCAAGGGGATCAAGTTCGTGATGAAGGCGCCCATCCAGGCTGTCAACGGGGACGGGGAGGTCAGCAGCGTCACCGCCGCGGGACAGGAGTACCCCTGCGGCCTCATGATCTTCGCCACCGGGGTCCGCGCCAACCTCGACATCCCCAAGGCCCTCGGACTCGACGTCGGACAGCTCAACGCGCTCATCGCCGCCCCCACCCTCAACGCCTACAGGAGGGGCAGGCTTGTCCCGGACGTCTATGTGGCCGGGGACCTCGTGCAGTGCGAGTCCGCAGTCATGCCGGGCGCCACCATGAGCCAGCTCGGATCCACGGCTGTGAGGCAGGGGCTCGTGGCCGGGAACAACGCCGCCGGCGGGGAGAAGAAGCTCTTCGGCCCCGTCGCCAGCCCCTGGGTCAGCGTCATCGGCGACAAGCAGATTGCCGGCACCGGGCTGTCCCTCGGACTCGCCTCCTGGTACGGCATCGACACCGCCACAGGAAGCGCCAGCGGCCTCACCCGCGCCAGGTACTACCCCGGAGGGAAGGAGCTCAGGGTCAAGGTCATCGCCGACAGGACCACGCACAGGATCGTAGGTGCGCAGATCATCGCCGGCGAGGAGGCCACGGGCCGCATAGACTGGCTCACGTCGGCGATCGTCAACGGCATGACCGCCGAGGACTTCCTGATGCGCTCCGAGAACGCCTACTGCCCGCCCACGTCCATGGTAAGGGACGTGGTCATCGCGGCGGTGGAGGACCTCTGCAGGCAACTGTGATACCGTGAAGTACGACGAGTACAAGGAACTCTACAACAGCCTCCGCACCTCCGAGGACGTGGAGAGGCTGTCGTCAGATTACGACCCCCGCATGCTGGACAGCCTGTTCACGCAGAAGACCACCAGGGAGGTCAAGAAGCGCTTCTACGTCGTGAAGCAGAACTCCGCCAAGATGCTGAAGGAGTGGCGCAAGGGGACGTCCATCATGGGCCTCTCCAAGAAGTACAAGTTCCCGCCCATCCTCACGGCGATGTTCATCTTCCTCGAGGACGGGGCCACCAAGAAGGAGTTCTGGAGCTACATCCGCGACCCGGACCTACTCGAGTCGGAGGAGACCGCGGACGAGGTCAGGGAGGCAGTGGAGAGGGACATCGTCTACTCCCCGGCCGCCAACGACCGCCAGAGGGAGCGCGGGCTGTGGGGCGAGGGACTCCTGCACGAGTGGCTGGACGGACAGGGCGTCACCTACAGGACCGAGAACGACCTCAGGGGCACCGAGTTCACCAAGACCCCCGACTGCCTCCTCGACCAGCCCGTCGAGTACGAGGGGAGGACGATTTACTGGGTGGAGAGCAAGGCGTCCTTCGGCGACAACACGGAGTTCAGGTTCAACTCCAGGAAGCAGCTCGTGCCCTACACGAAGCTCTTCGGACCCGGCCTGGTCGTGTACTGGGTCGGATGCCTCGACGACCTGGAGTGCCCCGATGACGTCTACGTCTGCGACATTTCCGTCATGGACAAGACGCTGAGGAAGTACAGCCAGGAGGAGCTCGACCAGCTCCCTCCGGCCGTGAAGTAAAACGATTTCTGGATTTCTGTGACGGGTCCGGGGCGGAGCCGCCCCGGGATCCCGCCCCGGCTCACTGGTTCTCCTGACGGAGCTCCCCGAGCGTGGCGACCCTCTCCGCGAAGGCGTCGTGCTTGTGGATGGACTCCTCGGAGTCGCTGATGACGTCGATGTAGACCTCGTCGGGGAGGTCCGTGAACTTCTTGACGATCCTGTCGAGGACGCCTCTGACGACATCCTCCACGAACTTGGTGTTCCTGTGGGCGTTGATGACCACCTGTCCCTCGTCGGGCCTCTTGAGCAGCTCGAACGTCGGGGACGAGAACGAGTCCTGTGCGATGTCGATGAGCTCGTCCGCCTCGACGGTGACGTCCTCGGGCATGGTCATGAGGATTGTGCACACGTTCCTCTGGTTGTGGGACATGACGGGCATGTCGCCGCTGTACCCGAGCATCTCGGTGACGGTCTGCTGGGCGCAGGGGCATGCGGTCATGCCGGTGACCTTGACGCCCACGGTCTTGGTGAGCGGGCCGTCGCGGACGATGTGACCTCCGGCGAGGAGCGTGAACATCTCGAACGTGTCCTTGCCGAGCGGGGTCTTGGAGCTGCGGAAGTACTCGGACGATATGCTGACGTCCGCCGTGGTCGCGTACTCGTGGTGGACCAGGAGCTTCCTGCAGATGTCGGCCGCCATGTCCTCGATGGCGGTGATGGGGTTCCTGACGCTCTCCTCGACGACCTCGTTGAGGACCTCCACGTTCCTGGACATATGGGACCCCTTCTGATCCGCGGGAAGGTCCACGAATATGTCGATGGAGCAGTTGAGCGCGTTGTTCAGCGTTCCGTCCCTACCCTCCCTGTGAACAAGGACAGGTTTGCGTACCCCTTTGACACCCACGCGGGTGAGCCTGTACGCAGCATCTCCCTTGCCGTACTGCAAGTCACATTTCAAAGCCATGGTTCGGACAAATACCACATCGACTTAAAAAAGCTATATCTACAACTAATTCGGTTGATGGGTCATGCACTGCGGCGTCGACGAGGCTGGTAGGGGTTCCGTCATGGGACCTTTGGTGGTCGGAGTGGTTTCCGTCGAATCCGACGAACCGCTCCTGATGATAGGGGTGAAGGACTCCAAGAAACTCACCCCGAGGGCCCGCGAGAGGATGTACGAGGAGATCACCGCCGTCGCGGATTGGGGGACCGTCATCGCGACGGCCGCCGACATCGACGCGCGCCGCAAGGAGATGTCCCTCAACGACGTCGAGCTGAACATGTTCGCGGAGGCAGTCCGCGGCTCCGGAGCCGTGGTCTACGCCGACTGCCCGGACGTGAACGAGGTCTCGTTCGGCCGCAGACTGGGTGCTTTGGTGCCCGACGCAGAGATTATAGCAAAGCATAAAGCGGATGACACCTACCCCGTAGTATCAGCTGCTTCAATCGTGGCGAAGGTCACGAGGGACAGGATGATGGACGAGATCCGCACCGAGTTCGGCACGAACATCGGGAGCGGGTACCCCAGCGACCACTACACGATGGACTTCATCGCCGAGTGGATCAAGACCAACGGGAAGGCCCCCGCGCATGTCAGATGCTCCTGGGAGCCCGTCAGGCAGATGCTGTCCGCAAGAGCTAACACGAAGATCAGCGACTGGTGAAAGACATGAGCATGCAGCAGGAGATCCAGGAAGTCATCGACAGGTTCCACAGGAAGATGGAGAAGGACGAGAACCTCAGGAAGGAAGTGGAGCCCCTCAGCAAGAGCTTCAACCTCGACCTGGGCACAGAGTCCTACAGCCTGAAACTCAAGGACGCCAAGATCTACTACTTCGAGCCTGGCCTTCTCGACGACGCGGACGTCACGGTCACCACGACTCCCGAGAACCTCCAGGGACTCATCGACGGGACCCTGAGACCGATGCGCGCATACGTTCTCAAGAAGATCGCCGTCAAGGGGAAGATCGACGATCTGATGTTCCTCAAGAAGCTTTTCTGAAAATTAACGGGATGTCTGGGGAATCGGACATCCCACATAGTTATTTATACCACCCCTTGTTTAGTGTCGATTACAGCGAGGTGGGGTAGCCAGGATATCCCGTCGGGCTCATAACCCGGAGACCGGTCGTTCAAATCGACCCCTCGCTACCATCCCCTTCTTCTCACTACCCCCATTGTTTATAATTCAGTCCCACATGTACCTGCCATGGACATGCTCGAAATCGACGGATCCCGCGGAGAGGGGGGAGGACAGATGGTCCGCACCACTGTGGCCATGTCCACCGTCACAGGAATCCCCGTGCACCTCACGCGCATCAGGGAGAACAGACCCACCAACGGACTGTCGAGACAGCATGTGGCCGCGGTCAACGCGGTCGCGCGCATGACCGGGTCGGAGGTCGAGGGCTGCAAGATCGGCTCCGGCGACCTTTTCTTCGTCCCCGGCGACGAGCAGGTCTACAACATCGACGTCAACATCAGCTCGGCGGGGAGCATCAGCCTGGTGCTCCAGGCCATGCTGCTGGCGGCCCGCAACCACACCCAGAGGCTCACCGTGGACATCTGCGGCGGGACCAACGTGATGTGGGCCCCTCCGATCGACTACTACCAGATGCTCCTCTTCCCCATGATGAGCCGCATGAACATCGTCGCGGACGCCAAGATCATTGACCGCGGGTTCTACCCCCAGGGAGGCGGACGCGTCATAGCGACACTCGACCCGATCGGGACCATCGCACCCCTCAACCAGGAGTCCCTCGGAGAACTGGTCGCCGTCAGGGGCGTCTGCTTCTGCCAGCGTCTCTCCGACTGGGTGCCGAACGAGATGATGAAGAGCTGCGCCGAGGCGCTGAAGCCCTACGCGGACGTGGAGTTCGAGCTCCAGAGGACCGACGGCGGCTCCCAGGGCGCCGGCCTCGTGCTCGTCGCGGAGTACGAGAACGGGATGCTCGGAAGCAACGCGCTGTCCTCCAGGGGGCATCCCCCCGACAAATGCGGGAAGGACGCCGCGGTGGACCTCATCACGGAGATGGAGAGCGGCTCGACCATGGACGTGCACACCGCCGACCAGCTCCTGCCGTACATGGCGATGGCCGACGACTGCAGCAGCTTCACGGTGTCCAGGATCAGCAAGCACCTGCTGAGCCAGATGGACACACTGGAGTCGTTCCTGGACGTCAAGTTCGGTGTGGAGAGGAAGGACAACGTCTACAAGTTCAGCGTCACGCCTGGGGGCAGGGAATGAGGCCGTTCGTGCACGTCAACTGCGCCATGTCGGCGGACGGCAAGATCGCGGGATGCGACCGCACGCAGGTCACGATCTCCTCGGACGAGGACAAGGCCCGCGCCAAGAACCTACGCAGGAAATACGACGCGATACTCGTCGGCGTCGGCACGGTCGTAGCCGACGACCCGCACCTCACGCTCAAGGACCTCGACTACGACACGAACCCCATACGCATAGTCCTGGACCCCCACGGCAGGACCCCCGACGAGGCGCAGGTCCTCGACGAGAGGGCACCGACCATCATGGTCACCCTCGAGGGCTGCGACAGGGAGTGGGACTGCGAGGAGATAATCAGAAAGGGGACCGACTCCATCGACCTAGGGGCGGTTCTCGAGGAGCTCTCCGAGGAGATGGGCATCGAGAACATCCTGGTGGAGGGCGGAGGCCGCACCATTGCATCGTTCTTCAGGGCAGGCCTGGTGGACCGCTACACCGTGTTCGTCGGAGGACTCGTGATCGGTGGTTCCGAAGCCCCCACCCCGTGCGACGGGGACGGATGGGTCGTACCGGGCGGAGTGAAGCTGGAGCTCCGCAGCGCGGAGATCCTCGGCAACGGCGCGCTTCTGACCTTCGAACCGAAACGCTGAACGTCAGACCACTGCGCTCTTGGAGACGGGCTCGAGGACGAAGCGGAAGTAGTTGCAGTCCGACCCGAACACCTCGTTGGACACCATGTCGTACGTCTTGCCGGTGGCGTCCTCCAGGACCTTGCTGAAGAATCCCGATGCGTAGTACCCAAGCGATTTGGCGGAGTCCTCGGTGAAGGGCACGTCGTCCTTTATGATGATGGTCAGCGGCTTGAGGGAGAACACGCTGGCGTCACCGAACCCCATCTTCCTGTAGTAGTCGCGGGCGTTCGCCACGGTGTCCTCGACCGTGTCGCCGGAAAGCAGACCCCCGAGCGCCATGGCGTGGATCGACCCGAGCATCGAGGCCATCGGACCGACCGAGAGGCCCATGGCGTCGAACCCCAGGAACATGAACCTGGCGAGTGTGTCGCGGGTCTTCACTGGATCGTCCGCGACATCCGTCAGCGAGTTGAGCGCCATGGTCATCGCCTCGTCGGAAGGCGGTTTGGAATGTGCCAGCATGACCGAGACCAGGGAGTAGATCTTCCTGCGGCTGTCCTCCGGGTCGTCGCGGGCCGAGATAAGCCCCTCCGACACCATCTTGTCGAGATGGACGGAGAGCGTGGACTGGGCCTTGCCCGTGATCTTGGAGAGGTCCGTGAGAGAAAGATTCTTGTCCGTCAGCTCGTGAAGTATCCTGCGCCTTACGTCGTTGGACACCTGAACGAGTCCGTTTTTCGTATAGTACAGTTCGAAATCGGTGAGCGGGCCGTCGGTCAATTCAATCGCAGGGATATCCTGTTCAAGTTATAAAGGGTTCCGCAGTGGATCGAACGTCCAGTCTGGACGATCCGAGACCCTGGGAAAGGACATTCCCGCAACGGAGACGACGGCGCAGTTATAAGATAGGACCATCATCGCCATGGCAAGGTGACAACATGAAAGCCACGATCGATGGTGTGCAGAAGGACATCCGTGCCGTTTGGTTCGAGGACGGCAGGGTGATGATGATCGACCAGAGGAAGCTCCCCGGAGGGATCGTCATCGTCGGTTTCGACGATTACCTCGACGTGGCGGAGGCCATCAGGAACATGACCACCCGCGGGGCCCCTTCCATCGGGGCCACGGCCGCATACGGCATGTGCATCGCCGCCCTGAAGGGCTGCGACCTGGACAAGGCCGCCAAGGACATCAAGGCCGCCAGGCCGACGGCGTTCGACCTGTTCTACGCAGTGGACTACATGTACGACAGACTGAAGGGCGGCGCCGACCCCGTGGAGGCCGCGGACGGCTACGCCCAGATGATGGTCGACAAGTGCACCGCCATCGGAAAGCACGGGGGGCAGCTGGTGAAGGACGGCATGAAGCTCATGACCCACTGCAACGCCGGCGCCCTCGCCACCGTCGACGTGGGAACGGCTCTGGCGCCCATGAGGGACGCCCACTCCCGTGGCGTGGACTTCTTCGTCTACGTGTCCGAGACACGCCCCCGCCTGCAGGGGATGCAGCTCACCGCATGGGAGCTCGCCCAGGAGGGCATCGAGCACAGGATCATCCCCGACGGGGCCTCGGCGTACTACATGAGCCAGGGCGTGGACATGATCATCACCGGCGCCGACAGGATCGCCTCCAACGGCGACTTCGCCAACAAGATCGGCACCTTCGACAAGGCCATCGTGGCCAAGCACTTCGGCATCCCGTTCTACGTCGCGGCGCCCATATCCACCTTCGACCTCTCCATGGAGAGCGGGAAGGAGATCGTCATCGAGCAGAGGTCCCAGGAGGAGGTCACCATGATGAACGGCATCAGGATCGCCCCCGAGAAGTCCCAGGCGCTCAACCCCGCGTTCGACGTCACCCCCGCGGAGCTGGTCACCGGGTTCATCACCGAGAAGGGCATCCTCAGGCCCGACGAGATCCACCTCATGAGGGACTGAGATGAACGAGAGGTACGCCAGGGAGCAGCTCGCCTCCTTCTGCAGAATGCTCTACGACAGGAACATCACCGTCTCGGCCGGAGGCAACATGAGCGTCCGCATCAACGAGGGGGAGATCATCATCACCCCCTCCGGGAGGAACAAGGGCCTCCTTGATCCCGACGACATGGTGAAGCTCTCGATCGACGGCGAGGTCCTCTCCGAAGGGAAGCCGTCCATCGAGCACAGGTTCCACCTCGCCCTGTACAGGATGAACCCCGAGACCAACGCTGTCATCCACTGCCATCCGCTCAACTGCGTGGCCCTCGCGGTCAGGAACGAACCCATCAGGTGCAACCTCACGCCGGAGGGCGCGATGCTCCTGGGCCGCGTCCCCATGATAGGGTACTTCACCCCCGGCTCCCAGGAGCTGGTCGACGCCGTGGCCGCGGAGGGACGCTCCAAGGCCATGCTCATGGAGAGGCACGGCGCGCTCACCCAGGGCAGGACCCTCGAGGAGGCGTACAACAGGATGGAGGAGCTGGAGTTCCAGGCCAGGCTGCAGCTGATGGTCGGCGACGCCGAGGACCTCCCGGCCGACGAGGTCGAGAAACTCTCCAGGATGTGAGATCATGACGATCCTCGTGACGAAATGGTTCGGGGTCTTCCTCTGCGACGAGAAGTCCGGGAAGGTCCTGGACAAGCGCCTGATGCCCAAGGACGCCCATGCCGTGGCCGAGAAGCTCGCCTCCGTACAGAGGGGCTCCCTCCTGGACGAGGAGCGCGAGCTGGCCGCCACCGTGGCAGGTAAGCTGGCCGTGGCCGACCGCAGGCAGTCCGAGCTCGGCAAGCCGGAGATGTTCGACTCTTCCTCTATCACGCCGGAGAGGTACGGTTACGACGGGGAGTTCATGCACGAGGTCATGATCGGCCTCGGGAAGCTGAGAACCTCCGAGCCCATCCCCCGCGACAGGAGCCTGGTGCAGGCCATCAGGAGTCTCGACGACCAGATAGCCACAATCAACCTCTACAACGAGAGGCTGCACGAGTGGTACGGGATGCACTTCCCGGAGCTGGCCGACTACGCACACGACGCCAGGTACGCCCAGCTCATAGCCATGAACGGCGAGAGGGAGGGCGTCATAGAGGAGCTTGGGATCGAGATCGAGTCCATAGGAGCGGACATGGACCCTTCCGACATCGACGCCATCAGGGACCTGGCCGACACCCTCAGCCGCCTGTACGACGACAAGGAGAGGACCGAGGGGTACATCCAGGGCATCGTCGAGGAGACCTGCCCCAACATGTGCGCCATCCTAGGCGCCCCGCTGGCCGCCAGGATGGTCTCCCTGGCTGGAGGGCTGGAGAGGCTGGCCTCGCTGCCGTCGTCCACAGTGCAGCTGCTGGGGGCCGAGAAGGCAATGTTCAGGCATCTGAAGTCCGGCAAGAGGGGTCCGAAGCACGGGGTCATCTACCAGCACCCCGAGGTCCACAGGTCCCCGTACTGGCAGCGCGGCAAGATCGCACGCGCCCTGGCCGGCAAGGTGCTCATAGCCGCCAAGATCGACCAGTACCACGGCGAGTTCGCCGGGGACAGGCTCAACGAGGAGTTCATGAAGCGCGTGGAGGACATCCGCAGGCGCTACCCCGACCCTCCGAAGAAGCCCAAGAAGGCCGGCAAGCCCCGCCGCGGAAAGGGCGGCAAGGGACGTCAGCACTGATGCTGGCTCTTCTCAACAGGCGGCTCGCCGCCACCTCCTTCCTAAAATTAATATAATTAAGGGGCCGATGGGGTTGCCAGATAGCATGAGGTCTGCAACTAAGTTCGACCTGCGCATCAACACTTCCCTCGGGGGAGTGAACTTCCGGCCGTGAGTGTCGGGAATACATCCAACAAAGAAGGTAGTGCCTATGTGGGAGATGAAAGAGATCAGAGAGCTGAAAGAGGGAAGGTACGTCAACGTCGACGACGAACCCTGCAAAATCATCAAGAT
>CASFMM010000033.1 GCA_949295765.1 uncultured Methanomassiliicoccales archaeon | reverse complement strand
GGCCTCACCTGCCCACGCCGTACGCCCACCTCCAAATCAGGTCGATTCTTTCCAGATCCTGTTCCTCGAGACCCTGTTCCTCTAGATCGTAGGGGATCCGGGGGAGCTCCGACAACGCTCCGCGGTAGTCCCTGCACGGATGCTCCGAGAGGTAGTCCGGGGTCCATGCGATGCCGCGCCCGTGCGCCTCCACCAGCGCCCGGACGGAATACGGTTCCACCGGGATGCTCATGAAGCAGTATTCGGAGAAGAGGTCCAGGGAGTCCGATGTCGGATCCGCTTCCGCAGAGAACCAGAACTCCACGTCGTCCCCCTCGTATGTGACGCCGAGGGAGCCGAACTCGTCTGCGTGCTCCAGCAGGTAGTCGCGTGATTTCAGGACCATGTCCGGCCTGACACGGACTCCCTCCCGGAGTTCCGGAACGACCTCACGGTCCCTGAGGTAGGCGAACCTGATGACCTTGGACAGACCGTCGGCATCCCAGGGCGGAACATCTGCCTGCCTGGTCCTCTCGGCGATGAACCCGCCGTAGATCAGGGGGACGGTTCCGCGCCCAGAATCCATGAGCGGCCTGGGGTCCTCGGACAGGAGCCTCCGGGCGATGCCGCATATGTCCCGGCCAGATGTGCGGATGGTGATGCCCGTCGAATCTCCCCTGAATTCGACATCCCCGCGGCACAGGTGGACGTCCCTCAGGTAATCGGCTTCGAATGTGAATCCCATGTCCATCGAGATTCCGAACGTCGGACGGGACAGGGGGTCATCCAGTTCCACCTGGCATGACAGACGGACCTCCGGACAGAGGTCGAGGGCGAACTCCGCGGTGTCCCCGAAAAAGCCCTTGGTGACGAGCATCCACCCCGTGAGGTCCCTGCAAACGATCGCCCCGACCAGATACTCCAGCTTCTGCTCCGGGATCATGGGGCCATCCCCCTGATGGTGGCGAAGACGCTCTCGACGCACAGCCTCAAGACGTGTGAGAACTCCCTGAAGGTTATGTTCTGATTGGAGCAGCAGTCCCACTGCGCCTCGCTGCCCAGCCACTCGTCCTCACTGGCGACGGTCATGGTGACTCTGAGGTCCGTGGGCTTGAACACGAAGACCGTGGTAAGAAGCTCTGGGTAGGGGTCCTCTGGGTCCAAGCGGGGCTCGATGACGAACGTGCCGTTCTCGAACCCTCCCGCCCGACTCCCGAACCTGCTGTACGCAGAGTGCCCGTGCACGGTGGCGGTGATGTCCTCCAAAAGCCTCATCTCCGGTGGGATCCAGGTCTCGTCGTTCCCAAACCTCGGAATCCTGTCCGGGGCCTCCCTGTCCTCAGCCTCCGGATCCCATCTGACCACATAGTTGAGCCATTGCCTCCCCGTCTCGGTGCCGTTCATGTACTCCATCGCAGCGGCGACCTCCGCGTCGCTGTCGGCGCATACCATCATGATCCTGCCCAGGCAGAGGCTGTGCCTCGGGCTGTCCGGGGCCTTCTCCGCCATCCTCTCGATCGGCTCCAGGATGGCGTCTCCGTAGTACGACGAGGCGTCCGCCATGATGCTGCGGACCTTCTCCATGTACTCCATGTCAAGAGTCATCAGAATCACATCCTGTAGTATTCCGAATTCTACCTGCCGTTCCACACTGTACCTTCATTTTCCACTCCATCGACTCATTGCACTATCTAAATCACTCATATGTTGTTCAGACTCTGGACAGGATCCTCCCGAACCAGTCGCGCACACGCTCACACAGCGTTTCGGATTCGTAACGCTCCCGGCGCATATGCTCACGGGAACCATACATGCCGCGATACGATAGGGGCATCGTATCGTATTCGAGACAGAGCCCCGATGCCCTGAAATTCTTATCAAAACATCTCGGACTAAGAGTTTCCAGATAATCATCCACATCATCGTATTCGGAATCATCACAAGCGTACGAACAGCATCCGTTCTCGTGGAGATCCCACCTGGCATATTCTTGACGGAAGATACCCTCGAATACATCGTCGATACAGATTCTCAGAATCTGTCTGATGTCATCTGTGTAAAAATCACAAGACGTAGATATGGGCCCGTCTGGATCCCATGGCACATCAGTGCCTAGGGGCTTGAAATGCAACAGACTGACGGTGCTCTGTTCCGAACTTCCCCGATAAAAGAAGAGATCGTCTTCGTATACGTTTCCGTCAGAACCTGCGCACCTTGCGCCGAATCTGATCAGATCATCCAAAACCGTGCATTCCGGTACACGGACCCTGTTCCGACCCTGCATCCTCTACCCACTCCAGCCTCCGGGTAGGCAAGATATGCCATCCATGCACGAGGCAACCAATCCCCCGTCTGTATGCAGGCCTTTGCGAAATAGTAGATCGCATCTTCGATGCTTCTCTCGACAGAGATTCCTATGAAACTCATCCTTCCGAGCATGATTGAACTGTGACTGCTGCCATGATCCGAGGAATACTCCAGACAGCGAACATCGCGTTCGGTGATTTCAGTGAGGGGGTATCTTTCATAACAGATGTCGTCCGCTCTGAGAACCGAGGCTCTGGAGGATGTGTCCTTCAGACCGTATTCCAGGAATCTGGCATATGCATCGTCATATCCATCCTGACATCTCATCCACTCTGCGACTATCCCTGCCACATAAGGGTCCTCTGAAGCAAGCTGCTCTGCCTTCTCCAGGAACCCGGGGCAGACGGCAATGGCAGGACCCACTGCGTAGGCGAGCTCCGACCAGCATTCCGGATCGGAATGCGGCGAGAGCCTGCGATCCTAAATGTTCCGTATGGCCGAATCAGTATCGCCGCGCATGATTGCATGCAGAAGATAGTCGCGGGCGAGTCTGGAATTGTCCGTACTGGCATAGAACTCCGCCAATTCACGCAGAGCGAAACGGTTGTCCTCCCTCGCGAGATCCCTGAGCGTTTCCAACGTCTTGTCGTTGAACCGCCTCCCGCAACCGGCCATCGCACTCCGATATTCCCTGTCCATACGTTCCAGTTCAGATTCGTCAGGAACAGGGTAATCATGGTGCGCGAATGGATCCAGATTCCGAACGGACATCGTACCACACCAGGGAGGCTTGGGCTCCGATGCATACCTCTTGCAGTACTCGTCTATTTCTTTTGCAATATTATGATTCACTTTCACCTCCGATTCGCTGAGACGAGGGGCCTGAGCCCACTCGCCCCGCATCATCTGCATATTGGGGTCTGTGGTGCCGACAGATCGGCTTCCCGGACACCGGGTCATCCTTATCCACTCCTCTGGACGCCGGAGAGCTTCTCGCACAGCGCCATCATGTGCATGATCTCCCTGGGCGACAGATCCTGGTTCATCCACATGCTCCTGAACGGATGCTTGTACCATGTGACCTCGAACCCCGTGGGCTTGAACAGGAAGTTCGGCTTCAGGCATTCCGACTGCGACTCCACCGTCTCCGGATCGTCCCAGCAGTAGTGGCGGTTGGAGAAGATCTCGTTGTCCTCCTCGCTGTTGTCGGGACTCATGAGACATAGCGGCGAACCCCACCAGGGCTCGTACCTCTGGAACACCATCGGGAACGGGTACTCACGCTCGTCGCCCCTGTACCAGATGCCGACCCTTGTGGGGTTCGAGGGGTCCGGGCGCCCGTCACCGAGGCCCTCCAGCAAATCTTCCTGCACCGGATGTTCCGCGAGATACCTCCTGGTCGCCTCCGCACCCTTCCCGCTTGCGAAGGATTCGGCCTTCACGACGTCCTCCGGAAGCGGGATACGGAGCGAGGAGCACCCCAGCGTCAGCACGATGCAGTCGTGTTCGGGAATGGGGATGCCGTACATGGCGAACGAGATCCCGCCGCCATCGTCGAAATCAGCACGCAGAACGATATCCGACCAGTGGTCGCTGCCCAGCAGACGGACGACCTCGAGGCGGATGCCGTAACCGACGTCAAACCTCGTTCCGGGTTCGATCGTGTCCAGACGAGAGCCGTGAACCGCCCTGACCAGCTCGGAGACGTCGTCCGGATCCGCATCTGGAACCGTCTGCGGGACATGGGTGTCGGACGACACGCGGACATGCCCGCATCTGGAACCCATGACGATCCCGTCGGAACCGATCGCGTCGATGTCCATTCCCATCAGAAGCACCTCGAATCCGCGGGCCATGTACAATCCGTAGACGTATTCGGGGGCCGACTCCTCGTGGAAGCGATGCCAGTTGTCGTGGATCAGCACATCGGCATCCGGAGATATCCCGAGCTTGTAGTATCCGTCCTCGGATAGCGGTTGCATCTCGTGTTCGTCCAGGATCTCGTTCCTCGAACGTTCTACGATGCTGACCGCTTCTGCGAACGACATGCGGACCCTGTCTTTGCAGTCACGGTTCATGTCGATCTCCCCTGGCATCCGCTGTTCCTGTAGGCATGTCTGCGGGCCCTCCTGCAAACCGGGCATCGGTACCCCTACCACGCATCCTGCGTCCTGTTCTCTTATCCGCTCTCATCCGTTCCTCCATTTCGTAGATCTTCTCTCGTTCCGTGCTTTCATAATCGGTTTCACTGGGCGGGGGACCCGTCCGGACCAGCCTCCAGCAGTATCGATTCGATCTCCCCGCGCCTCGCTTCCACAGCGTCGTCGAACGACGGCGCCGGATGCCCGGCGAGGTACCTCGATGTGCAGTCGTTCCTCCATCCCTCCACGGGGATGAACGCCCTCACGGAGTCCGACACGATCGCCACCCCTCCGGATGCCGGGATCAGGTTTCCGGAGATCCTGAGCGAGTACGGTCCGGGATCGTACCTGAGCTCGACGACCGCGTCGCAGTGAAACGGCGCGCGGATCGCGGTCCTCGGCCTGATGTGCAGGTTGTCGCACAACGGCACCGTCTCGTATGCGATGCCGCCGGTGGTCGCCATCCCGATGAGCGTCTGCAGGCCGTCTTCATCGAACTCCAGCGGCTCCGGCGGCACATCCGGGATCCCGTACAGGTCCAGACCAGGCTCCGCCCAGAACGGCACCTCAAATTTGTCGGATTCCGAAGAGGGATGTCCACGGTCCTCGAGCATAATCTCGCGCACACGACCGATGTTCAGCGGGACATCTGTCCTGATATCTATCTCGGCGTCGTCGCAGCCGAACGACATCCCAGTGGGCTCGGTGAAGGCCACATAATCAGGGTTGACCGTGATAGTCAGCCCGTTGCGGACCCTGATCCCGAACGCCGTGGACCACAGCGGGTCGCGGACGTCCAGGGCGCAAAGGAGCTCCGCCCCGTACCCGAGGCGGAGGCCGAACACGACAGCGTCGTCCTCGTCCAGCTCCTGATGCCTCTCCCATCCCGTTACGTCGCGGTTCACGGACGCGCGCACCGCTGCCTCAAGGACTTCCGGCGGCATCATGCACCCATCCCCCTTATGGAGTCCCTGGCACTGTCTATACACAGTGCCAGCATGCGTCTGAAATCATCCCTGGAGAGGTGCTCCGACGCGTACGCCCCGCTGCCGTCCGGCAGCTCCGCGACGCGGTACCCTGTCGGCTTGAACAGCAGCGTGGGAGGCATGAACATCCCCGACACGTCACGCCGAACGAAGTCCTTCCACGGAAGGAAGACGAACACGTCGTTCTCGAACGCCCCCATCATGTTGGACAGAGGCTGATAGAGGGTATGCCCGAACCACGAAGCGGTGATGTCCGTCAGGACCCTGGTCTCCGGCAATCCGGACGATGGCGGAGGGCAGAACAGCTCCCCCTCCTCGGACGGGTCGTGCTCCGGACCCTCCGACACATCGGCCATGTAGGACAGCCAGTCGCGGGGCGACCGGTTTCCGGTCATGCGGCATGCGAGGATGATGTTGTCCAGGGCCTCGGAGTCGTCGCGGTCCACGTACCTGCCGGTGAAGTACATCTGCCCGAGGACGAGCCTTGGCCTCCAGAACCCCCTCGCGGCGGACTCCATCAGCCCCAGGGCGTCGTCCAGATCCTCCACGTGCTCCCCCAGGAACCCGGGCTGGAGCATGTCGGAGGCCTTCGCGTGCCTCGCCACTGGGGAACCCTGGCGGAGACCGATGTCCAGGAAGCGGATGTAGTCGTCCTCGTACTCGATGCGGTTCCTGGTACACAGAATCAGCACGCCACAGGCGTCCGCATCCTTCTCCGCCAGCTCGACGGCCTCCTCGACGAAACCGTCGCAGCGGGTCTCAGCCATGCGGTACGCCCTACGCTGAACGTCCGAGCAACCTGTGTCGTCTGTAAACCTCCCATCCGAGATCAGCCTCATCGCCGATTCCGTGTCCCCTTCGCCGGCCGCCCTCAGCAGGATGTCCCCCGCGTCGTCAACCCTTCCGCAGAGGAGGCAGTGGTCCGCCATCCGGCGCATAGCCAGGACGTTTCCGAAGTCCCTCAGCAGGACGAGATCTTCCCACTGCTCCTCCGTGAGCTCACCGTCGGTGTCCTCGCCGCCGATGGCCTGCCTGTAGTCATGTTCCATATCGTCGAGGTCGATGTGCCTCACGCCGTCGTCGTCCTCTCTGCTGTACTGCCTCACCCGGATGTTCATCTCATCACCGTCTGTCCCATATGTTTCCTCGATAGATTAACATTACATTGTTATCTTTGTTATTTCAGTCATCATCCTCGGAGACCGAACCACCCTGCGGATGCTCGGACATGTGTCTCCTGCAAAGCCTCATGAGGTGCCTGAGCTCCCCCTCGGAGAGGGGCTGGTTCATTGTTGGCTCCATGAGCGGGTGGTGCCAGTCGTAGATCCGGAAGTCCGTCGGCTTGAACACGAATCCGATCTGCACGGACCCGGGCTTCGGACGCAGGTAGCCGTCATCGAACATGGATCCAACCCAGAACAGGTCGCAGTCGTAGTCTTCGAACTCCTCGAGCCCGAAACGGTCGCAGGCACTGCCCCAGCGGGGCTTCGAATGGAGCCCCCTGGGAAACGGGTATGTCGACGACCCTGTGCCTACGTCAGAATCCACGGACGCCTCGCGTTCCTCGTCCCAGGGGCCGTCGCACCACCTGTCCAGATTGGAGTTTAGGTAGCGGACGGTCTCACGGAAGCCGTCATCGGATCCGCCCGGAAGGGCGATCACCATCACGGCATCGCATCCGCAGGTGACGGCCACCCCCTCGCGGGCTCTCCCGAGGCTTCCGCGGAACCTCACCGACAGCGCTCCCCTGCGGTAGTCCACATCGGCCAGCGGCGACTCGATCCGGCCCAGCGTCTCCCTGTCGACGGAAATCGAGAGGGTGTCATCGAGCCTGATCACGAGGTCGTCCGACACGGCGGACGGGTCGTTGCGATAGACCAGATCCCGCAGGCGTGCCGCCTCGGCGACATCCCATCCCGTGTGGTCGGTGATGTCCCCGGCAGGCGTGATCTCCGTTCCGGGTCCCTCCGGATGGAATCCGAGCTCGGTTCCGTACAGACGGCTCCTCATACTGAAACCGCATTCCGAGAACACGACGTCCGAGTTCAGGACGTCCATCATGATGTCGACGCCCCTCCCTGAGACCGAGAGGGCGTCGAGATCGTTTCCGAAGTAGTCGTCCTCGTGGGCGTTGACTGCGAGGCCGTCCCCCATGTAGAGACGGCGGACAAGCCCGCCCATCTCGAACCATCCACACGACTCGTGGGTCCATCCGAGGAAGTCATGGTCCTCGAAACCCCTGCGGAACATGCTCATACGGTCACCGAAGGTGGGGGTCATGATGAGCCCCCTTGGGCCGACACCCCGACATCGTTCCCGAACGCCTGCCTGCAGAGCACCATGATGTGCATGATCTCCCTCGGCGTCAGCGGCTGGTTCATCCATATCTTCCCTGGGACGAGCTTATCCCACACGACCTCGAACCCTGTAGGCTTGAACAGGAAGTTCGGCCTCATGCGGAGGGACTGCTCCTCCAGGCTCCTCGGATAGCGATTACTGGGATATCTGCAGACGAAGGTCTCGTTCTGGTATTCACGGTGATTCGGATTCATCAGCCTCAGGGGCATCTCGTCCCACAGGCGGCTGACAAAGAGCTCTACAGGGAACCCGTACTCGCGTCCGTCACCGACGACCCCCAGATGCCCGGGACGGAAGTTCGGCTCACGGTCGGAAAAGCCCTTCAGAAGCCAGGGGTCGACGGGATGCTCGGCCAGATAGCACCTGGTGCGCTCAGCGCAGCTCCCGCCCGTCACCCTCGCGATGTCCGCCCCATCCACGGGGATGTCCAGACGGGAGCCGCCGAAGAACAGGGTCACCCCCTTCGACGACGGAACTGGGACGCCTCTGAACGTCAGCGAGAAGGAGTCCTCGAACGTGTACTCGGCCGAGAGTGCCAGGTCGGCCGACGTCTCGGACCCGAACCTGCGATACACCCGAACATCCATGTCGTCGCGGAGCTCGAAATGTTCCGACTCATCGAGGACAGAGAGATCGTTGAGATGCACCAGTCTGACCAGACGGTCGACCTCCTCGGCGCACCATCTCATCCTCCTTCCGTGAGACGGTTGGATGTCCGGAGCCTGGTTCGACCCTCTGGGTCCCAGCACGACCCTGTCCGCCAAGGCCTCCCAGTCGCAGTCGTCGCAGTACAGCTCGGCCTCGCCGGCGCTGCACCTCATGAGACCATCGTAGTCATCCGGAACCACGCCCCTCATCAGGCATTCGAAGCCGTCCGAAACGACAAAATCCACTCTGTACCCCCGCAGACTGTCCCTCGGGACGGCGTCGGTCCTGAACTCCACCCCTCCACCGACGGGCAGCCTGAACCCGCATCCGTCCTCTCCGAGAGGCGACCAACCGCTGCAGTCCCTCCTGAGCATGGCCGCGAGGTACATCATGAGGACATTATCCCCGGTCATGGGGCCCACCTCCCCGTCCTCGTCCTGTACACGCTGCCCGTCCGCCGGAGAACCGCAGCGAGACTGTCCCGCCTCCCCTCCGCCATGTGCCCGTATGATTGGACCTCGAAGTCGGCGATTGCATCCGACGTGCGGCGCGACCAGCCCTCGGCCGCAGGGATGGCGATCCGAAGGCTCCCCTGTCCGGAGCGGATTGTCAGGGCGCCATCCTCCGGCACCGGGACACCCCGGATGCTGAACTCGACCTCGTCTTCCGACCTGGAGAGCTCCGCCTCCATCATGATGTCTGCGGAGGTCTCCGACCCCAGCTTCCTCACGACCCTGACCTCAAGGCCCTCGTACGGCATGAACGAGAGGCGAGGATCGTGATAGTACTCGACCGGGCCGAGGACGGCCCCGGTGCCGATCGTCCCATCGAAATCACCCAGATGCGTCAGACGGTAGAGACGGTCCATCCCCCCTGGGTTCGGAACGCTGGAGCCGAGCATCCCTACCACAGAATCGGAGAACGTCGCTTCAGACGATTCGGGCTCGCATCTGGATTCCCCGACGACTTTTCCGCAGGGAGCTCCGAACAAGGCTGTTCCGGCAATGGCTTCGAGGTCATGGTGCCCCGTACGCAGAGTAGCGTGGAACCCCTCGCCGGACAGGCCCATCCGCCCGAACGTGCCGCCCTCGAGAATGAGACCTCCGACGGAGAGGTCCAGCACATCTCTGTGGATGTTCAGACCCAGCTCCGGTTCGCCCCAGTCGTGGAACGGGATCCTCGTGGTGACCTCCACATCGTCGGAAAGGGGCAGCCTGTACCCGGGCTCGGAATCCGAGACGTCCGCGTTCCAGCCGAAGAAGTCGCGGAGGATCGCCCCGCGCATCAGGGCGGCGACCGTGTCCTCCGGAATCACAGGGCCTCCCCCCCCCCAGATCGTCCATCACACTCTCGACACACACTCTGAGGACCTTCCTCAGCTCCCCCTCCGTGACAGCATGGTTGGAGAACCAACGCATCTTCCAGTCGATTTCGCAGAAGCATAGCTCGAGGCCGGTAGGCTTGAAGAGGAACCTCGGACGTGATTTCAGGATGGCCTGGACATCGGCGTCAACCTCCCTGAAGCTCGGCATCCACGCCTGCGGCCTGATCAGGAAGGTACCGTTCTCGTATCCGCCGTCCGGGTTCCTGTTGAACGGGAGGCCCGTGTATCCGCGCTCGGTCTGGGTCAGCCTCATCAGGACCAGCCACTCGGGGCTGCGGAACATGCGGTCCGACACCGGATGCGTGCCCCTGCACGGCACGGCCTCCGCCCTGCCGGCATAGACCCCGTCATCCCCGGCCCCGTCCAGAATATAGCATATCCACGCCAGGGCATACTCCGATTGGGACAGCCAGCAGACATCCATCAGGAGATCCACCGGATGCGGGTGGCCCTCGAAACCCGAGACCATCATGGCCTCCGCCAGCACCAGACGCGCACAGGAGTCGCCGCCCCACAGCTCGTAGGGATCCATGCCCGTCAGCCTTCTCCTGTCGGGGTCCTTCGTCGCGGTCATAACGTTCAGGACCTTCTCCACCGTCTCGAATCCGTTCTCTGTTTCCATCTTACACTCCGTTATCGCGATGATACGTTCCTGTGGGGACGCACGCTCAGACCCTCCCTCCCTGCGGTGCCCTACGCAGCAGGGACACGGGGCCGTAGACCGAGAACTCCCCCGAGCCGTACCCGGTGTCGAACTCCGAGACGATGCGCCCCATCGCCGCCGCGATGGTGTCATAGAGTCCGTCCCTATCCCGGACCCCGTCGGACTCCGTGATGCTGACGTGCGCCTCGGAGTCCCCGTACTCGTACCTGGCCGTCGCCCTGGGCGCCGGTATGCACCCGTCGACGATCCTCGCGAGGAAGGATGGGATGCGGTCGAAGTCTGACAGGAAGATCATGTTGTACGGCGTCATGAGTGGTGTTTCGACGAACTGAGTTTTAAATGTTTGTTAAGTATTCTCATAATGATGAGAATTTGTAAATAATCTGTTGAGAGATAATTTCCTCGAGATCCTGACATCTCTGAACAAATATCATCAAGCAAGGCAGATAATTTAAGGTGAAATCAACATCACTAAATCCAATGACCAGAATATTGGAACTCGGTCCCCAACAATCTGTATTGATAAAACCAGTTCTACGAATACACAAGATCAAAAATCACCAGATTGAAGGAACATATTAAACTGGTACATGGCAAAGCGGTTTGATTTAAATCACCATTACTGCTGAATAATGAATTTGGATTGTGTTTACAAAGATATTATTTTGAGCAAACACAGTTCAAAGTGATGGCTGAAATATTCCACTTTGACGAATTGGAAGAGGCACCTCTAATTGTTGATGCTATATATGAAGGTGGTAAATCTAAAAATATAAAAGACGAGGTTTTGAATAAATTATTACCTAAAACGTCAAACAGTGGAGGTTTCCGTAAAACTTTAGTGGATGGATCCAAAGAAGATTATGCCTACATTACATTATTTACAACAATGTCTGAAAAAGAATGGCCAGACTACATGGACAACTACACCGGCATTTTCAGATATTATGGAGACAACAGAAAACCAGGACACGAACTGCATGACACAGCACGTTCTGGAAACAAAACTCTGAAAGAGCTCTTTAGCTGGCTCAATAACCCTGCACTTCTATACAAGATTCCACCCATATTAGTATTCAAAAAAGAAAAAGGGCGCAATGTGAAATTCTTGGGATTGGCCGTTCCAGGACACAAAGGCTATTCTGAAGATCAGGAACTTGTCGCGTTCTGGAGAACTATAGATTCTCAGAGATTTCAAAATTATGAGGCATATTTTACCATACTTGACACTGGCAAACAACCGATATCCAAAGAATGGCTAAAAGCTCGCGTTAGAGGAGATCCGAATTCCAATTCACTTGCACCAAAAGCATGGGTTAATTTTCAAAAAAATGGACGCATTGGCATTAAACCTCTAGAGGCCCCTGAAATACGCAAATACCCTCCGAAAAAGAACCAACTACCACCAAAATCAGACATCGATGGAAATTTAGTCTTGAATTCTATTAGAAAAAGGTATGACAATTATAAGCAAGGGTTTGAACAATGTGCAGTCAAAATTGTTCAAATGATAGATACTAATTTTGTTCAATTTGATGTGACTCGCCCTTGGAGGGATGGTGGGAGAGATGCCACTGGGTACTACCGTATAGGCTCTGAGAACAGCAACATAATGGTAGAATGCTCTCTAGAAGCTAAGTTGTATAACACCAACCATGGTGTAAATGTAAGGGAGATGTCTAGGCTGATTTCTCGCTTACGCTATAGACAATTTGGAATAATGGTCACAACAAGCTACATTTCAGATCAGGCATACAAAGAGGTTAAAGAAGATGGCCATCCGATCATTATGATTACAGGAAAAGATATTGTTGAAATTCTTAGATCCAAGTACATCACAGCCAGTAACATTGAAGAATGGCTCGATACCATTCCAGAAGAAATAATGATTGATGAATTAACCTGACTTTGACAGGACGAGCAATATCTGACTATGATGGCAGATCGGAACGAAATAATGAAGAGGTGTCTGGAATGATGATTTGTGACCAAACAAAC
>CASFMM010000032.1 GCA_949295765.1 uncultured Methanomassiliicoccales archaeon | reverse complement strand
AGCGCCCATGATGTTATGACCTTCTGGGGGTCCGGGCGGAAAAGCACGATGTCTTCAGGTTCGCCGCCGTCCATAGTGACTCTGTACACGACCTTAGGCATGAGAACGGGGAAAATTCGAACCATATTTAAAGATTACAACATCAAAGGACTAAATATCCAAGATATTGGCTTGTTTGTATTATCTCCGAATGGACATCCATCGGGATGGTTTCGGATTTCCTGTGTGAACATTCGTCCATTAACAGCGATGAACACGAAACAAAACACTTAATCATACGGCAAATCGAGAGAATATCATGTTCGTAAAATATTCCGAACAGGAATATCGGACTGGATGCAGAAGGTCGGATTCCGAGTCCGTATTACCCTCTGGGATAACTGTTCCGACAATGTTGCACGGACTCTGAAGTCACAGGAATCGTCGGAATTATAACAAGTCCATAGTTCCATCCACCCACATGGACGAACGCGTCGAGGCTGTCAGGAGGAGGCTCCTCGAGAGAGGGTTCACCGGGATCAGACGTCCGGACGGCACCATAGCAGAACTGAACAGGGACTATCTGGACCTAACCCACTCGTTCTGATCGGACAGTTTCCCGAACGTGATTATTGGGCACGATATTGGCCTCAAATCTTACATCCTACTCAGAACACAGGCCGAGACTATTGCCTTTCCTGACCGTCTCGTCGATCTTCCTTGATATCGTCTAACTGAATCCGTTTATTATCGAATAAAACACCAAGAACATACAAAACAAAGCCTTAGACTCGTTCGCAGATGTCTTTTTCGATATAATATGATATAATATGATATACTGAATATTGACGAACCCATTATATCATAAACACCGTTAAACAAAAGATCTCAGTACCTGCAAGGATACTGACACGAAAGGACATGGGTCGGAAAGATCCAACAGTCACCAGAACATATCCAGAGCCATCGTCGGTTGACACCGAATCCTCCCAGCGTTTAGACTAACATACCACGGTCGACGCCAACGTTTATCTATTTCTGCAGGTTAAGGACAGACAAATGCCATTCGCAAACATCAACGGAATCGAGATGCATTATCACGAGGAGGGAGAGGGGAACCCCGTCGTACTCATCAACGGGTTCTCCGGAGACACCTCCTTCTTCAAACAGATGATACCCGACCTGTCTACGAAGTACAGGGTCATCACGTTCGACAACAGGGGTGCGGGACTCACCAGGTATCCCGGCAAGGGCATCAGCAAGCAGGATTTCGTGGATGACGTCCTGGCACTGATGGACTACCTCCACGTGTTCAAGGCGCACATGCTCGGATGGTCCATGGGAGGGCACATCGCCCAGGAGTTCGCGCTCCAGCACCCGGAGAGGCTCAGGTCGCTGACCCTGGTCTCCGCATACCCCTACAGGCCGGCCAGGTCCAGCTACTTCATGAACGGAATCGTGGACTGCGCCCTGAAGGGGGGCGACCCCGAGTACATCAGCATGATGACCAACGCGTTCTGCTTCACGGAGGGCTTCTTCTCAGACCACGAGGCGAAGGGCAAGCCGGTCAGGTCCCTGAAGAACCTGGACCCCCACGGACTGAAGGAACAGATGGGCGCGCTGGACGAGTTCGACACCCGCGAGACCGTCGGGAACATCAGCGTCCCCACGCTGTCCGTCCACGGACTCAGCGACATCATGGTGGAGCCCAAGCTCGGTGACTTCATCTCGGACAGGATCCCGGGATGCAAAGTGCTGAGGATCCCCGACGTAGGCCACATCATCAGGACCGACCTCTACTACAAGGAGTTCCTCGAGCACATCAGGGCCAACGACTGCTGAAATCACGATTATTTAAATATAGAGAATAGAGGAGGGAAAGACAATGACAGACACCAACAAACTCGGAAAGAGGGTCGCGAAGTACAGGGAGGGCCTCGAGCTCACACAGGAGCAGCTGGCAACCAACGCCGGCCTCGACGTCGGATACATAAGAGACGTCGAGGAGGGTCGCGTGTACCCCTCGATCGGAACCATCATCAGGCTGTCCCGCGCCCTCGGACAGAGGGTGGGCACCTTCATGGACGACCAGTTCCAGCCCGACCCCATCGTCGTCAAGAGGCAGGCCAGGGTCGAGGAGACCTCGTCCAAGGCCGCAGACGGCCACTACCACTACTTCCCCCTCGGGAAGGGCAAGACGGACAGGCACATGGAACCCATGTTCATCAGGATCGAGCCCGACGAGATCCACAAGACCTCCTCCCACGAGGGAGAGGAGTTCATCATCGTGATGTCCGGGAAGATCCTGGTCAAGTACGGCAAGGAGGAGACCATCCTCGAGGAGGGCGACACGGTCTACTACAACTCCGTCGTCCCCCACTACATCGGAGCCATCGACGGACCCGCCGAGATCTACGCGGTCCTCTACACCCCGTTCTGAGGCGATACAGTGGTGTGCATCCCCAGGAAGAACATCACCAGCGACGAGAGGCTCGGGGACCTGCTGGACAAGTGCATCAGGAACCATCCCGACAACGACGCCATCGTCTACGTGGACAGGGACATCCGCCTCTCCTGGAGGGAGTGGGGGATCGAGGTCGACCGCGTGGCCAAGGGAATGATGGCGATGGGCGTCCAGAAGGGCGAGAAGGTCGCCGTGTGGGCGACGAACGTCCCCGACTGGGTCACCATCATGTTCGCCACCGCCAAGATCGGCGCGATCATGCTCACCATCAACACCAACTACAGGAGCGCGGAGCTCGACTACGTGCTCAGGCAGTCGGACATGGAGAACCTCTACCTCATCGACGGGGTCAGGGACGTGGACTACGTCCAGACCGTCTACGACCTCATCCCCGAGCTGAAGACCCAGCCCAGGGACAGCTTCCACAGCGAGAAGTACCCCCACCTCAAGAGGGTGGTGCACCTCGGTCCCGAGAAGTACCGCGGCATGTACTCGATGAACGAGGTCAAGTCCCTGGCCTGCCAGGTATCCGACGAGGAGTACCAGGAGAGGAAGGACTCCGTGGACGTCCACGACGTCACCATGATGCAGTACACCTCCGGGACCACCGGGTTCCCCAAGGGAGTCATGCTCTCGCACTTCAACATCGCCAACGACGGCTACTGGCTCGGGGCCAACATGAACTACGGACCCACCGACCGCCTGTGCCTCAACGTGCCCCTGTTCCACTGCTTCGGGTGCGTGCTCGGTGTGATGGCCTGCATCAACCACGGCGTGACCATGTGCTTCGTCGAGGTGTTCGACCCGGTCAAGGTGATGACGACCATAGAGACCGAGAAGTGCACCGCGGTCTACGGGGTGCCGACGATGTTCATCAGCATCCTGAACCACAAGCTGTTCCCCAAGTTCGACTTCTCCTCCCTCAGGACCGGCATCATGGCCGGGTCCCCGTGTCCGATCAAGGCCATGGAGGAGGTCGTCGACAAGATGAACATGAAGGAGATCACCATCGTCTACGGCCTCACCGAGGCGTCCCCCGGAATGACACAGACAACCTACGACGAGCCCTCCATCGAGAAGAAGTGCTCCTCCGTGGGAAAGAAGCTGCAGGGGGTGGACACGGTCATCCTGGACCCCGACACCAACGAGCCCTGCCCCGACGGGGTCATCGGCGAGTTCTGCTGCAAGGGGTACAACGTCATGAAGGGCTACTACAAGATGCCCGAGGAGACGGCCAAGATCATCGACTCCAACGGGTACCTCCACTCCGGGGACCTGGGTTACAGGGACTCCGAGGGCTACTTCTACGTCACCGGCAGGATCAAGGACATGATCATCCGCGGCGGCGAGAACGTCTACCCCAAGGAGGTGGAGGACTACATCTACCACTGCCCCGGCGTCAGGGACGTGCAGGTCGTCGGAGTCAAGAGCAAGAAGTACGGCGAGCAGGTGGGCGCCTTCGTCATCAAGGAGCCCGGATCCGACCTGATCGAGCAGGACATCATCGACTACTGCAGGAAGGGAATCGCCTGGTACAAGACCCCGAAGTTCATCCAGTTCATCGACGAGTTCCCGATGAACGCCGCGGGGAAGATCCTGAAGTACGAGCTGAGGCAGGAAGCCGAGAGGCTCTGGCCCGACGCATGAAAAACGGTGCCCTTTCGGGCACCTCTTTCTTTTTTTTTTGTTTTGTTCCCGGAACCGCCCTCAGGCCTTGTCCTCGGGCTCCGGGATCAGGTCCTTGATGTCCCTGTTGCGGATGACCACTCTGCGGATCTTGCCGCTGATCGACTTGGGGATGGCGTCCACGAACTCGATGACGCGGGGGTACTTGTACGGAGCCGTCCTGGACTTCACGAACGTCTGGAGCTCCTTCTTCAGCTCGTCCGTGGGCTTGTACGCCTCTCTGAGGATGATGGTCGCCTTGACGAGCTGTCCCCTTATGGGGTCCGGGACGCCTGTTACGGCGACCTCGAGGACCGCCGGGTGCTCCACGAGCACGCTCTCGATCTCGAAGGGGCTGATTCTGTACCCGGAGGATTTGATCATGTCGTCGTTCCTGCCCAGGTACCAGAAGTACCCGTCCTCGTCCCTCCAGGCCACATCGCCGGTGTGATGCCACCCGTCCCTCAGGGTCTCGTTGGTCTTCACCTCGTCCCTGTAGTACTCCACGAAGATCCCTGGGACCCTCGGGGATATGGAGACGCATATCTCGCCCTCCTCGCCGGGACGTACCGGCTTCCCTTCCTTGTCGAGCAGCTCGACGCGGAACTGGGGCGACGGCTTCCCCATGGAGCCGGGCTTGGGCGTCATGCCCCTGAGGGTCCCGACGATGACCGAGGACTCGGTCTGCCCGAAAGCCTCCATCAGCTTGAGGCCGGTCGCCTTGTACCAGGTGTTGAAAGTGTCCGGGCTGAGCGGCTCGCCGGCGATGCAGCAGTTCTTCAGGGACGAGAGGTCGTGGCCCTCGATGCCCGCGTTGAGATACAGCCTGAACATTGTGGGAGGGCAGCAGAACGTGCTGATCCTGTGCTTCTCGATCATGTTCATGATGTGATGCGGCTCGAACCTGTCGAACTCGTAGACGAAGACGGCCGCCTCCATTATCCACTGTCCGTAGAACTTGCCCCAGGCGTTCTTCGCCCAGCCGGTGTCCGCCACCGTCCAGTGGAGGCCGTCTGGCTCCACCTGCTGCCAGTGCTTGGCCAGGAGTATGTGTCCCAGCGGGTAGCTGTGGTCGTGCACCGCCATCTTGGGGTTGCCGGAGGTCCCGGATGTGAAGTACATGAGGAACCTGTCGGTGCGCTTGGTGGGCACCCTCTCCCAGACATCGGAGCACTCCTCCATCTCGGCGTCGAAGTCGAGCCATCCGTCCCTGTGTCCGTTGACGGTGAACCTGCACGCGAGCTTGTCGATGTTGCCGGCTCCCTCGAAGGACGCGACGATGTCGTCATCGTCGGTCACGATGGCGGCCTTGAGGCCCGCGGCGTCGATCCTGTACTCGATGTCGTGGGGCTTGAGCATGAACGTGGCCGGGACGGCGATAGCGCCCATCTTGTGGAGCGCGACGCAGATGAACCAGAACTGGTAGCTGTGCTTGAGGACCAGCATGACGAAGTCGCCCTTGCCTATGCCCTTGGAGGACAGGTAGTTGCAGGTCTTGTCGCTGAGCCTCTTGATGTCGGCGAACGTGAACTTCTTGCACTCGCCGTTCTCGTGCTCCCATACCATCGCGAGCCTCTGAGGATCGTTGACGGCGATGTCATCCACGATGTCGTAACCGAAGTTGAAGTCGTCGGGGCAGTCGATGTCCAGATGCTTGAGGAGACCGTTCTCGTCGTAGGTCTCCTTCACGTACCTCAGGTTGATGTTCCTCATGGCCACTCACGCGTATACTCAGGAACAAAAAATCCGATTATATAATGGAATCGTAGTAGATTTCGGATTCCGTAGTTTTATATAAATACAAACTACGGAATCCGTATTTGGTTTTATATACTCAGGTTACGAATCGACGGGATTCGTATCACGCCGAGTTGTACTTCTCGATGTCCTTGTTGCGGATCTCGACCCTGCGGACCTTACCGCTGATGGTCTTCGGCATGGTCTCCACGAACTCGACCACACGGGGGTACTTGTACGGGGCGGTCTCCTTCTTGGTGAAGTTCTGGATCTCCTTCTTGAGCTCGTCCGTGGGCTCGTAGCCGGACCTCAGGATGATCGTGGCCTTCACCAGCTGTCCCCTGACAGGGTCCGGGACCCCTGTGACGGCGCACTCCAGGACCGCGGGGTGCAGCATGAGCGCGCTCTCGATCTCGAAGGGGCTGATCCTGTACCCGGAGGACTTGATGATGTCGTCGTTCCTGCCGACGAACCAGTAGTATCCGTCCTCGTCCTTCCAGGCGACGTCCCCGGTGTGGTGCCATCCGCCCCTCAGGGTCTCGGCGGTCTTGGCTTCGTCCCTGTAGTATCCGAGCATGATGCCGAAGCCGTCGGCCTTGACGACGATCTCCCCGTTGACTCCGGGGGGACATGAGTTGCCGTCCTCGTCGACGATGTCGACCTCGAACTGGGGCGAGGGCTTGCCCATGGACCCGGGCTTGGGCTCCATGCCCTTCAGGGTCCCGACCACCATGGTGGTCTCGGTCTGGCCGTACCCCTCCATCAGCTTGAGGCCGGTGGCATCGTACCATGTGTTGAAGGTGTCCGGGTTGAGCGCCTCGCCTGCGATGCAGCAGTTCTTCAGGGTGGACAGGTCGTGCCCCTCCAGTCCCGCGTTCAGATACAGCCTGAACATGGTGGGAGGGCAGCAGAACGTCGTGATCCCGTGCTTCTCGATCATGTCCATGATCTCGTGGGGCTCGAACTTGTCGTACTCGTAGACGAACACCGCGGACTCCATGATCCACTGCCCGTAGAGCGCTCCCCAGACGGACTTGCCCCATCCAGTGTCACTGACGGTGTAGTGTATCCCCTCGGGGTCCACCTGGTGCCAGTGCTTGGCCGTCATGAGGTGTCCCAGGGCGTAGCGGTGGCTGTGGAGGACCATCTTGGGGTTGTCGGAGGTCCCTGACGTGAAGTACATCAGCATAGGGTCGGTGACCTTCGTGTCGATCCTCTCGAGCACGTCGGAGGCCTTCTCGACCTCGGCGTTGAAGTCGACCCAACCGTCCCTCCTCTCGCCGACGAGGGCCCTGAGCTGCAGGGAGGGGATGTTCTCCGCGGCCTCGACCGAACCGCTGATGTTGGACTGGTCGGTGCAGATGACCGCCTTGACGCTGGCGGCGTTGATCCTGTACTCGATGTCGTGCTTGGTCAGCATGTGGGTCGCCGGCGCGGCGATGGCCCCGATCTTGTGGAGCGCCACCATGCAGAACCAGAACTGGTACCTCTGCTTCAGGATCAGCATGACCACATCGCCCTTTCCGATGCCCTGCGAGAGGAGGTAGTTGGCGACCTTATTGCTCATCCTGCTGATGTCGGAGAACGTGAACGTGTGCTGCTCCCCGGACTGGCTGTCCCAGACCAGGGCGACCCTGTCGGGCTCGGCGGCCGCGATGTCGTCCACGATGTCGTACCCGAAGTTGAAGTTGTCAGGGCACTTGAGCTTGTACGTCTGCAGGAGGCCTTTCTCGTCGTAGGTCTCGTCGACGTATCTCAGGTTGATGTTCCTCATCTTCAGCCCTTCATAACAACTGCGATGAACCTGCATCCCTCTTTGGAGGTGGCGTACATGCCGTGGGGCTTGCCCGAGTCGTAGTACACCGAGTCCCCGGGACCCAGGTCCATGACGTGACCGTTGTGGGAGAACCTCAGGGTGCCCTCGAGGATGTAGTCGAACTCCTGGCCCTCGTGGGTGGAAACGCGGATGGGCGCGTCCTGGTCCTCCTCGATGTAGGGCGCCTTGACGAGGAACGTCTCGGAGAGCTTGTCCTTGAAGTTGTAGGCGAGATGCTCGTACTCGAACCCGATGCGCCTCTTGATGGGGAGCCCCTTGCCCTTCCTGACGAGGGTGCATCCCGAAAGGTGGGGGTTCTCGCCGGTGAGCAGCTCCACGATGTCGATGCCGAACTTCTCGGCGCACTTGTGCAGGAAGGTGAACGAGAAGTCGAGCCTTCCGCTCTCGTACTCGGCGTACTCCTCGGGGGTCTTCCCGACGATCTCCGCCATCTCCTCAACCGAAATATCACACATTTCGCGCATAGCCTTGATGCGCTCTGCTACCTCTGCGATGTTTGGCTCCATTGACTCTCGATATTCGGTAGATGGACATCGAATAATAACGTATGCCTCGTTCCGTCGGTCTGTCGCACCGTCGGTGACTTCGTTGGACACGATTCCGTTGAATTCTTAGACAGATGTCGTGATTTCCGATGGCAGTGTGATGGACATGGTCGCCCGTATGCTCAGAGGTTGTAAGATTGTCCAAACGGATGTTCTGCGGTGCGGGTTTCCATCTATATAATATATACTGCGTCCGCGATGACTGTCCGATGTTCCCACTGGAGAGAAGGGTGACCGTCGTCTGCGGCCACTACGGCACTGGAAAGACCAACCTGTCCATCAACCTGGCGCTCGACTGCGCCCGGCACGGGGAGGACGTTACCCTGGTGGACCTCGACGTGGTCAACCCGTACTTCAGATCAGCGGACTACGCCGACGTCCTCACCGAGAACGGTGTCAGGGTGGTGGGGCCCAACTTCGCCAACACCAACCTGGACACGCCCTCCCTTCCCGGGGCGGTGAGGAACGTCATAGCCGAGGGGTCCAGAGTCGTGGTCGACGTCGGAGGGGACGATGCCGGCGCCACCGCGCTCGGCGTCTACTCCAGGACGCTGGCCGAGGCGGATCCGGACGTGATCTACGTTGTGAACAGGTACAGGTCCCAGACGACGCACGCCGGAGAGGCGGTGCAGATCCTGAGGGAGATCGAGGCCACGTCCCGCCTGAGGGCGACATGCGTGGCGAACAACTCCCACCTGAAGCAGGACACCACCGAGTCCACCGTCATCGACTCGATGGGATTCGCCGAGGAGGTCGCCTCCGAGACGGGCCTGCCCCTGAGGTTCACGACGGCCCCGCGCCGCCTGGATTTCACCCAACTAAATAAAATCCCTAACATATACCCGGTCGACGTCCTCGTGAGGGCGCCGTGGGAGTGAATGTGGTACAAATGCCGAAAGTAACAGTTGACAACAGCATCTGCAAGGGATGCGAGATGTGCGTCATCGCATGTCCGAAGCACATCATCGCACTCGACAAGAGCATTACGAACAACAAGGGGTACCATCCCGCCCATGTGACCAACCAGGACGAGTGCACCGGCTGCGGGTCCTGCGCGACGATGTGCCCCGACGTGGCAATCCTAATCGAGATGTGAACATGAACGAGAAAGTACTCATGAAGGGAAACGAGGCCATCGCCGAGGCGGCGATCGCCGCTGGCTGCAGGCACTTCTTCGGATACCCCATCACCCCCCAGACCGAGGTGGCGGCTTACATGTCCAAGAGGATGCCCAAGATCGACGGAGTCTACCTGCAGGCCGAGTCCGAGGTGGCATCGATCAACATGGTCCTCGGAGCGGGAGCCGCAGGAGTCAGGGTCATGACGTCCACATCCTCCCCGGGCATCAGTCTCATGGCGGAGGGGATCTCCTACCTCGCAGGTTCCGACGTCCCCTGCCTCATCGTCAACGTCCAGCGCGGAGGCCCCGGCCTCGGAGGCATACAGCCCTCCCAGGCGGACTACTTCCAGGCGACCAAATCCACCGCCCACGGTGACTTCCACATACTCGTGTTCGCACCCTCCACCGTCCAGGAGACGGTCGACATGATCGCCACCGCCTTCGACCTCGGGGACAAGTACAGGATGCCCGCGATGGTCCTGTCCGACGGAATGCTCGGACAGATGATGGAGCCCGTCGTCCTGCCCGAGGCCAAGGAGCCCGACAAGGACTCCAAGGACTGGGCCGTCAGCGGACACGGCGGCAAGAGGGAGCACAACGTCGTCAACTCCCTGTACATCAACCCCCAGGAGCTTGAGGACCTGGTCAAGGCCAGGTATGAGAGGTACGAGGTCATCAAGGAGAACCACCAGATGGCCGAGGAGTACCTGGTCGACGACGCAGAGATCGTCATCGTCGCCTACGGTTCCTCGTCCAGGGTCTCCAGGTCCGCCATCGACGCGGCCAGGGCCCAGGGCATCAAGGTCGGAATGATCAGGCCCATCACCCTCTGGCCCTTCCCCGAGAAGTTCATAGAGAAGCACGTCGGCCACGCCAAGGCCTTCCTGTCCGTGGAGATGTCCATGGGGCAGATGGTCGAGGATGTCAGGCTCGTGGTCAACGGAAGGGTCCCCGTGGAGTTCTTCGGACGTACCGGCGGTATGATCCCGACCCCCAACGAGGTCCTCGAACAGATCGTCAGGATCAACGGAGGTGTTCAGTGATGACAGTGAAAGGAGAGAGGCCGCACGCGCTGACGAACGCGCCGTTCCACTACTGCCCCGGATGCACGCACGGAATCGTGCACAGGCTGGTGGCCGAGGTCATCGACGAGCTCGGCATCGAGGGGAGGACCGTCGGAGTGGCGTCCGTGGGATGCTCGGTCTTCACGTACAACTACTTCAACTGCGACATGGTCCAGGCACCCCACGGCCGCGCACCCGCCGTGGCCACCGGAGTGAAGAGGGCCAGACCCGAGAACGTCGTGTTCACCTACCAGGGTGACGGGGACCTCGCCGCCATCGGAATGGGCGAGACCGTCCACGCCGCCGCGAGGGGCGAGAACATCGTGGCGATCTTCATCAACAACGCCATCTACGGCATGACCGGAGGCCAGATGGCCCCCACCACCCTGCCCGGGCAGGTCACCCAGACCACCCCCTACGGAAGGGACGTCAAGACCGCCGGCAACCCGATCAAGGTGTGCGAGCTCCTGTCCTCCCTGGACGGTGTCGCGCTCGCCGAGCGTGTGACTGTCGACAGCGTCAAGAACGTCAGGGCCGCCAAGAAGGCGATCAAGAAGGCCTTCGAGTACCAGATGGCCGGAAAGGGCTACTGCATCGTGGAGGTCGTCTCCACCTGCCCCACCAACTGGGGTATGTCGCCCGCCGACGCCATCCAGTGGCTGAGGGACAACATGCTCCCGTACTACCCGCTCGGGGTCTACAAGGATATCGGGGAGGGAGAGCAGTGAGCGACCTCAACGTCCTGTTCGCGGGATTCGGAGGGCAGGGCATCCTGTTCTCCGGAAAGGTCATGGCCTACGCCGCGCTGATGGAGGGCAAGGAGCTCTCTTGGCTCCCGTCCTACGGTCCCGAGATGCGCGGAGGCACCGCGTCCTGCAGCGTCTGCATCTCCGACAAGGCGATCGGATCCCCGCTCGTGGTCAACCCCGACGTGCTCGTCGTCATGAACCTCCCCTCGTTGGAGAAGTTCGAGAACGACGTGGTCCCCGGCGGACTGATCATCATCGACAGCTCCATCGTCCACAAGAAGGTCACGAGGACGGACGTCAAGGTGGTCTACGTCGACGCGTCCAGACTCGCGGAGGACAACGGCCTCAAGGGAGCGGCCAACATGGTCATGCTCGGGAGGCTGTTCAAGGAGACCGGGTTCTGCTCCGCGGAGAACCTGGACCTGGGACTCCAGAAGAGCGTCCCCGCCAAGAAGGCGTTCCTGCTCGACAACAACAGGAAGGCCATCTCCCTCGGAATCGAGAGCTGAGAAAACCAGAGGGGCGGTCGGGTCATGTGCCCGGCCGGTCCCCGTTTTTACCTTGTTCTAACCGGACTCAGTCCTTCTCGGATGAGAGTCCCACCGACTCCTCGGCCACCTTCAGGCATGCGAGGAGGTCGTCGACCGTGTTCCTCATGGTGCCGGCCGACTGGGCATCCATCCTGAAGACTATGGTGGATCCGTGCAGCTCGGAGGAGACGTAGCCCTTGTTGTCGGGATCCAGGGCGTTCATCACGGCTTCGGCCACTCTGCTGTCGGGATAAGTCGTCTCCAGTTCCAGGGTAATCATCGATTCGGTCCCTCCCGTTCCTGATATGGTCGCGATGCACGTTCCGTCCACGGAATCGGTCATCCCGCCCTCGGCCTTGACCGGGATACTTCGATAAATAGGTTCTTCGACGTCCGTTCTGGCACATCGCGGTGCGATACGTCCCTCCTCCCCGACCTGCGGAATTGAAAAGGTCCGAGATCATTACATCCGGATGGAGACGGATCCACATGGGACTGGACATCTACGCGGGAACCCTGACCAGATACTACTCTAATGACTGGAAGACCAGCATCCAGAGGTTCGCCGAGGATCACGGCAAGGAATACTCGAGGGTGAGTCCGGACGGGAGCGAATACGACCTCGGTCCGAAGGACCCAGAGCTGTACAGAGACGACGTCGGAGAGTGGATGGACTACATACTGGAGTCCCTCGAGAGGGACGGTGGCGGGTCCCACGGCAGATGGAACGACGATGACGGATGCCCCTACTACACGGGCTGGCCCGACTGGGACGGCTTCGGCGCCCTGCTGATGGTGACCGCCTGCAACATCTACGACGAGCCTGTGCCCGCCAGGGTGAGGAAGGACTGGAAGTACCACGAGGAGCCGCTCGTGGGCAATCTGTGCGATGACTACGGGGAGAACATGTCGCTGCTGAGCGGTGTGACCTGGTGGCTCCCCCTGCCCCTCAGGTTCATCATGGACGCCTCCAAACCCTACGGCGAGGACGTGAGCGCCGGGACCGTCCCCGCCGTGACCGCCGGGACGGCGACCGCCGCCAGGGCGGCTTCAACCGCGACCGCCAGGGCGGGTTCAACCGTGACCGCCAGGGCGGCCCCCGCCCCGCCGGCCAGGGCAACTTCAACAATCGTGGCCCCCGCCCCGCCGGTCAGGCCAATGCTCCTAAGGAAGGAGGCGCTCAGTAATGCTGCTGCCTAAGCGCGTCAAATACCGCCGCGTCCACCGCGGACGCATGAAGGGCAAGGCCAGCCGCGGCAATGTCGTCACCTACGGTGACTGGGGCCTGCAGGCCACTGAGCCCAGCTGGATCACCAGCAACCAGATCGAGGCCGCCCGTATCGCCATGACCCGTTACACCAAGCGTGGCGGTAAGGTTTGGATCAAGATCTTCCCCGATAAGCCCGTCACCGAGAAGCCG
>CASFMM010000031.1 GCA_949295765.1 uncultured Methanomassiliicoccales archaeon | reverse complement strand
CGCCAAGAAGTACATCGAGGAGGGCAACCACGGCGGAAAGGGATCCCCCGCTCACGCCGCTGCCGTCGTCGGAGACACCGTCGGAGACCCCTTCAAGGACACCGCCGGTCCCTCGATCCACGTCCTGGTCAAGCTGCTGTCCACCATCTGTCTGGTCACAGCTGTCCTGTTCATCGCCTGATCGCGATGTGAAAACGGGATGGGGCATGCCCCCATCCCACCTTAAAATCAGATTTTTGGAACTGTTCACTCGTCGGAGATCTCGGACAGGAGCGTCTCCTTCACGGTCTCCGGCAGCTCCTCGCACCCGATGTAGTCGCGAAGCGCACCGGCGTAGTCGCCGCCCTTGACGGCGCTGACGAAGGCCATCCCGCGCGCCACGACCGAGAGGTCGTCGTCCGGAAGCCCGAAGACCATGTCGGGCACCCAGCAGTCCTCGTCGTAGATGTACAGGGTCCCGGGGTTGTCCTCCGAGAGGCGGGTGGCCCACATCTCCGCGTCGTTGGGGGAGACGAAGACGTTCTCGGTGATCTCGCCGCGCGCGGTGCAGAAGGCGTACTTAAAACAGATTGCCATGCGATGCGAACCGACCACGAAGGAAATAATGATTGTTCAGACGAACGGCGACATCCAGAGGCCGTTGCGCTTGGCGACCTCCTCCGCATCCTCGTCGTACACGGTCTTTCCGCACACGATCGTCGCCAGGCGGTTCCTGCCGTTCCTGTCGATATACCCTGTGCCGAAAGTCACCACCGGGTTCAGGACCTCCTTCCCCGTGGCCTCGGCGGCGTTCCTCGCCCCCATGTCGCAGTTGACGGACACGACCAGGTCGTAGTCACCTTCGACGGAGGCCGCCATCCTGTCCGCCTTGGACATGAAGCACGGCGCGGAGCTGGAGACGCATCCGGCGACCTCCACCCCGTCCCCGGACAGCCTGTCCGCGAGCCTCTGCCCCGCCTCCTGTCCGCCGATGTTGCACAGCCTGGCACATGTGTTGCAGGTCCATACCAGGACCTTCCTGCCCCTGACGTCCTCCAGCAGCTGGTCGTACTCCCTGTCCCTAGCCATGACTGTCATGGACCCGGAATCGTCGCAACCGCTTTATAAGAAATTCCTGTCTTGCGGTCAATGTTCGTGGCTATAGACGGACTGGACGGCAGCGGGAAGAGCACCGTAGCCCAGGCTCTCGCCGCGGACCTGGAATCCGACGGGATGCGGATCCATGTCAGGGAGCATCCCGGGGACGGCAGATGGGGCCGCCTGGCGAGGAGGTCCCTGCTCGGCCACGGGAGGGCCGCCAAGACGTCCTCCGCCGTTTTCCTGTTCCTCGACATCCTGTCGACGGGATGGAGGGTCCGCAGGGGCGACCATGTCATAGCCGTCAGGTACACGCTCTCCGCCTACTATCTGGACGGCAGGACCTCCAGCATCGTCCACGGCATACTGAGGGCTGTACTCCCCGATCCGGACACCACGATCGTTCTGGACGTCGACCCGTCGAACGCCCTGGTCCGCATCGGCACCAGGGGCGAGGAGCAGGAGATGTTCGAGAACCTGGAGTCGATGCAGAGCGTCAGGTCGAGGATGCTGACCGCCGACGAGGCCATCACCGTTGTGGACGCCAACGGCACCCCCGACGAGGTCTACGCACGCGTCAGGGACGTTCTGGGACTCTGAGGATCAGAGCCTCGTCCCGATCTCGTAAGCCTGCTTCAGGACGCCCTCGTCTATCGGGGACTCCTTGGGCATCATCCATGTGAGGTACGTCATCCTGCCTACGGGCTCGAAGAAGAAGTGCTCCGACATCACCTTCTCGATGCTCTTCGACACCCTCTCGGCGCTGGTGTCGTCCAGACCGGCGGTGACCACGGTGACGAGCTTCTTCCCCTTCGGGAGTATGGTTGTGGCGTTCATGTCCAGGAACACGTACATGCGGTCGTGGAACAGCTTGAACAGCCCGTTCGTCTCGTTGAAACTGATGTTCGTGCACAGCACCACGCCCTCGGCCTCGCGGATGGCGTCTATTATCGGCGAGACATCGTCATTCAGGACGCAGGTCCCGCCGTTGTTCTTGCACGCCTCGCAGTTCTGGCACTGCCTGAAGGACTTCATGTCGTTGAGGTTGAAGCGGACCACGTCCCTGCCTGCGGACCTGGCGCCGGCCTCCACCTGCGCGGCTATGGTGTCGCCGGCTCCCCCTCTCCTCGGACTCGCTACTATGGACACGACGGTCATGGTATCACAATGATATCCTAATCGTCTCTTCCGTTTATATACGGCTCGGTTTCAGAGCGGATACCCGCCAAAGTCCCGGCCCGCGGCACATGTTTCTGGGAGTTCTTCCCAAACCTTCTTTAATAAGCGCCCACTAGCCCGCCCCAGTGACAAACATGTCAGAGAAACTCGAACTCATCCCCGTTGAGGACATCAAGGTAACGAAAGGCATGACCGTGGACCAGATGCTCAGGGCCATGGGCCGCGCGGGCGGATTCACCGCCCAGAAGCTGGCCGACGCCACCGACATCGCCGAGGCCATGATCAAGAAGGAGGGTTGCCTCAGAATCCTCTCCTTCCCCGCGTGCATCATGGCCACCGGAACCCGCGGAGTCATCGTGGACATGGTCAAGAACGACATGATCGACCTGATCATCACCACCTGCGGAACCCTCGACCACGACCTGTCCAGGACCTTCGCCCAGTACTACAAGGGCGACTTCATGATGGACGACGCCATGCTCAGGGACGAGTACGAGATCAGCAGGCTCGGGAACGTCCTGGTCCCCGACTCCTGCTACGGGGTCGTCCTCGAGGACAACCTCCTCCCCATGTTCGACGAGATCTTCGCCGAGACCCAGTCCCTCACCACCCACGAGATCATCGACCAGGTGGGTGCCAGGCTGGACAACGAGGACTCCCTCCTGTACCAGTGCCACAAGCACAACGTCCCCATCGTCGTCCCCGGGATCACCGACGGATCCTTCGGATGCCAGCTCTGGATGTACTACCAGATGCACAGGAAGCTGAGGATCGACCTGTTCGGCGACGAGCAGATGCTGTCCGAGATGACCAACGACGCCGAGTTCACCGGAGCCATCATCATCGGAGGAGGGATCTCCAAGCACCACGTGATCTGGTGGAACCAGTTCCGCGGAGGACTGGACTACTGCATCTACCTGACCACCGCCGAGGAGTACGACGGATCCCTGTCCGGCGCCCGCATCAGGGAGGCCGTCTCCTGGGGCAAGGTCAAGGAGGATGCCAAGAAGATGACCGTCGAGGGCGACGCCACCATCAGCCTCCCCCTGATCTACGCCGGACTCGCCGAGAGGCTGCTCTGACATGGACAGGATCCTTCTGCTCCCCGGGGACGGCTACGGCCCGTCCATCATCGATGCCTGCCGCCGAGAGGACCATATCCATGGCCACCAGCGACGTCGAGATCGTCCGCGGCGACATAGGCTTCGCCGCCTACGAACGCACCGGGGAGCTCCTGCCCCACGACACGACGGACCTGGTCAGGGAGTGCGGGAACGTCATCTGCGGCCCGGTCAAGGACTACAGGGACGAGGGCGGCAAGACCGTCAACCCCCTGAAGAGCCTGAAGGTCAGCCTGGACCTCTACGCCATAGTGAGGTGCTTCCGCACCCTCTCCGACGACCTGGGGGTCCCGGGGCTGGACATCACGCTCTGGGCCAGCAACATGACCGTCGGCAGCGACATCGTGGAGAGCAGGGACATAGACGGGATCACCATCAGCAAGTACATCAGGTCCTCGTCCTACAGCAGGATGATGGCCCGCGCGCTTACGGACCTGGAGCTCAGCGGGAGGGGGAGCGTCGTCTGCGTCACGCAGGACACCCTCTTCCCCGACTCCAGCAACATGTTCTCAGAGGCGTTCGACTCGCTCTTCGACCCTTCGGCGTTCCGCACCTGCCACTGGAACATCCAGTACTGGGCGTCGAAGTTCGTCAGGGACCCGAAGGAGTTCGACTACATCGTCTGCGCCGACCTCTACAGCAACGTGGCCGCCGGGATCATGGCGGGCATGACGGGCGGCAACAGGCTCACACCCATCGCGTACGTGGGCGAGGACTGCAACCTCATCGTCCCCGGCCTGTACAAGACCTTCGAGGACGTGCCCAAGGGGTACGCCAACCCCACCTCGGCCATATCGTCCGCCGCCATGTCCCTGTTCGACATGGGGCGCAAGGACGAGGCGCTCTCCATCGTGAGGGCGCTGAAGGAGACCTACGACGCTGGGGAGAGGACCCCGGACGTCGGGGGGACCCTGACAACCGAGGATTTCACGGACAGGGTGCTGTCCCGCATCTGAGACCGGACACAGATTTTATTTACCTTCGGCATTCCGCCCGATGGAAGTGTTCCACATGAAGGATGCCGGTCACAGAGCCTGCGTAGAAGCAGCACTTAACTTCGAAACCACCGACAGGACGCCTGTCAACAACTTCGCGCTCGTAACCGCCGCCCGCAGTGCCGGGTACAAGGTCGACGAGGCCAGATGGAACCCCCAGCTCTCGGCGAAGGTGTCGACAGACTACGCTCTGAAGACCGAGTCCGACTTCGTCAAGCCGATCCTGGACTCCCAGGTCCCGTTCCAGGACATGGGCATGAAGGTCAGGTTCCCCGAGGACGACTACGGCAGGGTGCCCGGACATGTGGTGGAGAACGCTGAGGACATCGACAAGCTCGCGGTCTTCGACCCGTACGCCGCCGAGGAGTGCCCCGGATTCACCAAGGTGTTCGTCGAGGCCCTCGAGGAGACATCCAGGAACCTGCCCGAGGACCTCCATGTCTGCGGACTCTCCTGGGGACCCATCACCACCGCCGGATACTGCATGGGTGTGGAGAACATGCTCATGGCGACCATGTTCGGCGATGGCGACACCGTCAAGAAGCTCATCACGAAGGTCACCGACCTGGTCTCCGCCATGCAGAGGCGCATGATCGACGCGGGAGCCACCGTCATGTGGATGGCCGACCCTACGTCCTCGGCCGACATCATCTCCCCGGACATGTTCACGGAGTACTCCGAGGACCACATCAGGAAGGTCGTGGAGGACGTGAAGGCCGTCGACGACGTCCCCACCTTCGTCCACATCTGCGGGAACACGCTGAACATCATCGAGCCCCTGAAGAGGACCCATGCCGACTGCCTGAGCTTCGACCACGCCGTGGACATCCACAGGGCCAAGGAGCTCGCTGGGAGGGACATAGCCCTCATGGGCAACCTGGACCCCGTCGAGCTGGTCATGAGCGGCACCCCGGAGCAGATCACCAAGGAGTCGTTCAGGCTCATAGACGCGGCCGGACAGGACGGGGGATTCGTCCTGGCACCCGGATGCGAGACCCCCATCAGCAGCCCCGACGAGAACGTGCTGGCCATGGGCCGCGCGGGCAGGGACTACTGGGCCAACAAGGCGTAAAATTTATTAAGGGGACTCCCATCCCCTCCTTTACTGCAAGGGTAGTCAAGCCTGGCCAACGACGCTAGCTTGAGGGGCTAGTCCTTAGTGGTCCGCGAGTTCAAATCTCGTCCCTTGCACCATCCCCTTCTTCATCCATCGCTTCTCTGGGAATCCCATCGAGATGAACGGTTCCGCCCCGTGGGGCGGTAATGGGTTTTCCGAGGTTCAAGCCTCGACAGACAACATCTGCACAGGTTCCGAGTGCTCTCCGACCCATGTAGAAACACCGTCGAGCACGAACTCCATGTCCTCACGGTCGAAGGCGTCGCACATACCGAGGCTCTCGACCAGGTCCGAGTACCCCAGAGGCGACACTATGACGTCCAGGTACTCGTCCACGGCCGCATCGTAATCGGCCTGGGAGTCCACGAAGATCTCCAGGGCGTTGAAAGCCGACACCGCGTAGCTGATGTAGTAGAACGGGGCGTCGAAGTTGTGGGTGACCTCGTACCATTCGAACTTCGACTCGTAGCCGTATTCCGCCTCGATCTCGGCGTACAGTGCGTCGAGCTCTCCCGGGTCCGAGAGCCCTCCCTCGTACGCCCTCTGCTGGAACTCGTCCTCGATGCATCCCTCGATCATGGAGAGGAGCATTGTCTCCAGGAAGAGGGCGGGCACCGCGTCCCCCTGGGTCCCGTACAGTGACCCCGGGCCCGTGGCGTACAGCGCCTCCAGCCCCTGGGAGCAGATCTCCGCCACATCGTAGTCCTGGTTGATGTGGCCCGACAGCGCGTAGGAGGCGGCATGGCCGAACTCGTGCACGAGAGTCGTCATGTCGTTGTAGTTCCCGTATGGCTTGTTGTAGATGTACAGGAACATGTCCCCGCCGTCCATCGTCACCATCGTGTACCCCATGTTGTTCTTAGACTCCAGGTCCTCGAAGTCGATCAGGTCCCCTTCTACCATGGCGTCGTAGAGCTCTCCGAACTCGGGACACACCCCGTGGATGAACTCCTTGGCATCGTCGAAGAGACCGGTCTCGTCGGCATAGACATAGCTTACATGGGGGTCCATTCCGGCCAGCGTGTCGTACAGGGGCACGACGAGCTCCCTGACCATCTCCTTGAACTGATCGGAGTCCTCAGGAGAGTATCCGCGCGTGTACAGGCTCTGGTAGGCGTAGTCCGCGTAGCTGCCGTATCCGTTCAGCTCCGAGATCTGGTTGCGGACGTCGATCAGCTCCAGGTACAGGGTCCCCAGAGCGCCGGTATCCGAGGGGTCGGTGGAGAAGTACGTTGCGACGATCTCGCTCTCAGTCTGCCTGAGCGACCTCTCCTCCTCGGTCATGGAGCTCCCGGCCAGCAGGGAGTCCGCCCTGTCGTCGCCTATGACGCGTCTGAGGGCGTCGCCTCCGGGTCCGCGGAGGACCTCCCTGAGGGCCTCGTCCACGGTGTCGCTGCACTGCGCGATGAAGTTGCTCCATCCGACGTACTCGTCCGCCAGACCCGTCGGGTCCCGGTCGTACATCCACCTGAACTCGCTGTATGCGAACATGGCGTCGTTGACCGTCTCGTTCATTCTGTTCACATAGCCGGAGGTCGCCTGCACGCTCAGGTTGCCGTCGGACGCCTCGCGGGTGAACTCGTCGATGATCTCCGAGAGCTCGCTTTCCGCCTCGGAGTACGACATGTCCGGGATGTCATCGGGGGACATCAGATCCCAGTCGTGGAAACGGGATGGCTCGTCCCCTCCGTCGGATGTCAGCGTGTACACCACGCCGACGCAGACTATGGCCACGATGGCCACCAGCATGGCCTTCTGAGGAAGGTTCATGGGGAACGTATCGGACTCTGTCTTTAAGACAGGACACGGTCAGCTGCGGCCGAGGTCGTATCTCAGCTCGCACCCGCCGCCGCTGTATGAGAACTCCGAGACCGCCCCGTTGACGAACGTCATCCTGGGCGCCTTGTGGCCCACGTCGGCGTCGGTCAGGACCGGGACCTCCAGGTGCGCCAGCTCGCCCTCGACGAGGTCCCTGTACGGGACGTCCCCGTGGTAGAACAGCGGCCTCCCGAAGACGAATCCCGTGCATCCGCGGAACCATCCGTCGCTTTCCATGCCCCTGAGCATGGAGCGGATCCTGTCCTCCGTCATGTCGAAGGTCTCCATGTACCACACTATGCCGTCACCGGAGTACCTCTCGACGAATCCGGACGGGTCCGCGGCGCCCTTGGCGTGGAACCACTCCAGGACGTCCATGCACCCGCCGATCAGCCTTCCGGAGAACCTGCAGTCCCCCGCGGAAGACCCCCAGACCGTCGGCTCGTCCTCCTGGAATGACTCGAGACCTGTGACCCTGTCGACGAAGTCGGTGGCATGGAACGGGAAAGACCCCTGGGACGACCTCGCACCCTCCAGGAACTCCAGGTTCTGCTCCAGGCTGGGGTGCCACCGCTCCATTCCGAAATCACCGAAGTTGCCGCAGTAGACCGTGACGACGTCGTGCTCCGCGGTCATCTTGAACATGAGCGTGGTGTTGTCGGAGTAGCCCTGGAACCATTTGGGATTGGACTCGTAGGCGTCCCAGTCCATGATGGGGAGCATCTCGAACTGGTAGTCCCCTCCCTTGGCTGAGAAGATGCACGAGACCTCCGGGTCCTCCAGGAGTGACACGAGCTCGTCCACCCTCTGCTGCGCCGGAGCGGACCTCCCGGTGTCGTCGGCGGTGTAGACGTCCGGCGTCTCGACGACCCCGTACCCCATGGCGGAGAGCTTCGCCTTCGCGCTGGAGAACCTGTTGGCATCCAGAGGGTCGTTCACACCGAAGGACGGTGCGGTGACGCCGAGCTTGTCTCCCTTCCTGATGAAGCGGGGTACGATCATGCCACCGAATCCGAGGATACCCTATAAATCATGTCGCCAATCCGGGGCCCATGGGAATCCTATCCGACAGGGACATCATGGAGAGCCTGATGACCGGGTACATCGGCATCAGCGACTTCAGCGAGAGAGGGCTGACCCCCAACGGCTACGACCTCCGCATCGCGGAGATCTCGGTCCGCGGCGACCCGGAGATCAAGAGGGAGGGTGTGGTCACCATCCCTCCGCGCACAATGTTCTACGTCTCGACGATCGAGAGGGTCCGCATGGCGGGCGACATCTGCGCCCAGCTGTGGCTCAGGACCACCTGGATCAGGAAGGGCGTCATCGGCGCGTTCGGGAAGATCGACGCTGGGTTCGAGGGGACCCTCACGCTCGGCGCCTACAACGCCACGGACGACCCCGTCGAGATCCCGATAGGCGAGAGGTTCTGCCAGATGGTCATGGAGACGCTCAACTCCGAGACCGTTAAGGACTACGCCCAGCGCAGCGGGAACTACCAGGGCCAGACCGGGATCACACTGGATCCGCTCAAGAAGTGATCTCGCCCTTCATCGGGAGATAGCAGGAGGGCACCTTGGGCAGAGGCCTGCCCGTGACCTCCAGCCTCTCCACGTCCAGCATCCCCTTGACTACGTAGCTCTTGGGGATGAACTCCCTCGTCTCGAGATCCACGCGTCCGATGAAGATGCGCTCCGAGACGGGGCTCCTTTTCCCCTCCACCCTTCTGCTGCGGCACTCGTACAGGTACTCGTACCTGCCCTTGACGATGCGGACGATGTAGGCCATGACGTTCCGTCACCGTCCGTGTATAAATTGTTTTCCGACAGTTGTAGTTACCAGACGTTATTGATTTCCGACAACTCTGACTGAAAAGACTTGTTTCGATGCAATTGTTCAAATACATGACGTATCTGAAGGCGCCCTCACGGCCGATGATGAGGCCGAGGAGTGAAAGAAGACATGTTTGTCAGGTATCAGCATGTGGAACGCATCGACGCCGACGAGACGGACGGGCTCCTCGACGGAGTCTGCCACATCTTCCCCAAGATGGACGGCTCCAACATGTGCGCCTATTCCGAGGACGGAGAGGTCCGCACCATGAGCAGGAACAAGGAAATACAGCCGCCCGAGCCCTTCGCGGTGTTCGTGGAGAACCATCCCGAGATCGGGAGGTTCCTGAAGGACTTCCCCGGGATCCGCCTCTACGGGGAGTGGATGGTCCCCCACACCGTCAGGTCGTACCGTCCCGAGACCTGGAACAGGTGGTTCGTCTTCGACGTGACCGCGGAGGACCTCAATGCCGTGTATAGCTGGGGAAACGGCAGGGAGCTGAGATGCGACGGGAGGCAGTACATCCCGTTCGAGGAGTACGCCCCCATCCTGGACGCTTACGGAATCGAGTACATCCCTCCCCTGGCGGTCCTGGACCGTCCCGGTCTGAAGGACCTCGAGCGCCTGGCCGACGAGGAGAACACCTGGATGGTTGCCGAGGGTGCGGGGTGCGGAGAGGGCGTGGTCGTGAAGAGGTACGGCTTCGTCAACAGGTACGGCAGGACGAACTGGGCGAAGGTGCTCAACAGGAGCTTCTGCGTGTTCAAGGTCGCGTCCCGCGGCAACAGGTACGAGGAGAAGCACGACGGGACCAGCAGCACGGAGCACGAGATGGCCCTGAGGTACGTCACGCAGGACCTGGTCGACAAGGAGTACGCCAGGATCCTGGCGGATGCGGAGACGAAGAAGGTGATCCCCGGCCAGCTGCTCGGGACTGTCTGGCACTGCGTGGTGACGGAATGCATGTGGGACGCCGTCAAACGCTACAAATCGCCTACGGTAGACTTCAAGACCCTCAGACGCGAGTGCGAGCTGAGGACGAAGATGCTGCGTCCGGAGGTGTTCGGACTCAGAGGTCTGGAGATCCTCGAGGCCGAGACCTGAAAAACCCCGCCGGCGGTGTGCACCGGCGGACAAACACCATTAAACCTTCGAGATGTCCAGGGAGTAGACGCTCATCGTCGGGGAGTACGTCTTGAGCTCCGAATGCTCTATGGATATCTCGTGACCCCTGGCCGCCGCGTCGGCCACCAGCCCATCGAGGAACGGCGGGAAGTCCTCCCTCTCGATTATCTTGTACATGTGGATGATCCCGCCGTGCTCCAGCCTGTCCAGAGCGATCGGCAGGAACCTGTCCGCGATCTGCGGGAGGTTCATGATGATGCGGTCGGCCATCGGAAGGCCGTACACCAGTTCAGAGGAGTCTCCAGTCATCGGGTTCAGATTGGAGATGTGGTTCCTCTCGGCGTTCATCCTCGCGAAGTGCTCCGCATCGGGGTTGAGGTCTATCGAATACACGACCTTCGGCCTTGCCAGACGGCACATAACAGTCCCGAACGGGGCGACCCCTCCGAACATGTCTATGACCGTCTCGCCGTCCCTCACGAGGTGCGCTATGCGGGACCTCTCGCTGCTCAGGCGGGGGTTGAAGTACACGCGGGCGGGATCCGTGTAGAGCCTGACACCGAACTCCTTGTGGACGGTCTCCGATGTTCCCTCGCCGGCGATCCTCTCCAGGTCGCGGATCCTGAACTCCCCCTTGACCCCGTGGTCCTCGAACACTATGCGTATGCTGTGGTTGACGCTCAGGAGGGCCTCGCCAATCTGCGTCGCGTAAGGCTTCAACTCGTCGGGGAGCTTGATCATGGCCACGTCCCCGACTACGTCGAAGGACGACGGCAGATGCTCCCTCAGGTCCTCGGGGACGTCCGCCACCTCGCGGTAGTCCGTCGGGCGCTGCTCCTGGACCGCCATGTCCGCGTCCACGACCTCGTAATCCCCGTACGACTCGCACAGCACCGGGATCAGCAGGAAGTCGCCTTCGGCGCGGATCCTGGCCCCGAGGTCCAGCATGCCCTCTGCGAACAACGCGGAGCGCACCTGCTCCCCCTCGCGCTTGGGCACACGGACGCATCTGACCATGACGACCCCATCCTCATGACGTTCTTAAAGTGTGTCGTGTCCGCGGACATACCTCTTCGGCAGGACGAACAGCTCGCCGTCGTCATCGAAGCCGACCGAGGCGCTGACCTCGTACACATCCTCTATGAGCTCCGGGGTGATGACCTTCTTCGGATCGCCCATGCCGACGATCTCGCCCTTCCTCATGATGATGCACGTGTCGCAGTACCTGGCCATCAGCGATATGTCGTGCTCCGCCACCAGGACGGTCATGTCCTTCTTGACCATGGCGTTGAGGTACTCCATCACATCCAGCTTGTACTTCATGTCCAGGTGGGACGTGGGCTCGTCCACGAGCATAAGCCTAGGCTGCTGGACGTAGGCCTTGGCGATGAGGACCCTCTGCCTCTCGCCGGACGAGAGAGCCCCAACGGCGCGGTCCTTTAGGTGCGCCACCCCGAACTTCTCCAGGGCCTCGATGACCATGTCCTCGTCCTCCTTCGGCTCCCACCAGACGTTCTTCAGGTAGGGGTACCTGCCGAGCATCACCGTCTCGAACACGGTCAGGCCGAAGCTGCCCCTGAGCTCCGCCGGGACGTTCGCCACCTTCCTGGCTATCTCGCCAGGGGTCTTGTCGAGGACCGACTCCCCGTCTATGAGGATGTCGCCGGCCGTCGGGTCGTGCATCCTGTTGATGCACTTCATCATCGTTGTCTTGCCGCAGCCGTTGGGTCCGATCAGACCCACGAGCTGCCCCGGACCGAGCTTGTAGGACACCCCGCGCACGGCCCTGTAGCCGTCCTCGTAGGTCTTCTCGACGTCGCGGAGCTCCAGCAGCGGGACCTCATCCATCATACATCCTCCCCCTCTTGATCAGAAGATATGCGAACACGGGTATGCCTATGACGGTCGTGATGGCGCCGACGGGCAGCTCCATGCCGTAGTACCCGGTCCTGGCCAGGAGGTCGGCGAGCATCAGCATCACCCCTCCGAAGCAGATGGACGCCGGAAGGACCATCCTGTGGTCGCTTCCCAAGAGCATCCTGCACAGATGCGGGATGACCAGACCGACGAATCCGATGACGCCGCAGAACGCAACGCAGACAGATGTCAGGATCGATGCCAGGATCAGCATCCACCTGTTGAAGCGCCTAACGTTCAGACCCATCTGGCGGGCCTGGTCCTCGCCCAGCAGGACGAGGTTCAGCTCCTTGGCCCATATCAGCGGCACCAGGGACAGGAACACCGCCAGGAACACGATTATCCCAACCTGGGACCAGGTCACCTCGGCGAAGGACCCGTACAGCCAGGACAGCGCGTTGCTCAGCTTGTTGCCGGCCATGGTCAGCATTATGGTCTGCACGGCGGAGAACGCCAGCCCGATCACCACTCCCGACAGGACGTAGTTGATCGCCGAGCCGCCGGACTTCTCTGCCAGCAGCATGGTGCACGCGAAGGCGATGAGCCCGCCGATACAGGCGGTGATCGCCGTCAGGAATATGGAATGGGACGAGAACATCCCGAAGAACGTGAAGTCGAAGGCTATGACGGCTATCGCCGCCACGCCCGCACCCGAGGACACCCCCATGATGTAGGGGTCCACAAGGGGGTTCCTGATGATGGCCTGGTACACGCATCCGGCCACGGACAGCCCGATCCCGACCGCGAGAGCGGCTATGGTGCGGGGCAGCCTGGACACGTAGATCGTGGTCTCCAGGGAGTCGAGCCCGACGCCGCCCTTGGCTATGGCCGAGAACAGCGCGGAGTAGGCCTCCACAGGGTTCTCCACCGATGTCGAACCGATGCAGAGGCAGAGTGTGAACGAGAGGAACGTGAACACCGCACCGACGATTATGACGAACTTGAGCCTGTGCCTGTTCCTCGTGTTGTGGGACTGGTCCTCCCCGTACAGGTAGTGGAGGAAGGACGACTTGAGGTACGCGAAGGGCCTCTCGTGACCCTTCGCCCTGAGGATGGCGTACACGGCCGCCAGCGCGATCAGGACCGCCGCCAGGATCTCCGCTATGATGAGGATGACCGGCTGGCCCTGCTCCGTGCTGGGTGCGACATAGGCCGGGAACGCGCCGTCGAAACGGTAAATCCCGGAGTCCGTGCCGCCGAAGACCGTGTCCCCCAGGACCAGCACAGGGATCATGTTGAAGTTGCGGATGCCGGAGGGACAGGACGCGGTCCCGACGATGGTGCCGTCCACGGATATCTGGTAGATGGGGTCGGCGGAGGAATAGCTGACGAGGTAGAGGTACGTACCGTTGACGAGCACAGGTGCGGAATGGATCTCGGCCAGCCCCTCGGTCATGACCTCGAGGTTGCCCGCCGCATCCATGCGATACAGGTTCGTCCCCGTGTCCGGGGATGCGACGAAGTACACGCCGCGGAAGCCCGCGGTCTCGACCGGCATGATGTACCTTCCGAGGTCGCCGACATCCTCGTTCCTGTACCTCTCCACCAGGACGTTGCCGTCGGGGCTGAACTCGTAGACGGCGATCCCGCAGTTCAGCTGGCTCATGCCGAGGCCGTCCGAGAAGGTGAAGAACAGGCTGTACGTGCCCGTGGACGTGGGCTGGACCGCGACCTGCCCCACACCGCCGTAGACCCTTGCCTGGTACCTGTACTGCGCGATCATCTCGTCGGCGAGCATGGTGCCGTCCGACGAGTCCATGACGTACAGGAAGCCGTCCAGGGCCCCCGTGAACACGTACCCGTCATAGACCGTGGGAGCCACGAGGTACGTGCTGCCGTTGAGCATCTGAGACCAGATCAGGTTCAGGTCTCCGTCGAAGCAGTACACCATCCCGTTGGAATGCGTGACGTAGATCGCCCCGGAATCGTAGACCATGGATGAGAATCCGGAGTCATAGGTGGTGCCGACCTCGAAATCGGTTATGAACGAGTCCACCGGACGGGCCTCCGAGTAGGACACCCCGCCGATGGACGTGACGTTCGAGTTCCCCTCTCCAGGCCCCTCGTACAGGGGGATCTTGTAGATGTAGCCGGTCATCGTGGCGACGTAGATGTGCTCGCCGACGATCAGCGGGGTCGAGGACTCGTAGTTGGAGCCGCTTATGAACTCGAACTCCCACACGTAGCCGGCGTCCGGACCCGCGTCCGCGTCTATGCACACCAGCCTCGCGTTGCCGCTGGAGTCCACGCCGTACTTCTGGAAGATGTATCCTCCGGCGTACAGCGTCGTCGCGTGGGCGGTGCCGGAGTCCGTCCAGGTGACCTCGTACTCCCTGTCCGAGGAGTAGGTGGCATCGAAGGAGGCGGAATTGGCGGAGTCTCCCCTCGACATCGTCATGGCGTACGGTTCCTCCGGGGTCGCCACTGGGACCACACCGTCCGGGTAGAATGCCAGCGCCAACGGGGAGCCGTCGGATGCCGTGCCGAGGTCCGCGACCTCCTGCCATGACCCTCCGTTCCACGAGAACACGTGCCATTCGGAGGTGACGGTCAGTCCGGTGGAGCCCGGTTCCGTCATGGTTCCACCCGTGTCCTCCGATCCGACGGTCCTCGACGAGACCCCGTCCACGGATATCGTTCCGTCCTCGACAGCGAACTCGATGCCGAGACCGACCAGCGCGTCGGAGACCGTGTCCCCGACCGTGGCTCCATCCGCCTGAACCCACTGCGTCGAGCCGTTCCCCTCGTCGAACAGCACGTCCGTGCCCCCCGACGCCTCCGCGGGCGTGGGGACGAGGACCGCCGTCATGAGCAGGACGGCTACGACCGCCATGGATGCAAGTGCCTTTCCGTTCATCTTCCGACCTCAGTCGTATCCCATGTAGCTGCTGTAGCTGAGATACTGCTCGTAACCGTCCCCGATGATCTTCGGCACCTCCGTGTCGAAGGCCTTCGGGTGCAGTATCATCGCCACCAGCTCGGCCACCTGCGCGGTCCTTGGGCCGAAGCGCTGGACCATGTCCGCGGCGCTCTCGCAGATGACGTACACCTCTCCGTTCCTCCACGCCTCGGTGTCCTTCCACTGGGCGGGGAGGTTGCTATAGAGGTAGTCGTACTCCGCCTGGGTGGCGGAGTACTCCGATGTGACTATGATTATCTTGTCCGGATTGGCGTGGGGGACCCTGTCCGACGTGACATGGACCCAGCCGCCCCATTCGGAGAACACGTTCGTGGAGTTGAACAGCCCCGATATGCTGCTCAGGTAGGTGCCGGAGCCCGATACCCAGGGGCTTATGTCCGGCTCCAGGGAGATCATGAGGTCCACGTTCCCTCCCGCCTCCGGGGTGAACACGTGCCCGGCCAGGAGGTCGATGACCTCGTAGGTGTCCTGGATGACCTCCTCGGCCGCCAGCTCGTAGTTGATGACCGTGCCCACGATGAATATGTTGTCCATGATGCTCTCGAGGTCCTCGCCGGGATAGAGCAGGACCGAATCCACCCCCGTGCTCCTGAGCTGCTCCATCATGACGGAATGCGACCTCTGGGAGGAGTCCGCGAAGACCACGTCGGGGTTCGTGCCCATGATCAGCTCGAAGCTGGGGCTTGTGTAGGTTCCGACCGTGGCGATCTTGCCTGAGCGGGCCGCGTCCACGACGGACTGCGGATGATCCGAGTACGAATCGACGCCTACGATGATGTTCTCGGCCTTCACCGATCCGAGGATCTCCGTGATGGACGGGGACAGGGAGACGACCCTCAGCTTCTGCTGGTACCCGTAGATCGGGTTCCCGGAGTAGTCCACGGCGACGGTCGGCTCCTCCCCCTCGGCCACGTAGGACCAGGACGTGATGGTGAACTCGGACGGGTCCTGGGTGTAGGGTGCGTCCAGATGGACCCATTCGATGGATCCCGGGTAGACTACCCAGAGCCCCCATTCGGAACCATCCGAGCTGACGACGTCACCGATGCTGACGATGTCCCCTCCGTCATCCTGGACCAGAGCCAGACCGTTGGATTCGCAGGCGTGCTCGAGGAGCTCCTGCGTGCTCTGATACGCGTGGATGTCGGTCTCGGTCCACACCGTGTCGCGGTCGCCGTAGTCTATGACTGTGCCCTTCGCCTGGTCGGTCTCGGCCTCTGATACAAGCGATCCCGCAGCCACGGCTAGGATTATCCCTGCCAGGACTATGGCGATAGAAAGCGTTACGCGGGACCGGTCATCCATCTGGTGCACCTTTGATAGGTAAGGGTGGCGGGATGGTGCTCCCGCCATAAAGGTTTAAGCGGTCGCAAAGGGACCTTCAGACATGAATCCGGATGTGGTCGATTCGGGATTCAGGATGTTGTTGTAATTTGCGTCATATGGACCATAGCTGATGTAGATGATGTTTCCGGTAACATCCGCCAGAACCGGTCCAGCACAGAAATATCCAACATAGGGATTGGAGAGGTCCGTGGACGTGTAGACAAAGATGCCGAAGCCGTTGGTTCCATCATAGGCGAACCCAGCGATGGAGGACACCCAGCCATTCTCACCGATTTCATACCCGATGCTGTCGTTCTCGAACGCGTCTGTGATACCCTCGTAAGGTGTCTCCCCTGTTCCAGTGTGCCATCCGTTCGCGTCATCCATTCCATCAAGATAGACGTAGTATGTGTCTCCGGTCTCTCCGGACTCGTCCGATCCGCCGTTGTCGTTGCCCATGTACCACACGGCGACGGCCACGACGGCGACGATGATGACGATGGCCGCAACCGCGGCGTACATCTGTTTCTTCTCCATTCGATCACCTTGTGAAT
>CASFMM010000030.1:18300-20201 GCA_949295765.1 uncultured Methanomassiliicoccales archaeon | reverse complement strand
ACCCACACGGCGTAGCAGGGGCCCATGGGCAGCCCGGACTTCAGCCCCTTGTTCAGGAGCAGGGTGCTGATGACGATCATGATCAGGGTGGCCACCGTCCACGGGATGTCGGTGAACTGCTGGGACATCTTCATCCCCGCGGCCCATCCGGTCTCGAAGACCCCTCCCAGGAGGACCCAGAGCCAGGCTGTGTTCACAGCACCACCTCCGACGACATCTCGAGACCGACCACGCCGACTATGATCAGGAATATGAAGAGGACCTTCATGCGGTCTATCCTGTCCTTGTACAGCACGACGCCGGCGATGACCGTCATGACCGCACCGATGCCGGTCCAGATGGAGTACGCCACGCCGACGGAGATGGACCCCATGGCGAAGGCCAGGCAGCAGGGGCTGACTATCATGAAGACGACCGCGAACGCGCCCCAGGCGAGGTTGCGGGTGTCGTTGTACTTCTTCAGTCCCACGACCCAGACGGGCTCCAGGAACCCGCCCACTATGACCCAGAGCAGTGCGGCGTCGATCATGCCACGGAGGAAGGGGTACTCTGTTGAATAATTAACTCCTGGCTGCAAACCAGCCCGGATCTTCCCTTTTTCAAGCTTTCTCACGGCATTTCTTCGGTTTTCTCGGGGTTTCTTTCGAACGTTTTTTATGGTTTGAATATATATCAAACGCAAAGCGTTTGATTATAATTCAAACACGAAAAGGCATGGCGATGGGAATCGCTTCCAGCCGTTCACAAAAAAAAAGCGGTACTCCCCCCAAGACGTGGAAAATCAACGGGGGAGGCCACCCGAGGTCGATCGGATGGCAGAGAGGTATAGGTCGAAGAAGGATAAAAACAAGGTCACGGACATCAGAGCACCCCCGGTCGCCAGGGAGGCGAAGCCTCCCAGGCCACCGACGAGGGAAGAGGTGAAAGCCAACAACAAGGCCGCCTTCGAGACGGCCATGTGCCTGTTCGACCTCTCATGGATCGAGGGCTTCGAAGAAGAGCTGGCTGCGATGAACCAGGGAAAGGTCGGCGCTCCGTTCAGGTTCACCGACTCGATGATATTCTGGATCTCGCTCATCATGAGCTACCTCGACCTGGACTTCAGGAAGGCGGCCGGCCTGGCCGCCGGGTTCCTGAAGAGCCACGGGTACCCTTTCCCGGACTACAGCACCCTGAAGAAGCGCTCCGACATCCTTGCGGCGACGGGGGTCCTCGGGGCTCCGCCCGAGGACGCCCGCGTCATAGCCAGATACGTCAGGGTCGACGTCTCCGACCGCATCAGAAGATGCGCCATAGACTCCACCGGACTGAACCTCTCCAAGACCACGCTGTGGCGCATGACCAAGTGGAAGGTAGGTCCAAAGTACAGGGGCTGGCTCAAGCTGCACTGCCTCGTCGACATCGACACCAACGAGATCATCGCCTGGGTGCTCACGGAGGAGAAGTTCGGCGACACCGTCGCCTTTCCCCTCCTCACGGAGCTGGCGTTCAACGCCGGTCACGGCATCGGCGAGATCTACGCCGATGCCGCCTACCACGGGGTGGAGAACTGGAAGGACACCGTGGAGCACGGCGTCGCATTTGTCGTGAGATTTCTGTCGAGCACCGTCCCGAAGTCCAACGGCTGCATGGCCAGAGGCCGTGCAGCCGTCGAGTGGTGCTCTATGCCTTACAACGAATGGGTGGAGAAATCTGGCTACGGGTTGAGATGGAAGATCGAATGCACCTTCTCGGACTTCAAACGGGTCATCAGCGAGTGCATCGACGCGACATCACAGGACGGGATGGTGCGTGAGACCTTCTTCAAGACCCTGGCGTTCAACATCCACAAGGGCATCAGAGCCTCGATTCTGCAAATCACTGGCAACGGAGTTGTGGTCGGTTAATTATGCAACAGAGTA
>CASFMM010000030.1:0-18275 GCA_949295765.1 uncultured Methanomassiliicoccales archaeon | reverse complement strand
CCGCGCGCGCGAAGTTATTATTACAACGGAGTAGATGGCCTAGCCAGTGATTCACATGATCAGCAGAGACGAGGTACTCGGCAACCTTGAGAAGTACAACCTCAAGGAGGCCAAAGTAGGTGTTATCGCCTCCCACTCTGCCCTCGACACCTGTGACGGAGCCGTTTCCGAGGGATTCAGGACCGTCGCCGTATGCCAGCAGGGCAGGGACGCTACGTTCTCCAAATACTTCAGGGCGCAGAGGGACCCGCAGGGCAACCTCATAAGAGGGGTTGTCGACGAGCCCGTCGTCCTGGACAAGTTCAACAGCATCCTCAAGCCCGAGGTGCAGAGGAACCTGATGGACAACAACGTCCTGTTCGTCCCCAACAGGTCCTTCGTGTCCTACTGCGGCATCGACGCCGTCGAGAACGACTTCGCCGTCCCCATGGTGGGAAGCAGGAACCTCCTGAGGTCCGAAGAGAGGGGAGACGAGCGCGACTACTACTGGCTCCTCGAGCAGGCCGGCATGCCCTTCCCCAAGAAGGTCGAGAAGCCCGAGGACATCGACGGACTCACGATCATCAAGGTTCACCACAAGGTGAAGAAGCTCGAGAGGGGGTTCTTCACCGCGAAGGACTACGACCAGTTCGTGGAGAAGTCCAACGAGCTCATCGCGCAGGGCGTCATCGAGGAGAACTTCCTCGAGCACGCCAGGATGGAGCAGTACATCATCGGCCCCGTCTTCAACCTCGACTTCTTCTACTCCCCTCTGGAGGAGAAGGGCGAGAAGATCGAGCTCCTCGGAATCGACTGGAGGTTCGAGAGCTCCCTCGACGGATACTGCAGGCTCCCCGGGAAGCAGCAGGTGGAGCTGGAGGAGGACGGAATCATCCCCGAGTACACCGTCTGCGGACACAACTCCGCCACGCTCAGGGAGTCCCTGCTCGACAAGGCGTTCGGCCTCGCCGAGAAGTACGTGGCCGCTACCAAGAAGTTCTACGACCCCGGGATCATCGGCCCGTTCTGCCTGCAGACCTGCGTCGACAAGGACCTGAACTTCTACATCTACGACGTCGCGCCCCGTATCGGCGGCGGAACGAACGTGCACATGTCCGTCGGACACCCCTACGGGAACACCCTCTGGAGGACCAACATGTCGTCCGGAAGGAGGCTCTCCATGGAGATCCGCAAGGCGATAGAGCAGGAGCGCGTCGAGGAGATCATCACCTGAGGCGAGCAAATGAACTGCAAACAGATAATCGCCGTCTCCGCGGTGATCCTCTTCGCACTGTGCCTCGTGCCCGCGGTGGACGCCGCGGACATCGTCGACACCCCCGACGGCACCGTCGAAGTGGATAACATGAACGGCGGCGGCTTCGACTTCACGATCGAGAGCGACAACAGCTTCGAGCTCACTGTCACCGTGTCCGAGAACGGAAGGGAACTCTCGGTCCAGACCTTCGATGTCAGACCCGGCGAGAACACCATCCACGTCGACCTCGGGATGATGACATCGGTCGGAACCCACACCATCAGGGTGGAGTGCACCCCCGCAGGGGAGATGGGAGCCCAGCACGGCTTCAACGTCAAGGTCGAGGTCACCCAGAACATCCTGTCCAACTGGGCAGTCTACGGAGCCATCGCGGTAGTGGTCATCGTCATCGTCATCTTCGCCTACATGAAGATGCGCGACACACCCAAGAACAAGCCCGAGATGACCTTCGAGGAGCTCGAGGCCCAGAGGAAGGCCGAGATGGCCGCCAAGGCGGACAGGAAGCAGAAGAAGGAGAAGGCCGCCACACCCACCACCGAGAGGAAGAGATACGTCGGATCCAAGACCGAGGAGAAGCCCAAAGCCGCTGAACCGAAGGCGGTCGAGGAGACGAAGGTCAAGGAGTCCAGGCTCCTCGAGAAGAAGGAGAAGGAGCCCAAGATGACCTTCGAGGAGCTCGAGGCCCAGAAGCAGGCTGAGAAGGCCAAGAAGGCCGCCGACAAGGAGAAGAAGAAATCCTCCGACAAGTCCGAGAGGGAGAGATACCTCGAGGAGAAGAGGAAGAAGAAGGATCAGGAGTGATCCTTCCGACAAACGGCGGGGAGACCCGCCACCTTCCATTTTTCCGATCCATCACGTACGTGTGCGCCGACGGCGAACACACTGCTCAAAATTATACGGAGGATGATCGTCCCCGCCCGTTCACCGGGACGGGGACTGAGTGGGGTTTCAGAGTCTGAGGTTCGGATCGTTGAGGTCCATCAGCGCGACCTCGCGCCTGTCCATGAAGAACCCGAGCTTCTTGAACATCAGGATGGACGGGGCGTTGTTGGGCTGGATCATGGCATGGGCCACGCCGGCGCCCTGCTCGCGGCCGAGTCTGACGCACTCCCTCAGGAGCTGGTACCCGACCATGTTCCTGCGGAAATACGAGTGGACGCCCATGTTCTCGATCCAGAGCAGGTTGTCCTCGTCCGCGATGTGGTGGAGCATCTGGGCGAAGATGAACCCTATGATCTCGCCGTCCTCCTCGGCGACGAGGCTGAGCCCGCTGTCGAGGTAGGCCTTGAAGTGGTTCCTGCTGCTTGCCCCGAGGTTGTCCTTCCACTCCTGCGGAAGGTCCTCCCACCTGTTCTCGAGCGTCTCCGCGAAGTACTCGCGGATGCAGGAGAGCTCCAGCTCGCGGACCTTCTCGATGTCCCTGATCTTCACAGGGCGGATCTCCATGCTCACATCTCCTCGGGAGCACCCATGCCCAGACAGTCCAGGACGTCTGCGAGGACCGTCTTGGTGCACTCGACCAGGGTCAGCCTGGCGTCCCTGCGGGGACCGGCGTCCAGGACGGACACCGCGGCGTAGAACTGGTTGAAGGCGACCGCGAGCTCGTGGCCGTAGGCCGGGAGCATGTGGACCCTCTTGCCGTCCCCGGCCTCCCTGAGGACCTCCTCGTAGCGTGACAGCTTCTTGACGAGGTTGACCTCCATCGGGTCGGTGAGCTTGCTGGGGTCGGTGTCGCGCTGGTACTCGCCGGCCTTCCTGAGCATGCTGCACGCCCTGGCGTGGACGTACTGCAGGTAGGGTCCGGAGTTGCCGTCGAAGTTGAGGGCCTCGCTCCACTTGAAGACCAGCTGCTTCTCCGGCTGGACGCGGACGATGTTGTACCTGATGGAGCCGGTTCCGACGATGCGGGCGATCTCCCTCATCCTCTCCTCGGTCATGTCCGAGTTCCTGGTCTCCACCCTCGACTTGATCTCGTCGTAGGCGTGGGCGACTGCCTCGTCGATGAGGTCGTCCAGGTAGACGACGACTCCCTTGCGGGTGGACATCTTGCCCTCGGGCAGGGAGACGAAGGAGTAGAACAGGGGCTCCGGCATCTTGTCGTGCCCGAGGATCTCCAGGACCGAGCAGAGCTGCTTGGATCCCAGCTTCTGGTCCTCGCCGAGCACATCGATGACGCGGTCGGACCTGGCGAACTTGTTGAGATGGTACGCGATGTCACGGGTGGTGTACAGCGTGGTGCCGTCGGACCTGGTGAACGTGAACTTGGTGTTCTTGCCCTGGATACCGAAATCCTTCAGGTCCACGAACCATGCGCCGTCCTCGGTCTGGCCGGCGTAGTCGGAGCCCTTGAGCCTCTCGACGACGTCCCTTGCGGAGCCGTCGGCGATGAAGTCGGACTCCCAGGTGTACCTGTCGAGCTCGACGTTGATGTTGGACAGCGTCTCCCTGAGTCCTCCGAGCATGATCTCGGCGGTGTGGCGGACGGTGTCGATGACCTCGCGGTCCCCGGCCTCTCCCTGAGTCCTCCGAGCATGATCTCGGCGGTGTGGCGGACGGTGTCGATGACCTCGCGGTCCCCGGCCTCGAACCTCCTGAGCATGTCGGCGATCTGCGCCTGGACCTCCGGGTCGCTCTCCATCATACTGTTGGCCACCCTGTACTTGGCGACCAGTTTGTGATAGGTCTTGTCCCTCTCCTTCTCGTGGCCGGCGTTCCTCGCGTGCTCCTCGGCCTCCGCCTCGGCGACCTCGTCGGAGACGTTGTTGACGCCCCATGTCAGGATGACGACCTGCTTGCCCACGTCGTTGACGTAGTACTCGGTTGTGACGTCGTGGCCGCACCTCTTCAGGCACCTGGCGAGGGTGTCGCCGATGATGGGGTTCCTTGCCCTGCCCACGTGGATCGGTCCGGTCGGGTTGGTCGAGGTGTGCTCGACGTTGACCCTCTGCCCGGTGGGCTCGGCGTTGAAGCATCCGTCCGACGCGATGATGTCGTCGAGCACCCCCTTCACGAGGGCTGCCCCGTCCATGCAGAAGTTGAGGTAGCCGTTGCATGAGGAGACGGACGATATGAGGCCGGACGGCTGTATCGCCGCCGCCAGGTCGTCGGCTATTGCCTGAGGGGCCTTCCTCAGGGCCTTCGACATCGTGAAGCACGGGACCGCCAGGTCGGCGGTGTCCACCGAGGGCAGCTCGGTCACGAACTGCACGTCCGCACCCATGGCCGCCAGAGCGTCCGCCACCTTGGAGCGGACCTGTTTCTCGAACTCGTTCATTACGGACATTCCAATCACACCCTGTACCTGAGGATGGCCGCGATCCCTCCGAACGCCTTCAGGAGCATGTCTCCCTCCTCCGAATCGGGGGAGATGATCTGCACGCGCGTGTTGAACGCGTCGGCCCTCATGAAGAAGTCGTCGATCAGGTCCTCGTCCTTGATCACCGTGGCGGTGGCGCCGCAGTCGGGGCATGCGATCCTCTCGTCGGCGTCCTTGACCGTGAGCTCGTGCTCGTGACCGGAGGGGCACTGGACCGTCACCCTCCTCTTGCTGAGTGACTCGGAGATCAGGAGCATGTCCACGGCGCCCATGTCGAGCGCGTTGCGGACCTCGTCCTCTCCGTAGCAGGACAGGCCTCCGTCGGTCTTCCTGATCTCCGTGAAGAGGCGCTGCATGTACTCCTTCTCCTTGGTGAGCTGCATGTCGGTGATGATGTTCTGAGCGTTCTGGACGAGCTCCCTGAGACCGGACTCGTCGGTGTACCCTGTGTCCACGAGGGGCGTGACGACCTTCTTCCTGAGCTCGTGGTGGAGGTACTCCTCCTTGACGAAGAAGTCCTTGGTCGCTCCGGGTCCCCCTATGAGGATGCCCAGGAGCTCCGGCCTGTTGAGGAAGACCTCCGTGGCGTTGTCCGCCACCTTCTTGAAGAACTCGTGGGCCGCAATCTCGATCAGCCTCTCGAAACGGACCGAGGACTGACCTCCCTGGTGGTGCTTGCTGGGAACGAGCGAGTCGAAGTGCTTGAGCACCTGAATCCTGCTGCCGATGAGCAGACCGAGGGTGGCCTCGGACCTGTCGATCGTGATGAGTCCGTAGCATTTCTTGTCCAGCATCATGGACTGCAACGGGTCCGTGAAGAACGTCGAATCACATCTGTAAAGGAACGCGGTGATGGCCTCGGGCGGGTTGATGACGTACTGGACCATCTTGGTCTGGTCGCCGGCCCTGGGGACCTCTCCGCAGAAAATCACGACACCGTTCTCTGGCGGTGCCTTGTACGTTTTGAGTCGAGCCGCAATCGAGTCGATGGCGCTGGTGACGTTCTTCATCGTAGTCTTGGACTTGATGTTGGACGCCTGGGACTGCTCGTTCCTCAGGTACGCCATGACGTCGGAGATCTGCTTGTTGCCGGGGATGTAGACCGAGATGAGCTCGGTTCCCCTGCCCCTGTAATTGGTGATCTCCTGCATGTCCTTCTTGAAGTCGTATCTGGCTTTGTCCTCTGAATTGGTTTCTCCCATGACTTCACCAACATTTTTATGTCAAGCCCCATTCTTATTTAACATATTGGTGGGTGGTCTAACGGACAGCGTAGTCGTCTCGATAGGCGGGTCCATTCTGGTTCCCGGGAACAACGATGCCGAATACATAGCCAGACTTGCGTCGATGCTGAAGGAGCTGTCCGGAAGCGTCAGACTCGCCGTGGTATGCGGCGGCGGCAAGACGGCCAGGTATTACGCTGAGACAGGAGGGGAGCTCGGCGGCGACACGTACCAGCTCGACATCCTCGGGATAGGGGCGACCAGGCTCAACGCTCAGCTGCTGGCACTTGCCCTGGGGGACATGCCGGACAGGGTCTCCGAGACCCCCGAGGAGACTGCGTCGAAGGCCGAGGTCGGGAGGATTGCCGTCATGGGCGGCACCGAGCCCGGGCACACCACCGACGCGGTCGCCATGATGGTCGCATCGTGCATGGACGCGGACAGGGTGGTCAACGCCACATCCGTCGACGCCGTCTACACCGACGACCCGCGCAAGAACCCGGAAGCCGTGAGGATCCCCGAGATGACCATCGGCAGGCTGGGCGAGATCGTCTACAAGGAGCACGGCGCATCGAAGTCGAGCGTGTTCGACCCGCTTGGCGTGAAGATCGCCGCCGAGAAGAACATCGACATCATGATCGTCGACGGAAGGAACCTGGACGAACTCAGGAAGGCCATTCTCGGCCAGAGGTTCGACGGGACCTTCGTCAACTCCCATTGAGCGGCTCGAAATCGGCCGACTTGGGCGTGTCATATCCCGCGGACTGCACCAGATCCTTGATCCTGTGCTCCTCCGGACCCTTCATGGACTTCCTGTGGATGTACACCTGGTCGGTGCCGGTCGCCCTGCATGCGTCGTTCAGCATGCGCAGGAAGTCCTCGTCGTCCCTGCCCTCCATCTGATAGATGGGGAGCATGTGTCCGACGTTCACCTTGCGCGACAGTGCCAGATCGGTGAACCTTGGCGCGTAGTGTCCGCCCCCGACCCCCACGACCGTGGGGTACTCGTCATGCGGATCCAGGTCCGTTATCACCCTCGCCAGGACCTCGGCCGAATGGATGTCGCCCCAGTGGGACTCGTCGCTTCCGATCTCGATGTAGAACGTCGGCCTGTCCATCCAAGGGCCGTGGTGCGTCACCTCGAAGCAGGTCTGGATGCCGGGCACGTCGTTGTACGAGACGATCCTCCTCAACGCGTCGGTCATCAGCGCGGGGGACGCTTGGACGAGGGCCCTCTCCCTGCCGCCGAACTCGTTCTCATAGTAGTTGCCTATCGGGTGGGCGGTGAGCGCAGGCTTCCCGCTCTTGGCGGAGTGCTTGGACATCACGACCACGTCGTCCACCTGGATCCCGAATTCCTCTGCCTGACGGTCGATCCCGTCGTGGCGGATGTGCATGTCGTCGATGGAGATCATGTACGTGTCCCCGCATACGCAGAAGCGGGCGCCGTCCTTCTCCCCCAGGTCCTCCCACTCATGCATCCTCATGAGGGCCGCTCTCATGTTGACCGAGGGCAGGTCGGGTTCGCTGCACACCAGAAGCCTTGACATGAGTCCTTGATTCCGCTTGTCGGATTAACCGTTTTTGTTGACTCTTAGATGTATCGAGCGTTGTCGCAACCGCTCACGGCTTAAATCCACCGACCGTGGAAACCGTCATGAAGGAACTCACACAGGCAGAGAGGACGATGATGCACCTGTACAGGTACAGGTTCTTCAACATGGACCTGGAGAAGACCGCACCCTTCGAGCTGACCCAGGACGGGATAGGCGAGGCCCTCGGGATCTCGAGGTCGTATGCATCGCTCATAGTCAGCAGGATGGACAGGGACGGGCTCCTCCGCACCGGAAGGGCACCGATATCCGAGGACCAGAACCGCGCTCCGAGGAAGATCTACATGCTCTCGATGAGGGGCGAGGAACGCTGCAAGGAGCTTATCGGCGGGAGGGACCCCGACGACGTGTTCCCCCAGAACATAAACCACTGCCGCACCGACCACTTCGACAACCTGCCCGGCGACTACAGGGATCTGCTGGGCGCGCTGATGCTCATCGGTGTGCCCGTGCACCACATGCAGGTTCCGGGCGGTCGCGACGTTCCGCTTCTGCCGGTGGACCCCAGCGGGTACGTGTCGATCAGGAAGAAGACCAAGGATCTCTACATCAGACGGGCGGATGCGGAGACGCTCAGGAGATGGCACAGCGTCGCCGCGGACTGGTGCGCCGACAACGGGGCGCCTCTTGACGAGAGGATCGCCCACCTCGCAGAGGCGCAGCGTCTTAGAGAAGCCGCCAAGCTCGCCATTAGCAACCGCTACACGATCATGGACTCGCCGTCCCCGACCACCGTCGCCCACATCCACAGGATATCCAGGGTGCTGGGGATGGACGACCTGGCGTACGTGGCGGCGTTCTCCTACCTGAGGATGGGGATGGTGGAGAAGGGGAGGAAGGTCGCGGAGACGATCGGCGACGCCGACCCGTGCGTGAAGGGCTCGCTGATGGCGGAGGTCCTGCTGGCGGAGGGGAGGCTCGGCGACGCCCTGGACCGGGCACTGGACGTTTACCGCGCCGACACGGAGACGGCGATGGCGCTGGGCAAGTGCATGGCGGCCAACGGGAGGCATGCCGAGGCGGTGGTCTACCTCAGGAAGGCCAGACGGTGCATGAACGAATCCGGCTGCCTGTTCAGGCTGGACGAGGCCCTCAGGTGGGAGTCCGAATCCTACCTGTCGATGGGGGAGAGGGACCTGGCGGTGCGCCTGATGGAGGCCGCCTGCTGCGCCGCCAAGGACGAGAACACGCGCAAGGCCCTGAGGAACCGCTTCGAGGTCGTTTCCTCAGAGGACGGTGTTCGTCCTCAGGGTGTCCATGTCTGAGATGTACAGGTCCCTGATGTCCTTGATGTCCCACTTCAGCATGGCGAGCCTCTCGAATCCGAAGCCCCATGCGAGGACGGGGTACTTCACGCCGAACGGGGCGACGACCTCCGGCCTGAATATGCCGGCGCCTCCCAGCTCCATCCACTTCCCGTTGAAGAAGACCTCCAGCTCCAGCGAGGGCTCGGTGTAGGGGAAGTACGCGGGCCTGATGCGGATCTGGTCGAACCCCATCCTGGAGTAGAACTCGCGGATGAGGGAGATGAGCATGTCGAAGTTGGCGTTCTCGTCGATGATGATGCCCTCGATCTGAGTGAACTCCGGGAGGTGTGTGGAGTCTATGGACTCCTTCCTGAAGATCCTGGAGATCGAAAACGCCTTCTGCGGGGCGTCGGGATGCTCGGCGATGAACTTGATGCTGCTGACGGTGCTGTGCGTCCTGAGGATGGCCGCCTCCGCCTTCTCCCTGGACCAGTGGCCTCCCCATCCGGTGGACCCGGTGTCGCCCCCGTTCTCGTGGATGTTCCTGACCGTCTCCACCATCTCCTCGTCGTCGATATGGATGCTGGCGGGGTGCTCGAGGTAGAACGTGTCCTGGAGGTCCCTGGCGGGATGGTCCTGGGGGGTGTAGAGGACGTCCATGTTCCAGAAGGAGGGCTGGACGTACTCGGAGGACATCTCCGTGAATCCCATCTCTGTGAAGATCCTGGCTACCTGGGCGGTGAGCCTGGACAGCATGTGCTTCTTTGCGGCGTAGACCGAGGGGGCGAAGGTCTGGATGTCGTACTTCCTGAACTCGGCGTCCCTCCACTCGCCGCTCTGGATGATGCGGTCCGTGATGTCGGTGATCTGGGGCTTGAGCTCGATTCCGGAGGAGGCCGCCTCCCTTCCGAGGTCGGTGAGGGCGACGGACCTCGATGTGACGACCTTCTCGGCGATCATGCCCTGGCGCCCCTTCAGGTCCTTGACGACCTTGGGGTCGGCCTCGGACTCGGGGACCGGCCCGGAAGCCATCCTCCGGATGAGGTCCTCGTCGGGCATGATCTCGTTCAGGACCGCCTTGCCCTTGTCCGTGAGGACCAGGTTCTTCCTGTCGCCGTCCTTGACGATGTCGGCGAGACCCTTCCTCTTGAGCCAACCGACGGCCACCTTGTCCATGCCGCCAGTCATCCCCTGCGCGAGGGCGTCCATGTCCATGGCCCCTCCGGCTTCGGATATGAGGTTGACCGCGATCCTCTCGGGAAGCCCGTCGACGGCGGTCTGGTCCGCGAGGACGTAGAACTTCTCGGAGCTCTCGGACAGCTTCGCCAGGCCCTTGGACTCGAGCCATGAGGCCGCGCCCATGACCTCGACCTCGAGGCTGAATGCCCCGTCCGCGATGAGGTCCGCCGGCGAGGCGGCCCCTCCCCTCCCGTTCAAGGCCAGGAGCAGCCTCTTCTCGTTGTAGCTAAGTCCCTCAAGAATTTCCTCGATGCCCATGGGAATCACCATTCGAATCCGTCGTACGTCATGTCCGCCACGACGTCCTTCGCCTTCTCCCTCTTGTCCTGATGCTCTTCCAGGAAGACGTTTATCCTCTCCGTGAGGCACATCTTGCACTCGCCGCAGAGGATCTCCCCCTTGCGGCACTTGTCGGCGAGCTCGTTGATCTTCTCGTCGTCATGCTCGAAGAGGAAGTAGTTGTACTTGAAAACGGAGCAGACCTCGGGGTTCCCGCCCTTCTGCCTCTGCTCCTCGACGGACACGCATCCGCCGGTGAACGCCCTTCCGACCTTCTTCTTGACGGCCTTGGGCGTGTCTGTGGTGAAGATGGTCGCGTTCTCGTCGGACGAGGACATCTTGTCCCCTCCTGCCAGCCCGGGGCACATCTTGCAGTAGATGAGCGAGGGCTTCGGATAGCCGAGTCCGGGCGCGACGTCCCTGGTGACCCTGAAGTGGGGGTCCTGGTCGATGCCGCACGGAATCAGGACGGGCACCTGCCTCCCGGCCTCGTCGGAGGGCAGGAAAGCGGGAACGGACTGCATCGTCGTGTAGAATATGGAGCCAATGTTCGTGGAGTTCTCGAAACCGAACACGGCCTTCGCAGTGGAGAACGTGACCTTCTTCGCCACCTTCAGGGCGACCGGGTACAGCTTGTCCACGTTCTTGGTGTTGACTATGATCCTCGTCTTCTTGGGGTCGAAACCGAGTGCGATGAAGTCGAGGGCGTTCTCGTACGCCATCTTCCCGGTCTCCTCCAGCGTGAGGTCCTTGAACAGGAACTTCTCGTCATCGGTGAGCTGGAAGAGCATGTCCACTCCGAAGGTGTCCTGGACCCACTTGTTGAATATCCACGGCATGATGTGGCCCAGATGGGTGTTGCCCGAGGGGCCCCTGCCGGTGTAGAGGACGAACCTGTTCCCCTTGTCGTACTCGTCGAGGAGGGGGATCATGTCCCTGTGGGAGTAGAATATGCCGCGCCTCAGCATGTAGTGGAGGTCCCCGTACCTCGCGAGCCTCTCCATGAGGACGTCGTCGATCGGGGTCGTCCCGAACCTCTGCTGCAGCAGGTCGTAGTCTATTTCCCCGGTGACCTCCCAGGGGGTGACTTTGAAATCTTCCGGCATGTGTTGTACCCTGACGCCCGTATGTCGGAATCGTCTTTAAGGTTTCTAGACGCGCGCGCACGTACTCCGAGACCCAACTTTTTACTAAGGGAGCGACGATGACGCATGCATGTGGAAGATACTCGGGCAGGATGCCCTTTACGTTGAGATCCCGGACGTGTGGAAGAAGCGCATGCTGGAGCTTTCCGGCGAAGGCGAGAAGGCCGAGAAGTTCAGGGAGATCGTAGGGAAGTCCGAGGTCACATACATGCTCAACGGCACGACCGAGGAGCACACCTTCTTCATCAGGCTCGCGGACGAGATCACCCCGGAAGAGATCCAGGGTCTCGCCGACGTGGCTCTGGACATCCTAAAGAACTCCGAGGACGCCTGCATCGAGGTGGAGGGCGTCAGGCAGAGGTACCAGGTCGTCATCACGAACTGGCACGAGCCCGAGATCATCGGCATGAACAAGACCCCCGGAATGTCGTCCGGAGAGGTCTTCAAACCCATCATCCAGGGGCTGGACGGCCCCGGCAGGCTGAACCCCCAGTTCAACGATCAGTTCTTCTGATCCGGGGAGCGGGATCCCCTGCTCCTCCCGGGTGTTCCGGGGATCCCGTCGTCGAGACGGGCCCTGGCACCCGATTCCTCATCCACCAGACATCCGCGTACGGAACCGTCCGACACGATGTGGTCGACGGTGGCGCGCTCGTACTCCAGCAGATAGATGGCGAACGACACCGCAACCACGGCGATGGCGACGACTGCTGAGGACAGGATGTACCAGAACGTGTCGATCCCCGTGTACAGCGCGGCCGCGGCGACGATGAGCATCACGAACAGTGCCACGGACATGCGCGTGCATGTGCCGATCAGGCCCTCGAACAGGGACATGCCCCTCCCCTCGGTCCCCACGCGGACGTCGAGGGCCCTGAGGATTATCCAGGGCAGGGAGAACATGGCGATGTACACGACGATGGTGAAGACGCTCGTGTAGGCGACGCCGATGGAGAAATGGAACACCAGCAGGGTGAACAGCCCGGACCACATGAGGAGGCTGGGGACCAGGGCGATCCTCAGCACGCCCAGGAGGTCGGACCAGGGCAGGCCCTTCCTGCGGACAGTCCTGTCGAGCCTCAGCACCCTAGTGTCTATGTTGGACGGGATGCCGAAAACGAACTGTGCCAGACGGTCGGAGACTGACCTCTTGCCACCGATTCCGGAGCCGATCGTGGCGTCCAGGACCTTGGGGAACAGCCTCTTCTGCAGCATCGACGTCATCACGGCGATTCCGCGCGTGCAGACCAGGATGTATACGGCCAGGATGCCGGCTATGGGATGGACGACGTACAGGACTACGCAGATGACGGCGACCACGATGAACGGAATCCAATGCCTGCGGTACAGATAGCTTAGAAGACCGATGACCGTGAACGGCAGCGTGAGCAGCGGGAAGACCTCGTACGAGCTGTGCGCCGTGAAGGCCGCCACGGCTATGGCGGCTACAACCGATGCCGCGAGCAGGATGAGGAACAGGTACCCTGCGACGCGCTCGACATCCTTGAACGACAGCGCATTGCCGATTCCCGACAGGTCTACCTTGGACACCTTCACTCCCTCTCCATCCAGGCCTCGACGTTGACCTTGGCCTTGTCCCCCGGATAGAGTCCGAGGAATATGCCCATGCTCTTGAGCTTCCCGGTGCTGTACGGTCCTAGGACCGCGTCCCTGACGCCTTCCTTGTGTCCGACCGCGGCACCCTTCTCGTTGGCCACGACCACATCGACGGGGAAGTCGGATGACACCTTGACCGTGAGCATCCTCTTCGGCTTCACGTCCAGGGGTATCGTCACCACGTTGCGGTAACCTCCATCGACGCTGAGGTCCAAATCGCCCACCGAGACAAGCTCGGGTCCGTAAACCTGCTCCCTCTTCTCGAACAAGGACATCCGATCACCAGTTGGCGGGTAATGTCCGTGAGCATTAATCAAAGCTTTTGCTCACTCGGGGAAGACTGGCTCTCCGGAGAACTCCTCCAGGTCGCTGGAGTACCTCCACATCCTCGGATAGTGGCCGGGTTCCATGAAGACCCTCGTCGTCTCGACGGCCTTCCCCGATGAGGACGACATGACCTTGGGTGTCGACATCGACATCCTGCCCAGGGCTATGAGCTCCCCGCGGGCGGTCATCATCGCCACGAGGGCGTTCTTCCTGATGTCCTCGTCCAGCATGTGCACGCCCTGGACGTTGAGATCCGCTCCGTGACAGACTGCGTCCACGGCCGTAGCCTTGACGATGACCTTCGGAAGCGGCTCGACCAGGACCTCCATCGGCAGGATCATGCTCCTGAGCCACTCCCCGCGGCCATTCTGCTGCCAGAAAACGTAGGCGTCACGCATGTCCTGCAGTGTGTGCGCCCTGTCCTCAGTCATCTTCCCCGACCGGGTGCGCCTCAGCTCGACCATGTTGGCACCGCATCCGAGAAGGTCGCCGATGTCGACGCACAGGGTCCTGACGTAGGTCCCCGCATCGCAGTGGACCCTGAACAGGACGTCCCTTCCGCATATGTCCAGGACCTCCATCTCGTGGATGGTCCTTATCCTGACCTGCCGCTTCACCGCAGACCTGACCGGGGGAAGCTGGTAGATCTTCCCGACGAACCTAGAGATGACCTCCCTGACCCTCTTCTCAGGACGGTCCGCGTGGAGGCGCATCAGACACACGTACTCCTTGTCTGATGACAGGACCACGTCCGTGAGACGCACGGCCTTGCCCAGGGTTATGGGCAGGACGCCGCTGACATACGGATCCAGTGTTCCCCCGTGTCCGACCTTCTCGCATTTGAGGGCGTCCCTCACCCAGGCCGTGGCCTGATGGGAGGTCGGGCCGGACGGCTTGTCCAGGATGATGACCCCTCCTTCGAGGAGCTCGCCCACGCTGCGGTCGGACGGCCTCTTGCCCCACTTGTCCGGGATGGCCTTGGGGTCCTTAGTCAGCATTCCAACCACGCACCCCTTCGAGGATGGCGTCCATCACTTCGTCGGGAGTCATGTCGTCGGTGTTCAGGACGAGGTCGTAGACGCTGCGGTCGTTGATGTCGATGCCGTAGTACATCATGTACCTCTTGGCCTCGGACCTCTGACGGTCCAGCGTCTTCTGGGTCGCCTCCTCCAGGGTCTCCCCCTCGCGGAGCCCGACCCTCGCCATGCGGACGTCGGGGCTGGCCTCCAGAAGGATCCTGAACGCGGGGATACCGTTGCGTGTCAGCATGTACGCCGACAGCCTAGATTCCAGAATAATGTCGGGATGTGCCCTGGCGATCTCGAGGATCCTGGAATCGATCATCTTGTCGATCGACGGGTCCTCCTCGGCGATGGCGCCGAGCTCGCCCAGGGTAAGGTTTTTCTCTGCAGCAAGCTCGCGGAAGATCTTCCCGAAGACCACGGCCTCCAGGCCGAGCGCCTCCGAAAGCTTGCTGCAGGCGGTCGTCTTTCCCGAACCGGGCGGACCGCTTATGGTTATTCTCATTCGATCTCAGCTCTCTTCACTTCAAGGTCCAGCTGCCTGAGGTGCTTCCTCAGGAAGTAGTACCTGAGCAGTCTGTTCTCGATCTGTCCGATGGGCATGCTCACCATGGTGTAGATGATGATCCATGCGGGGAAGAACCCGAGGAGCATGGAGTTCAGGTCGAAGCTGGCGGACCAGGGGAGGTGGGCCAGAGCCTCGCCGGCGGCGAAGTAGTCTCCTCCGTTCAGGTCCGCAGGGTTGATGAAGTACCAGACCCAGGCGTACATAGGGAGCAGGAATATCATCGTCACCGGCATGACCTTCATCTGCTGTGTGCTGGCCTGCATGGACATGGCCATGATCTGAGGCTGCATCTCCTGGAGCTTCTTCATCTTGAACAGGTTGTTCTCCATCCTTGCCTGGCGGAACTCCTTGTTGAAGTCGCTCTGGATCTGCTGGTTCTTGGCCATCTCTATGGGGTCCGACATCAGACTCCTGACGACGGTGCTGATCGTGATCATGATCAGACCCGCCACGATCAGCGTGACCACGGGGTACTGGCCGTCGAAGGCGATGTACTTGAACACGTAGTCCAGGGCACCACCGATCTGGGCCCTGAACTGCATGACCACCATCATGATGATCAGGACCAGGAACATGCCGATCATCGTCTTGCTCGACATCGGCGGTGCCTGGTTCTGAACCTGCTGCATGCTTTCCGGACTACCTGGGTTGGGCATGTTTCATCACTCCGATCCGAAGAATCCCCTCATGACGGGGTTCATCTCCATCATCTGCTCGCGGCCCAGAGCCTCGTAGAAGTGGATCAGGATACCCACGCACAGCAGCACTCCGGTACCGCTTGCGTTTCCGGTCGTTCCCACCATGTCCGCGAACGCCGCAAGGCCTCCGACCATCGCACCCGACAGGATCGTGATGGTTGGGATGTACCTCTCGAGCACACGCTTCAGGACACGCGGGTCACGGCGGAATCCGGGGATCTGCATTCCGCTTCTCTGGATCTGGTTGGCCACGGACTCGGGTCCCAGGTTGGTTGTGTCAACCCAGAACTTCGCGAACAGGATCGAACCCATGACCATCACCGTGAAGTAGATGGCCACGTGGGCAATGTTCTGCACCGCGTTGTGTCCGTTTCCGTACTGCGCTGGATCCAGTATCGGCATGAGCCAGTCCGTCAGACCCTGTGGGGCCGACAGATACCATGCGATACCTCCGGCGGCGACGGTGGAGCCCTCCTCGAAGTATCCGATCGACGAGTTGCCTCCGATTCCGGGGATCTGGCTGAGGAAGTCGTTGCTGTACAGGAGCAGCGTGACCATGCTCACGATGGCCAGCAGAGCGGACATCAGGATGACAGGGATGTTGCTCGCGTACATCAGCTTGATCGGGTACCTTCCCCTCGCACCACGGGCGTTGCCGTGGGACAGAGGGAGCTCGATCCTCGTGGACTCCAGATACGCCACCAGCAGGAAGATCACGAACGTACCCACGAGCGCGATCATCGGGTTCGGTTGACCCAGGAACAGCGACTCGTAGCCTCCGCTCGCCATCTCCTCGGGGGACAGCGTGAAGATGTAGTAGAGAGCTCTTGGTATCGTACCGCCAGGCGGATTCTCCAAACTCATGTCCGCGGACATGTCTATCGGGTTCCAGTTCAGAGCTCCGGTGAACAGCGATTGGGCGACACCCGCTGCGATGAACAGCGAGATACCGCTGCCGATACCCCATTTGGACACCACCTCGTCCATCATGAAGATGATGTACGAACCAGCGAACAGCTGGACTATCAGCAGCAGTTTGGCCCCCGCACTGCCCAGGAGGTCCTCGGCCCCCGCAGAGGGGACGAGGTACCCGAAGACCTGGGGGATCGCCTCGAAGACGATCATTACGATGACCAGAAGCTTGAGGACAGACTGATAGCACGCCTTGTCCTCACGCTTGGAGAGGTCTAGTTTGATGATCTTCGCACCGACGAAGAGCTGCATGATGATCGAGGCTGTGACGATCGGTCCGATACCGAGCTGCAGCAGCGATCCAGAGGCTCCCGCCATGATGGTCCTATACTGTGCGAACAAGTCCAGGGATTCGGACTGGTCCAAGCCATACAGGTACACATTGGTCATTACGAAGTAGAGAACCAATATGACGATTACCCACATCATCTTGGTCCTGAAGTGCACGTGCCCCTCAGGACGTTTGACGGAGGGCAGCCTGTCGGCCAAGGGCTTGATCTTGTACAACAGGCTTGGTGTATCTTCCATCCCTATCTACCTCTCCTTTTTACTTTCACTCGACAATTGAACCGCCGGCGGCGGCAACCTTCTCGCGGGCCTTCTCGGAGGCCTCGGCGACGGTCACATTGACTGCGACCTCGATGTTGCCGGTTCCCAGCAGTTTGTCGATGCCCGCCTCGGTGAGGTCGACGCTGTACGCATCTCCCTCTTTCTTGGCGAAGCCCATCGAGACGAACCTCTCGATCTGCTCCGAGAGCTCCCCGACATTGATCGTGCGGTTGGCCTCGACCATGCACTGGGGTCTCTTGAAGCCGTGGCGGCCGTAGTAGTCGGGCTCGTATTTCAGCATCCCGATCTTTCCGGTCTTGCCGTATCCGGCCTTTCCGTGACCGCCGATGATACCGGCTCCACGGCCGGATTTCTTTCCGCGGCCGTGGGTCCTGTATCCCCTGAATTTCTTGGTTCTGCTTGGCATGTCTCCACCTCACAGCATCCTGTTGATGAGGTCGTTGATGGCCTCTCCCCTGTATCCGAGGGCTCCGCCGTTCTGGTACGAGCGCTTGTTGCCCTCGTATCCCTTCACGGGCGGGTGCAGGCGGAACACGGGCTTGGCTGCCTCGACGTCCTTCATCTTGTAGTCGTTCTCGATAATCGCCTTGGCCATGTCGTCGACGGTGGCGAACTCCGACTTCTCCTTGAGGTAGTCGTCGGTGATGTCCTTGTCCCCGGCGAGCTTACCGCGGGCGCGGATCATGGCGGCCAGGGTCTCCTGGTTCACCTCTCCCCAGGTGCAGTAGTCCTTGACGACCTGGAGCATGCCCTTGGTGGACGCGTTCTCGGGGACGACGACGCAGTGGTTGACCCTGTTGAGTCCGAGGAGTCCCATGGTGAACTCGATGTCGCGGTTCACGTCGGGCTGTCCACGTACACGGATAACAGCGTATGCCATACTCACTCCTCCTGGTCGACGTCGGTCTCGGCGTAGGTGATTCCGGTGGGTCCAGAGACGATGTTCAGGTTCTTGGCCTGCTCGTCAGTGACCCTCATGCGGGAAGTCATCTTAAGCGCTTCGAACGTTGCCATGGCGTAGTTGACCTTGGTCTTGGTGTTTCCTCTGGCGAAACCCCATGCGTCGCGGACTCCGGCGAGAGTCAGGAGGCTCTTGGCCACGTCTCCGACTGCCAGGGACACACCGCGGGGTGCGGGCTTCAGGCTGACGGTGACGGATCCGGTGGATCCGACGACCTCGAAGG
>CASFMM010000029.1 GCA_949295765.1 uncultured Methanomassiliicoccales archaeon | reverse complement strand
ACGGTGCCTTCGGAGACCCCAAGCTGGTTGGCTATCTCGACGAAGGGGCATCTGGAGTCCTTCTTCATTATCTCGATGATCCTCTTGTCAAGGTTGTCTATCATAAAACCCCCGCATCCTTTCGGCTATGACTGCTGGCATTCTTTGATATTATATAAACTGTAGGAATCCGTGGAATGGATGGCGGATTTCACAGAATCCGCAGTGTAAAAGGGGAAATAGTTTCAGGCTTCTGCGGAATCCGCAGACAGTATCAGTCGTCGGGTGTGTCGTCGTCGGGCCTCTTCTTGCCGTCGCACCCGCTCAGGATGTCGACCTGCAGCCTGTTGTACGGGATCTCGACGCCGTTGTCCTTGAACAGCTTGTAGATGATCTCCCTGATCTGACCGGCGTAGTGCGCGCTCAGGTCGTAATCGTCTACGTAGCATGCGAGCCTGTACTCTATTCCGGAGTCCAGGAAGTTGGTGAGCCTGGTGTTCGGTGGGACGCAGCTCTTGTCCTTTATCACATGGGGGTGCATGTTTGCGGCCTTGATCATCAGCTCCTTCGCGAGGGTGAGGTTGGCGTCGTACGCCACGGACACGTAGATGAAGATCCTGGTGCGCGGGTCGTCCTTGGTGTAGTTGATCATCGTGGCGGATCTGACGGAGTTGTTGGGGATCGTGACTATCTGGTCCCTGTCCCAGTTCTCGAACTCCGTGTACATGATCCTGACCTTGTGGACGATGTAGGTGGTGCCGTTCAGGCTGATGTAGTCGCCTCTCTTGAACGGCCTCGTCGCCAGGAGGACGACGCCGCTGAAGAACTGGCTGATGATCTCCTGCGCGCCGAATGTGATTCCCAGGGTGATGACGCCTGCGCTGACCATGATCCCGGCCAGGTCCACGCCGAACGCCGCGAGGATGATTGTCGCCGCGAGCACGCATATCAGGAGCCTCCCGAGCATCTTGAACAGCGGGATGAGGGACGAGTCGAGTCCGTCCACATCCACGGTCTCGTCCAGTCCGTTGAGGATCGCAGTGATCAGGAATATGTAGACCTGCCAGGACAGGACGGCCCCGATGATCACGTACAGCACGGTGGACCAGGTTGCGACCATGCTCATGATCTCGGCGTTTGTCCCCACGATGTTGAGGCACTCGTTGACGGCGACCACGAACATGAGGACGGAGATGGTCTTCGTCAGGGTCTTGGTGAGCTTCCTCTTCTCCGTCTCCGTCTTCCTCGATCCGACAATCTTCGTGAGCTGGGGTATGACCAGCTCGCAGACCACGACCGTGATCAGGATCCAAAGGATGAGCGTCACCACCGCGGCGAACCAGGGCTCATCGAAAGGTTCGGGCAGGGTGTTGGGGAATATGCCGAAGAACTGGTTGTAGGACCCTTCCGAGGTGTACACGGAGTTGATGTCCACGGTGAACGGGACGACGCGCTCGAAGACGTTGGCCCCTTCCGGGGACTCCACGGTGACGTCGGTGAACCTGAGCGTCAGATCCCCCGACAGGCTCTGCGTGTCCGCCAGGCGGTCCACGGAGACCGTCAGGGTCACGACAGCTATGTGCCTTCCGTCGGAGTCTCCCTTGGGATATATCAGGTTAGAGTTCGACCCGCCCACGCTCACGGAGGCATCCGTGCTTATGCTGTCGTCGCTGTAAGTCGGCACGTCCAGGCTGAGATAGCTGTCTGAGTTGTTGGTGACGTAGACGGTCACCGAGGATGTGGTCCCGCTGTCCACGTCCAGGTGGATCGAGTCCCCGCTGCCGTCGACGTTTATGATGACGTCCCCGGCTTCGGCCGCGTCGGACTCCGGAACCGTCGCGGAGAAGGTCACGGAGACGAGTGCAATGATAAGGAGTACGGCCGCAGCCTTCCTGACATCCATGCGATTCGGATTTTCATTACCTATTTAAAACTCGGTGTTGAAATCGACGGGATGGGGGACGGATCGGAGGCTGTCATATTGATTCCCATACGATGGTTTTAAAACCTCCACGCGGTCGAACATCCATGGAGGGGATTCCGACACTCGTCTGGGTATTGGTGCCGGCGGTTGTGCTGGCCCATGCGGCGCTCAGCGACATCCGCAGCCGCGAGGTCTCCGATGCCCACTGGGTGCTCCTGGGGGCCATCGGGTCCGTTTGCTGTGCATGGGTTTCGGCTGAGGATGCGGGGCTACTGTCTGCGGTCTGCGTCATGTCGGGATCCATGGTGCTGCTGGCATACATGCTGACGGACTTCCCCCGGATCGCACAGTGCGCCATGCTCCTGTCCGCGGCAGTGCTGTTCGCCATCCCCATCATGTCTGATCCTGACAGCGGATACGCCTGGGCCGGTGCGGCCTCCGCGGTGATGTTCTTCCTGTTCTACGCGATGTACGAGGTCGGTCTGCTGCAGGGAGGTGCCGACGCCAAATGCCTGATGGCGGTCGCCCTCGCCTTCCCGGTGTACCCGATGTCGGAGCATCTGCCGGTGTTGTGGGATGTCCCGTACCCGGCGTCCCTGATCGTGAACCCCTCGTTCTCGGTCATGACCATCGCGTTGGTCATGTCGCTCGCAGGGGCGCTGTGCGTTCTGGTGCGCAACCTGGTCGACGGGGATGTCGGTCCGCGCATGCTCACCACGTACAGGATGCCGGTCGCCGAGGCGAGGGACGCCTTCGTGTGGCCTGCCGAGAGGATGTCGGACGGAGTCCTGGTCCCATGTCGCGGTTATTTGGAGAAGTCCGGGATCCTGGACGAACTCGAGGACGCCGGGATCGGAGAGGTCAGGGTGACGCCCATGCTGCCGTTCGTCCTCCCCCCTGGCGGTGTCGTTCGTGGCCGTGATGGTCATCGGGAGCCCTCTGGCAGCCCTCATCGGAGCACGAGGTCCGCCCTGCGTCCGCAGTTCGAGCACCTGTCCCCGTCCAGACCCGTGACGTCCACCAGGTATCCGAGACGGGTGATCAGGGTCCGGCCGCATCCGGGGCAGTAAGTGTTGTCGGCGTCCTCGGTCAGCACGTTGCCGACGTAGACGTAGTGCAGGCCCGCGTCGATGCCTATGTCCCTGCATCTCATCACCGTCTCCACAGGAGTCATGGGGACGTCCGTCATCTCGAAGTCGGGATGGAATCTCGTGAAGTGCACGGGGACGTCGGCTCCGAGGTCGTCGCGCACCCATTCGCAGAACCTGCGGACCTCGTCCTGGGAGTCGTTGCGACCGGGGATCACGAGGTACGTGAGCTCCAGATGGACGCCCTCCTCATGGACTATGCGGGCGGACCTCATGACATCCTCCAGATGTCCGTCGCATATCCCGCGGTAGAACTCCTCCGTGAATCCTTTGACGTCCATGTTGACCGCATCGGCTATGCCGCACAGGTCCCGGAGCGGCGGTTCGTTCAGGAAACCGTTGGTCACGAGGATGATCCTCAGTCCGGGGTCGGCCTTCTTCACGTCCATGATGTACTCGTACCATATCCCCGGCTCGTTGTATGTGAACGCGATCGTGTCCAGACCCTCGTGCCTGCACATGCGCGCCAGCTCCTCCGGGGACTCGTACGTGGTGCGCTTCTTGCCGTAGGACATCATGGATATGGAGTAGTTCTGGCAGTGCCTGCACCTCATGTTGCAGCCGATGCTGCCCACGGAGAAGCACCTGGAGTGCGGTCTGTAATGGTAGAGCGGCTTCTTCTCGACCGGGTCCACGCAGATGGACGAGACCTTGCCGTAGGAGTACGCGACAAGCATGTCGTCGTCGGCCCTCCTCGATCCGCATCTGCCGTACTGGCCGGGTCTCAGCCTGCATCCGTGGGGGCATAGTCCGCAGACGAACGCATCGCCGTCGCGGGTGTAGTACCTGGATTCGACACGCTCGGTATTCACCATATGGGATCACCGATCTCTTGCCGTCCCTGACCAGATGTGGCTTGCCCGAGTCGTTCACCATTCCGATTATGGAGAACTCCACCTCGGCGTCGTACAGTTTGCCCAGGCGGTCCTTGTCCGCCGTGAACACCAGCTCGTACTCGCCTCCCCAGCCCAGGAGCAGGTCCTCGACGGGTCTGCCGGACGCCTCGGACATCTCGTCGACGTAGGGTCCGCGGGGGATGAAGTCGAACTCGACATCCATGCCCACGCCGGATGCGGAGCACAGGGTGTTCAGAGCCGTCCCTAGGCCGTCGGACAGGTCCATGCACGAGGTCACGACCCCGGATTTGGACATGGCCACCCCCTCCTCGACGCGGGGTATGGGGACGTACAGGCTGTCCCTGGCCTCCTGTGCGTCGAGACCCCTCTCTATCGCGATGAATGCCGCCGCGGGTCCGCCAAGGGGGCCTGTGACGGCCACCACGTCCCCTGGTCTCGCACCGGACCTCAGCATGGGGGGCCTGCCGTCCATTGTGCCGAGGGCGGTTCCGGCCACGATCCCGGGGCCGGGTTTCGTGTCTCCGCCGACGATGCCGGTGCCGCAGAACTCGCAGCACTGATCTATCCCGCTCATGATGTCGTATGCAGACTGGGAGTCCAGGTCGGGGGGCAGGGCGAGTGCGGCGAGGAAGCCGACCGGTCTCGCACCCATGGCCGCCAGGTCGCTGAAGTTGACGGCGGCCGCGTACCACCCGAACTGCTCGTAGGTCATGCCCGCAGGGAAGTGCCTGTCGAACGTCACGACATCGGTGGTGACCACCGTGCCGTTCCCGATGACCGCGGCATCGTCTCCGGGGCCGATCATGCCCTCAGGCCTAATGAAGCTCCTGAAGTCCTCTATGAGCTGCCTCTCGCCGATGTCGCAAATCCTTGTCATCGGCATTCATTACTCCTTATCATCGATTTAAGGATGAGCCATGCGGGACTTCACACGAATCCGCCGATTCGGTCCATGGATTGCTCTAAAATCTTAATACCTTATCAATATACATAGATTTGATAAGGGTTCCTGCATCCATCGGCTGAAAACAAACCTCTGGGATTCTGCGTCATTATGTTCGATTTGTAGGTATTATTCATGTCTCATTGGACATCCATATATCGGAGTATACATCCAATATGTAGGACGTAAACTTCATTACATGATGATACAAGGATGGAATAGCTTATTATATCGGTCGTCTTTAATAAACACAAGGAGGAATGACGGCTATGGACAAGACGATTACAGTGGTCGGTTCGGGTGTTGCATACGCCATGCCGGATACAGCCGTGGTCAACGGGGAGATCGTAGGAACCGTTGCAGATTACTCCGAAGCAGTGAGATCCTCGGCGGAGGCTATCACGACAATAAGGAAGTCTATCGGGGAAGCGGGGTTCGATATGGACGACCTCAGGACCACCAGCTTCTCTGTCGACACTGTGTACAGGAACGGTAGTTCCGGAACGGTCGAATTCTCCGGATACCGCTACATGCACGGGATATCAATCTCTACTGACGCGGACGGCGAATCCCTCGGAAGGCTGCTGCAGGCGCTGACATCGTGCGAGCAGGCTCCCGAGTTCAGGGTATCGTACGTCGTCAGAGATCCATCAGGCCCCATGAGGGAGGCCAGGTTGGCCGCTGTCAAAGACGCGAAGCACAGGGCCAGGGAACTTGCCGCCGCAGCAGACGTCAAGCTCGGTGACATAGTCTCCATAAGCTACGCCTCATCCCCAGGTTCGATATCTCCCAGAGCTAGGATGGTCTCGACGATGTCCGTCGACTCGGTCCCCAAGGACGCCGAGTTCCGCGATTCGGTCACCATCCAGTGGGAGATCATCTGATCCTGCATGTCGAATCCTGCTCATGCCCCGAAGAAGGGGTCAGAATACGATTCCAGCTCCAGCTCCAGCCATGATGGCCACGGGCGCAGGACCATAGAACTGGCCACACCATCGTCCCAGTCCTCCGAAACCCGTCGCAGACCGGGAAGACGCACGTACAAGGCCGTATCCATGCTCCTGGGTTCCGCCGCCATCCTGTTCGCCGTGTCCGCCATCATGCTCATGGTATCGGACGAACCGACGAACTGGGACGAGCGCGAGTACACCGAGGGCGATCTGACCATAAGCAGCGGCCTTCACGTGAACGACATCACAGTCGGTGTCTAGGACGGGGATCCCGAACTGGAGTACACCGGCAGCGGGGTCGACGTGGAGTGGCTGTGCACCGACCTGAGCGACACCGGGATCGTCGAGGATGACGGCGCATACCACCTCCGCACCCCCGAGCACTCCTACGAGGACTGCCTGTACTTCCCCGGCCCGGGCGACTACGAGGTCGTCCTCTTCGTCGACGGGGAGGTTGTCGCGGCCGGCGAGGCCACGGTGGACGGTGTCATCACGGACACATACGAATGGCACAGGTACCTGGACGGGGAGCCTGTGAGCTACAAGGTCAGTTTCACTTACACCTTCGACGAGTACCAGCGCTACGCCGAGGACGACACCGTCCGCCATGTACAGCACGGGCTGAGCGATTCAAGGTTCGTCGTGGTCGACGATGCCATCCTGAGGCTCTCGCAGGCTCTGGCCGACGAGTACGAATCGGTCCACGGAAAGGATGCGTCCAAGCAGGGTCAGGACTATGCGGACTACCTCCTGTCGTTCGTCCAGTGCGTCATTACCTATCCGGTGGAGCTGGTCTACGAGGACGGGGCCTTCATCGAGAAGAAGGACGGGAACGGTGACCTTTTCCTCTACGGTTCCGACGAGTACTGGGCCTATCCGATGGAGACGCTGTTCCACCGCATGGGTGACTGTGAGGACACATCCATCCTCCTGTGCGCCCTATACTGTGCTAGCGGTTACGACTCGTCGCTGGTCAGGGTCCCGGGCCATGTGGTGGTGGGCGTGGAGATCGACGGCTTCGAGCCCAACGACCGCTACTCTGAATACTATCAGAAGGCGGAGCTGACCCTGGACGGTCATCTCATGAGGCTCTGCGAGACCGCTTACGAGCGGTACGTCCCGCTGGGATTCACGAACAAGGACATGGGATTCGGCGTCTCGGACATAAGAGGTTATACGCTTGTCGCCCCATTGACCCCTCTGGAGAGGGGCCAGACATGAGCAGGTCCGCGACGCTTGCAATCATAGTCGTCATCATTCTGGCAGCCTCGGCTGTTTTCATTCTCGGCAACAGGGCGGACACGGGCACCTCCGAAGACTCTCCCTCCGAATCGGATCCGCCGGTCGAACCGGGTCCCACGGGCATGCTCGTCGACGGTCTGCCCGACGGATACTCGGCGGATCCACAGACCTGTATCATCAGCGCCCCGAGTGAGACAGACTGGCTTGTCATCGACCGTCTGCACACGTTCTACGACACGAACCGTTTCGGCGGGTTCACGGAGCGCTACAAGGGGGACGAGGTGCGTTCCGACTCCATAACCCTGGAAGTGGGCTCGTACAACGTGGTCTCTGGGGGATGCGAGTTCTCCGTAGTGGTCTGCGGCGTCATCGAACGGACTGCGAACTGGACGTACGACATGGACGGCAGAGCCGTGGACGTCTCGGTGACGTACATGATGGACATGCAGGACCTGATCGAATCGGTCGAGTCCAGCCGCGGGTTCAACGCGACGCACAACGGAGGCAAGTCTGCAGAATTCATCCATCTTCCCGAGATCGTGGTCCGCGACGACCTGACCGACCGTCTCGAGGACGCTCTGGACTCTGAGTTCCGCAGGGTCGGCGGTAACCCGTCGGACGCGCAGGCGTACCTGGACTTCATCGCCTCGTTCGTGCAGATGAACATCCAGTATCCGGGAACCATCCGCGAGGACGGGGCGACGAGGGGATGGGACTACGGGGTCTACGGCGAGGACGAGTATTGGGCGGTACCGCAGGAGACCCTCTACCACATGTACGGCGACTGCGAGGACAACTCCGCGCTCCTTTGCGCACTGTACATGGAGGCCGGGTTCGATGTGGCGATGGGAGGGAAGAGCGGACATGTGTTCGCAGGGGTGTCGCTCGACGGTTTCGAGGAGGTCTCCGAAGAACGCCTGGACGAACTCGGGGTGGGCTATCTGACCCTGAACAGTCACGAGGCGGTCGGTTCCGATGACGGTAAGGTGTACTACGCCGTGGAGACGATAAGGGGACAGACTCCGGTGGGGTACACCACATGGGTGGACTTCGGCAGCAACACGCTGTGGGGGACCACTGGGTTCTACAGTGTGTCTCAGGGAGACGAATCCGGTATCCACTCGCCCTCGTAAACGGGCGCATCCGACAGGAACAGCTCGTCGCCGACCTCCAGGGTCATGAGGTCGTGCCCGGCTATCGTCCTCACCCCAGTGGCCGCCTCGACGGAGGCCGCCTCCGATTCGGGACCGCGGCGGATTATCACGACCCCCAGATGTATGAACACGGCCAGTTCCGGCTTAACGCGCTCTACGAAGGTGATGGCGTCGTCGGTGCACAGATGGTACTTTATCCGGTTTCCGGTGGGTGTCGTCACGGGGAGGAGCAGCACCCTCGAACCGATGTACTGGTCGGCGATCTCGTCCCTGTACTCCGTGTCGCTCACGTACGAGACGATGCCGTGGTCGGTGTGGAACCTGAACCCAACGTTCGTGGGATCGCTGTGTATGGCCTTGCATATGTCGACTCTCAGACCGTCCACGTCGAGTACGTCCCCGGGTCTGAAGACGTCCACGTTGGCCACGATGCTCTGATGATACGACGATATGCAGGGCCCCAGCCTCCCGTTCCCGTCTATCACGGTCTCGGATCCGTACAGGTGGCCCCGCTTGACCCATCCGCCCCTGGTCATGCCCTCGAGGACGCTCTCCGCGTCCGAGTAGTGGTCGGGATGGCAGTGAGAGACGATCACGGAGTCCGTCCTCGTCAGATCGTAGCGGATCCTGTGCATCTGGGTGAGCGCGCCCGGGCCCGGGTCCACGTGCAGGCGCCCTCCGTCGTGCTCGATGAGCATCCCGCCTGTCGAGCGGACCTGGTACATGGTGGTGTGGCGGCCACCTCCGGTCCCCAGGAAAGTGATGCGGAAGCTCATGTCCCCATCATCGGCAGGGCAATATTTCGCGCTTTGCATGGGTGCTCCGGAAGGGTCGAACCGTACGTATGTGCATCCCCGAAGCGTTAATAGTGACGAGTGGCATCGTGGGACTATGATAACAGCGATCCGCAACGCATGGATAGTCACACAGGACGAGTCCAGGCGCATTCTCAGAGGTGACGTGGTGATCGACGGCGAGAGGATCGTATCGGTCGGTCCCGCCTACAACGGCACCGCAGACAGGGAGATCGACGCCACCGGCGACATCGTTATGCCCGGGATGATCAACACCCACACGCATGTGGCCATGTCCGTCATGAAGGGTGTCGTCGACGACCTCACCTTCCCCGATTTCCTAGACAAGGTCTTCAAGATCGATTCGGACAGGACCGACGAGGACCTGGCCCTGGGCACCAAGCTGGGCTGCATGGAGATGATGCGCGGAGGGACGACGACGTTCATGGACCTGTACTACTCCGAGGATGTGATCGCCAAAGCCACCCAGGAGGCGGGGATAAGGGGCGTGCTCTGCTGGTGCGTCCTGGACCAGGAGTGCACAACTCAGAAAGGCAACCCCCTCCAGAACTGCAAGGACTTCTACCAGAGGTTCAAGGATGAGCGCAAGATCGTCCCGGGAGTCGGTCTCCAGGGGGTCTACGTGTGCAACGAGGAGACCTGCGTCGGTGCCAAGGAGTTCTCCGACGAGGTCGGTGCTCCCATGAACTTCCACCTGTCCGAGACGAGGGGGGAGGTCAACGACCACAAGAAGAAGACCGGCATGCGTCCCGCCGAGTGGCTCTCCAGCATCGGCGTCCTCGGTCCCAGGGGCGTGGCCGCCCATTCCGCCTGGCTGACGATGAGGGAGGTCAGGCTCATGGGCGAGGCCGGCATGTCGATATCCTCCTGTCCCGTTTCCAACATGAAGCTGGCGACCGGCGGTGTGGCCCCGGTGCCGGAGTTCCAGAAGTACGGGGTCAACGTGTCCATCGGAACGGATGGCAACACCACCAACAACACCCTCGACATGTTCGCGGAGATGAAGACCCTTGGCCTTCTGCAGAAGTCCAGCAGGTGGGATCCCGTGGTGGCGAACGCCCAGGAGCTCCTGGACTTCGCCACGATCAACGGCGCGAAAGCCGTGGGAATGCAGGATTCCATAGGATCCATCGAACCCGGGAAGTACGCAGATCTCGTCATCCTGGACGGGAAGGCCCCCAACCTGAGGCCTCTGGTCCCGGAGAACATCATCGCCAACATAGTGTACTCCGGCAACAGCCTCAACGTGAAGACGGTGTTCTGCCAGGGCGATATGGTCGTGGAGGACGGCAGGATCACCACGCTCGACACAGAGGAGGTCCTCGCCGGTTCAGAGGACGCATGGAAGGCGCTCTGCCTCAGATGACATGGAAGCGAGGTTCGAGAGGCCCGACTGGGAGGCCATCCGCGAAAGCGGGCGCATGGCCGTGGACATGCATTTCCACACAAGCTGCTCCGACTCCTTCACCGATGTGAGGTCGGCCGTCAGGCTGGCCTCCGAGAGAGGGGTCGGAGTGGCGATAACCGACCACAACCTGATAGAATCCCTGGTCAGGCTGAAGGACTTCGACCACGATGTCCCGGTGATCCCGGGGATGGAGGTCAGCACCTCGGACGGACCACACGTCCTCGTCTACTTCTACGAGCTGCGGGACCTCGAGAGGTTCTGGTACCGCGAGATCCGTCCGCGTCTCCAGGAGTGCCCGTGGCTGGCCCTGAGGGACTGCCCCACAGAGGAGCTCCTGGACATGCTGGAGGGTGAGAGCTGCGTCGTGTCCGCAGCCCACCCGATGGGTTACTTCATGACCAACAAGGGTGTGGAGGTGTGCATCCGCAAGGGCTATCTGGATCAGGATGTCGCGAGGCGTCTCGACGCGTACGAGGTGATCTGCAGCGGTATGACGCACGGGTCCAACATGGAGTCCCTGGACTCGGCCCTTTCATACGGTATCGGGTTCACGGGAGGCACCGACGGACACACGCTCCATGAGCTGGGGAATGTGGTCACCACCTCCCATGCTTCCGATATCGGGTCGTTCCTGGACGATGTCGCAGCCCATCGCGTGGACGTCATCGGTCTGGAGAAGACCGTTCCAAAGAAGGTCCACATGGCGTCCGCCTCCCTGGGGAAGTTCATGATGCACTCCCCCTCGGCGTTGTGGGTCCAGACCAATCAGGCCGTGAAATCCGCCGACCGTGGGGCCAGGAAGGCCGCCGGCATGATGAGGGAGAAGACGACCGGGCTGGTGGAGACGGCCTCGGACATCGAGACGCGTCTCCGCGAGATCGGGAAACGCTGACTCAGTGCTCGTCTTCCTCTGACTCTTCGGATTCGTCCTCCGGCTCGGGCAGGTGTCCGGCTCTGTTGTCCCTCTTCTTCTTGTAGTAATAGGCGAACAGGACCACCACCGCGACGGCTAGCATCACTAGGTGCAGCCACAGTCCGACGGAGTTGGGGGTCACGATGATGACGACGGCGTCGATGACTATCATCATCAGGTACGTGTTGACCTCCAGGAAGCGATGGTACACCGTGCCCGCCTCCTCTGTCTGTCCCTCCAGCTTGGCGATGTGACGTGCGCCGCTTATGACCATCTCGTCCAGGAACTTGACGTTGTTGACGAGGTGGTATATGGGCATCAGCAGGATCGCGAAGTTCACGAACAGCATGGTGATGCTCCAGATTATGTCGTTCCCGCCGAAGCTGGCGGTCAGCCACTCCACAGCCATGGGCGTGATGAAGTGGAACACGATCTGCACCAGGACGATCAGCAGGATGTTGATGTACGTGCGGGTCATGCTCCTGTACAAGGTCTTGCGGGACTTCGTGGATGTGGCCAGGACGCGGGTGTAGAGCCTGTCCCTGGATGCGTTGACGTTGCAGCATGCCGTGTAGACGGGCTTCGGACATCTGCGGACGGCTCCGTCCCACATCCTGTCGGCGTATCTCGTCAGGAACGGCAGCGTCACCATGGAGACCAGCGCGGCTCCGATGACCGATGTGTAGAACGCGTTGTCCACGACACCGAACTCCAGCGCCTCCAACGCTATGATGAACGCGAACTCTCCCATGGCCACGAGGCCTGTGGCGGACAGGAACCCGTTGCGGCAGGTCTCCCCTCCCACCCAGTACGCGAGGAAGACGGTGGAGATCTTCATCACGGCGAACAGGAGGTAGAATATCACGATCATCAGGATGTTGTCCACAAGGGACGACAGCGAGATCTCTCCTTGCTCTTCCTGCTGGCGGCGATCATCATGCCCATCAGGAACGCACCGATGGCCATGGACAGGCCGATGTATATGGACAGCAGGGCCATCCCGAATGCGAGTCCGACCGAGAACACGGTGAGGATCTCGTCCGACACGTTGTCCGAGACCCAGTTGATCATCCTGGGTATGAGCCTGAGTCCGATCAGCAGGCTGACGATCATGAATATCAGGATGCTGGCTATCATCACGATGAGGCTGTTGACGTCGATGGCCGGGTTGTTGCTGGCCATGATGGGCGTGATCATCGACAGGATGATGACCTGCCCTATGTCCTCCATGATGGTGATGAGGACGAGCATCTCGATGTGCTCCTTGTCCAGACGCTTCTGGGACTTGAGCACCGCCATGACGACCGCTGTGCTGGATCCGGATATGATCGCACCGAGGCATATGCTCTGGACCATGTCGAATCCCAGGAACATGCCCGCCAATGCGCCTCCCAGCACCATCAAAGGCAGTTGTATCACCGCCACCTCTATCGCGAAGAGCCCCTGCTTGCGGATCTTCTTGAGGTTGATCTCCAGCCCTATGCAGAACATCAACAGGACCAGACCGATGTCCGACAGTATGCCCACTATGTCCTCGCTCTCATGGGTGACCGTCCAGATGTTCGCGATGATGATCCCTGCGACGATGTATCCGATGAGCGGCGGGAGCTTGATCTTGTTGAAGACTATGGAGCAGGCTGCGGCCAGCAGTATGAAAAGCGCCAGGTTCGTCAGAAGTACAATCTCATCCACGCATCCACCGAAGGGAAGACTATTAACAACCTATTTATTGAGATTGCACAAGCGTTCCGGAAACAAGTGGTTTTCAATATTGTTGATTCACAATCAGGGTGTGTCCAGACTGTTCGGAGCCACATGTCTGGCCGTTGACGCAAAACATCTTTTAGGCCGTACGCCCATGACCTAAACTCATTTTCAAAGATCGTCACCGCTGTCATCATCGGCGTCAGTCTCGGGCGCGCCTCTGTTCTCACGCTTTGCCCTCTTGTTCTTCGCGCTCCAGTACTTCTTGAGGTAGAACACCACGAGCACAGCGACCGCAAGGGCGAGGACGACGATGTGCTGCCACAGTCCGACGGAGTTGGGGGACACTATGACGATCACCGCCACGAGGATCAGCACCATGAGGTAGGTGTTGATCTCAAGGAACCTCTGGTAGATGGCCCCCGGTTCGCTAATGTTCCCCTCCCTCTTGGCGATGCGGCGGGCTCCGCCGATGATCATCTCGTCGAGGAACTTGACGTTGTTGACCAGATGGTAGACGGGAGGCATGAGGATGACGAAGTTCACGACGATCATCACGATGCTCCAGAGATCTCTGGTCCCGCCGAAGTTCGTGGAGAGCCATTCGATGCTGAACGGGATGATGAAGTAGAACGCTATCTGCAGACCGATTATCGCCAGGATGTTGATGTAGGCGTGGGTCATGCTCCTGTACAGGGTCTTACGGGACTTCTTGGAGGTGGCGTATATCCTGGTGTACAGCCTCTCCCTCGCCGCGTTGACGTTGCAGCAGGCCGCGTACACTGGACGGGGGCATCTGTCCACAGACCTGTCCCAGATACGGGGCGCGTACCTGCTGAGGAACGGGAGGATGACCATCGACATGAGGGCGGCTCCGACTACCGACGTGTAGAACGACTGGTCTATGGCGCCGAACCCGAGGGCCTCGTTGGCTATGATGAACGCGAACTCCCCCATCGTCGCCAGGCTGATGGCTGACAGGAACCCGTCACGGCACTTCTCGTTGCCGACCCAGTACGCGACGAAGACCGCCAGCACGATGAGCACCAGGAACACGAGGTACAGGATCACAATCATGCCGATGTTGTCGACCAGCGAGGATATGGTGATCTGCATCCCTATCGAGATGAAGAAGATGGCCATGAACAGGTCGCGCATGGGTTCGATCTTGTGGTTGACCTCCTTGCCCTTCCTGCTTCCGGCTATCATCATACCCATCAGGAACGCACCGACCCATCAGGAACGCACCGATGGCCATGGACAGGCCGATGTATATGGACAGCAGGGCCATCCCGAACGCGAGTCCGACCGAGAACACGGTGAGGATCTCGTCTGACACGTTGTCCGAGACCCAGTTGATCATCCTGGGGATCAGCCTCAGGCCCACCAGTATGCTGACCGCCATGAACACGATGATGCTGACGATCATCACGATGAGGCTGTTGATGTCCACCGACGGGTCGTTGCTGGCCATGATGGGTGTGATCATCGACAGGATGATGACCTGGCCGATGTCCTCCATGATGAGCACCAGGACCAGGGTCTCCTTATGGTCGTTGTCCAGCTCCTTCTGCGATTTGAGGACCGCGAGGACGACGGCCGTGCTGGATCCGGATATGATCGCACCGAGGCAGATGCACTGGACCATGTCGAATCCCAGCAGCATCCCGGCCAGGATGCCTCCGACCATCATTATCGGCAGCTGTATGATCACGATGCCTATCGCGAATATGCCCTGCTTGCGGATCTTGCGGAGGTTGATCTCCAACCCTATGCAGAACATCAGCATCACCAGGCCTATGTCCGACAGGATGTCGACGATTTCTTGGCTATCGGTCGTGATGGTCCACACGTTCGCGACGATGATCCCGGCGACGATGTACCCGATGAGCGGCGGGAGCCTGATCTTGTTGAATAAGATGGAGCAGGCGGCGGCGAGCAGCGTGAAGACCGCTAGACTCGTCAGTAACGCCATTTCTTCCAAGAACCCACCCTGTCCATGTTACTATTTTCTACGTATTTATGGTTCATTGTGGCGACATGCTGGGGCGGCCCGGTCGAAGGGTCGTAGCAAGGCCTTCGGCAGTTATGAAGCTGATGAAAAAAGGCAGTCTGGCTCATTCGTCATGAACGTCGTCGTCCACGTACTCCAGGATGTCCCCCGGCTGGCAGTCCAGGGCCTTGCAGATGCCGTTCAGGGTGGAGAACCTGATGGCGGAGATCTTCCCGGTCTTGATGTTGGAGAGGTTGACGTTGGATATGCCGACCCGGCGCGCCAGCTCGTTCAGGGACATCTTCCTGTCAGCCATGACGCGGTCGAGTCTGAGTATTATAGCCATATGTCACCTCACAGGGTCTCGTCCGACTCCTTCTGAAGCCAGCATCCGTAGCGGAACACCAGGGACAGGCAGTAGAACACCATGGCCAGCAGCACGGAGGCGAAACTGAGCACCACCACATCGAAGGCCGTCAGCTCCCCTACGACGGAGTACACCATCGGTGCCACCACGACCGGCAGCAACAGATAGGCGAGAGCAACGATCTCCAGACGTTTTACGTTTTTGCCGGTGAACGGGGAGTACTCCCTGTGTATCGCACCGGATATGTTCATCATCATGATGAGCACGACCAGACTCACGGACATCGACACGATGCCGAACCCCATCAGGCTGAGCAGGTTGCCGTGGGGGATCCCGACTTCGTCGGAGACGGTTCCGGGTTCCAGGACCTCTATGGCGACCCCTGATACGAGTATGCAGATGACCATCGCCACCAGCACGGTCAGGATGAGAAGGACGAAGAACAGCCCTCTGCAGAGCGTCTTCAGTCTTCCAAGGTCTTTGTCCGTGGACTCCATCGGCCCATACCATCGGTTATGCCTATTTATCGATATGCGTCAATGATTTATCGACTAAGATGAACCGAAACGGTTGGACGGCGACAATCCGAACTTTCAGATGAAGTCCGAGATGTACGGGATCTGGTGGATGACGACCTCGTCCAGGATCTGGATGGCATCCGGGGAACCCTCTATCCTCTCCAGCTTGTACAGCTGGTTGGCGGTCATGTACCCCAGGAGCAGCGTGGAGAGCGTGTTGATGTTCATCCTCACGGTGTACCTGGGCTCCCTGTCCGTGACGGTGGCCTTCCCTCCGTGGAAGAACACGTTGAACCCGCGGTTGTTCCAATCGAGGAAGTTGTCCTCGATCTCGAACCTGAAGCACACATCTTCCTCCGTCGGGTCGCAGCGGTAGCGCATGAAGAACGCCTCCACGTCCACGATCCTTCCCATTATGTACGGCTTGATGGTCTCGGTGATGTTCCCGTCCTCGAGGTAGAACGCGAGCAGCTCGTTCTGATAGGTGTTGCCGCGGACCTCGTCGATCATGGAGTAGTGCGCGCTGATGTACTCCCAGAGGCCCTTCTGGGACTCCCTGTTGAGGTAGATCATCTCCTTGATGTACATCACGTCCTCCTTGATCAGGTACACCATGTATCCGAGGGGCTTGTCCTTGCTGCTGTAGTAGACTGCGACCGTGGTGTCCTCAACGTCCCATCTCCAGTACTCCTCCCAGGCGGAGGCGTTCCTCAGGAGGCACCCGTGGGTGCGCAGGGCGAACTGTGTGTGGAGGTTCATGAAGTCGGAGTTGTTCCAGTCGACCCTCCTGACGTACCCCGTCGTCGCCCTCTTCCTGCTGGGGTAGATCTGGTTGTCCTTGATCTTGTAGGAGATCTTGTTCGAGATGATCTCCCATCCGAATCTGCGGTACATCGGGATGGAGTATGGATAGAGAAGCGCGACGGACTGCCCCTTCTCCCTCATCCTGGTCAGGCTTCTGTGCATGAGGGTGCGGATGAGGCCCCTGCCGGAGTATTCCGGGTACGTGTTGACGCTGGTCACGTAGCCGATGGGATAGATCTCGTCGTGGACGTTCATCTGCAGGGGGTAGACCGCGATCTGCGACACGAGCTCGTCCCCGTCGTAGCATCCCAGGACGTCGGCCCTCTCCAGGATGGGGAACTTGGACTGCATGATCTCGTCGTCCCTCCAGCCGGTCTCCATGAGCTGCTTCTCCGTCACCTGGAACGCATAGCGTAGAAGCGCGTTGTACTGGTCCAGGTCGTCTGTCGTGAGGTCGCGTATCTGATAGGGGAAGCTCCTGTCGTCGTCCATCCGTGGTCCTCCGGCGTTTTCACTGGACGCCAACGGATATAAATGATGCGGACGAAAGTGCCGGAAACGGGTTCCGCTCACATCCTCGCGACGGCATCGATGGCGAGGGACACGGACTGGAAGTTGTACGGATGGTACACGTTGCCCTTGTAGGAGATGCAGCCGCCGTCCTTGGTGTAGATGTCCAGGATCCAGCGCGCCCTGCTCTTCGACCCCTGTCTCATGTACTTCCCTCCCCAGCCGAATACGTAGTTGTTGAGGAGGCTGTTGATCAGGATCGCCCTGGCGCTTCCGGCCACGGGGATCGTCTCGATGTTGAACGGGCCGTACCCGGATGCCTTGGCGAGGAACCCCGCGGGCTCGAGGATGAAGTCGTATCCGTGGGACCTGCCGTCCTCGCCCCTCTCGGCGAAGACGATCCTCACGGCGTTGTAGACGTCTGCGGCGACGCTGCACAGCTTGCCGTACTCCTCCGACGGGGAGTACTGCTCGCCGCGTCCCTTGAGCTCGGTGATGGCGGCGTCGAGCTTCTGGTCCCAGGACGTCTGGTTGTTGGTCCTGGACATGACCTTGAACTTGAACGACTTGTCCTGGTCCAGGGATTCGGGGGAGTTGTCCAACTCGTAGAGCTCTCCCGCGACCCTGACGAGGTTGTCCTCGAGCTTGACGATCTCGTCGCGGAGCGCCGCGGTGTCCATCTGCCCGATTTTCTGCCTGTACTTGTCGAGGGTCGCTTCGTTTGCCATCGGTGGTGTAACGTCGGTCCCCTTTTTAATTATTGGAGATAAAAGTAGGAAAAATGGGGCTCGGGGCCCCGTTTATTCGGTTCAGTCCCACTCCGTGACTCCGGAATCGTCCGAGAGGCAGCTCTTGTGGAACACGGGCTCCTCGATGCCCTCCTTCTTCTGCCTGCGGTAGTCTTTGAAGGCCTCTATGCCTCTCCGTGCCAGCTTGATCAGGATGAAGGCGTTGAAGAACGCGCATACGGCCAGGAGTATGTCCATCACCACGACGACGGCATCCGAGGCGTAGAAACTGGACAGGAACACGACTGCGAGCAGCAGGATCCACATGCCGTACTTCGCGACCTTGCTCTCCTTGATCAGCATCAGGTTGCCCTCCCCGATGACGATGTCCGACATCAGGCAGGTGAACGCGAAGATGAACATGAAGATCATGACCAGGTACGGGGCGGCGGCTCCGATGGTTCCGGTGAAGATGTCCTGCAGGACGGGGATGGAGTCCTCTCCGTGGAAGATGTACAGGTCGTGCAGGGGCCCGATGTCCGCATAGGACAGGACGACGAGCGCGGTCATGGTGCTCACGAGGGTGTCGATGAGGACGCCTATCGCCTGGGTGTAACCCTGGGACACGGGGTGCTTCACATCGGCCATGGAGGACAGGTTGGTGATGGTACCGATTCCCGCCTCGTTGGACCAGACGCCCCTCTGCATCCCGGTGATGATGACCGCTCCGATGCCTCCTCCGATCATGGACGGGATGTTGAAGGCGTACTCGAAGATCGAGACGAAGCCGTTGATGACCCCCTCGGGTCCGAGGGCGATGCACACGATGCACACTGCGAACCAGGCGATGGCCATCAGCGGGACCACCTTGACGGACAGGTCCGCGATCTTGTAGACACCGCCGATCAAAAGGAGGGCGGTGGCGGCTGTCAGGAGCACGGCGAACAGGATGTCGATGCCGTCGAAGTCGAACGCGTAGTGCACCGCCTCCGACATGCTGACGACCTCTCCGGAGATGAATCCCACAAGGTACATCAGGATCATGACGAACGCGGCTATCATCCCGAGGCGTTTCATCCCCAGGCCGTGGAAGAGGGTGTACGCGGGTCCTCCGCGGAAGCCCCCGTTCTCGTTGGGGGTCTTGTAGATCTGGGCGACGGTGGTCTCCAGGAAGCTGGTGGCCATCCCGATGACGGCGAACACCCACATCCAGAATATGGCGCCGGGCCCTCCGACCATGATGGCCATGATCGGACCGGTGATGTTGCCCACGCCGATACGGGACCCCATGCTCATGCAGAAGACCTGGAAGGAGGACAGCTTGCCCTCCTTGCGTTCGGATTTGTTCAAGAAGGTTACCTTGACCATCTCCTTGAAACCGGACACTTGGATCAGTTTCAGGCGCACGGTGGCATAGATGCCAGCGCAGACGATCAGGACGAAGGCGATGTACCAGATGTACTCGTCTATGAAGTCTAGTGCGTCCATGAAGTTCAATCAATCACTGAGCACTCGGAGTGAGTGTGGGTATATGTTATCTATGGATGTGGAGGCCAGCCCCCTGTCCCAGACCATGCGGTCACAGGGTCTCGTCGGACTCCCTCTGGAGGAAGCACCCGTACCTGAAGACCAGTGCCAGCATGTATATCGTTGCCGCGACGAGCAGGAACGGCATGAACGCGATCAGGGCGATCACCAGCGCCGCCCCGGGGTCCGTCACGCCCGAGACCACCGATGCGGTCAGCAGCGCCGGGATGACGACGAATATGACCGACAGCACCGTCAGCCGTCTGGCGTTCTTCGCCGTGAACGGGCTGTACTCACGAGATATGCTGCGCATTATCGAGAACAGGATGGCGAACGTCGCCGCGATGAGAGCCATCGCCACGACGAGCCCGATCCCGAACACCGCAATCTGACCCCGTGTCATCCCGAACTCGTCGGTGAACGTCGACGGCTCTATCAGTATCGCCGCGATCCCGATGGCCAGCGTCGCGGCGGACATGACCAGCAGAACTGTGATCAGCAGGAGCAGAATGCTGGATCCCCTGCTGAACGTCTTCAGTCTCCTCAGGTCACTGTCCGATTCCATGGTCGTCCCCACACATAGGTATTATGCTAGTCATATTTAATGAAACTCATTTATGATTTAATGTTAATCATTAAATATTTCATGAATTATGACAACGTGAGGAATGAAATGGACAACAATCCCATCGAACTCACATGCCTCCGCAAGGAGTACGGTCGGTTCACAGCGGTGGACGACCTGTCCCTTGGGATAAGGCGCAACAGCTTCACAGGGCTCCTGGGACCGAACGGCGCCGGGAAGAGCACCACCCTGAAGATGATGACGAACCTCATCCGTCCCACGTCGGGGCAGGTTTTCATCAACGGACACGAGGTCGCGAAGGAGCCGAAGAAGGCTCTGGAAGGGGTGGGGACCGTCATCGAGACGCCGGAGTTCTACGGTTACCTGACCCCCAGGGAGACCTTCCGCTACATAGGCGGCATCATCGGCATGAGCACCGAGTCCGTGTCGGCTCAGACGGACGAGATACTGGAGAAGGTCAAGATGGCCGATTGGGCCGACAAGAGGATGTCCACGTTCTCCAAGGGCATGAGGCAGAGGGTGTCCCTCGGCCAGGCCATGCTGGGGGATCCGGAGATCGTGATCCTGGATGAGCCTACATCCGGTCTGGACCCCAGGGGCATGGCCGAGATGAGGGCCATAATGAAAGACCTCCGCAGACACTCGGGAGACCTCACGGTCCTGATGTCGTCCCACATACTGCACGAGGTCCAGGACCTCTGTGACCGCGTGGCCATGGTCAACCACGGGAAGCTGGTGTTCAACGACGACCTCTCCAACGTCAACTCCTTCGCCGGCCTGCAGACGATGGTCCTGAGGACGGAGGGGGTGCCGCAGGACACCGTCCGCGACAGGCTTAGGTCGCTGCCCAACGTGGTGACAGTGGATTCCGACGGGGAGGACACCGTCGTGCGTTTCCGCGGAAGCCGTTCGGGTCTGTTCTCGGATGTGGCCGGGCTCGGGATAGGCGCGTACAGCCTGTCGGAGGGCGACAGCCTCGAGGCGAAGTACCTCGAGACGATAAAGGAGTCGAGATGATGTTCGCCGTGTCAGATTTCAGAGGGGATGCCCTGCAGGCGGTCACGGTCGCCAGGAACGAGGTCGTGAAGTTCCTGCGCTCCAGGAAGTTCGTGCTGTTCGGCGCCCTGGTCGCAGCCATGCTGGTGTTGACGACCGCACTGCCGTATCTGCTGGGCGACGGGATCTCGGGTTCGGCGGGGGACGTCTTCTCGAACTACATGGGATACACGCTCCTGCTGGTGCTGCTGGGCGCGACCCTGTTCGCATCCTACACGATCGTCTCCGAGTTCGAGGAGAGGACGGCGCTCATCCTGTTCACCAGGCCCATCAGGAGGTCCACGGTGTTCGTCGGGAAGTTCGTCGCATGCTTCGTCCTCACAGGCGCAGTGATGGTCGCGTACTACATCGTCGCAGTAGCCGTCGCGTTCGCGGTGACGGGCGGACTCGTGACATCGTTCCTCCCGTCTATGGCAATGTGCCTGGCGTACGTCTTCGCCACCACCGGTGTGGCGATGCTGATAAGCTCGGTGATGAAGAAGGGAGGGACGGCGGCGATTCTGACGTTCGTCACGATCCTCCTGCTGATCTCGGTCGTCTCCGCGGTGATATCCGCGTCCGGCACGGACCCCTGGTTCATGCTCGACACGGCATCGAACGCGGTCACCAACTCGATCCCGGAATACGTCGAGAGCTCTAACGCCATGATGGGCGAGCTCGGTCAGGAGCTCGGGGTGTCGGTGGACGGGAGCATGGTCGAGGTCGCGGACTGCGTGAAGTCCGGCGCCGTGATGATCGCATGGGGCGTCGCGACGCTGGCACTGTCGTACATCGCGTTCTCCAGAAGGGAGTTCTGAAACTTTTTCAGTCATCCTCGGGCACGGAGGTCCTGTACCCGAGGGTGCGCACCACCCTGTCACCCAGGCGCTCGCGCACCTCCTCGAGGATCCTGTCGAGGTCCTCGCGGGTGTCGATCTCCGTGGCGAGCCTGTACCTGAACTCGCGGCTCTTCCTGCATCCCACGACGAACTTGGGGGCTATGCTGCGCATCTTCTTGGACGCCACCTCGTCGCCCTTCTCGGCGTACATCAGGTCGGCCAGCTCCATGCACCAGTCCACCTGCTGGGACATCGTCGGGTTGGGCAGCCTGGAGCCGTCGCGGAACCAGCGGTCTATCTGCGTCACCAGGTACGGGTTGCCTACGCCACCGCGGGCGACCATGACCGCATCCGCCCCCGTGATCCCGGTGTAACCGATCGCGTCGTCCAGCGAGAATATGTTGCCGGAGACGATCAAAGGGACGGACATCTCGCTCCTCAGATCCCTCATGAGGTCGTAGCGCGGCATCCCCGCGTACCGCTGCTTCCTGGTGCGGGCGTGGACGGTGATGGCGTCGACGCCGGCGGACTCCAGTTCCGCTATGACCTCCCTGAAGTTCAGGGAGTCCTCCCCCTGTCCAAGGCGGATCTTCGCCGTGACCGGCAGTCCGGTGCGGTCCTTCACGGCCTTCACTATCCTGCCGCATCTCGCGGGGTCCGTCATCAGTGCGGAGCCTGCGCCCCTGCGCACCACCTTCTCCACCGGGCACCCCATGTTGACGTCGAACAGGTCCACATTGGGATTGCGTCTGACGCATTCGGCCGCGGCGTCGCCCATCCTCTCCGGGTCGCTTCCGAAGAGCTGGATCCCGGTGTAGGGGCATCTGTCGAACATGAGGTACTCGTCGCTGCGCTTGTTGTGCATCATCGCGCTGTCGGAGACCATCTCGGTGTAGGCCAGGGCCACGCCGAACGGCATCATGAACCTCCTGTAGGCCTCGGAGGTGTACCCGGACATCGGTCCGAGGACCACACGCCCGTCCATCTCCAGGTCTCCGACTCTCCACATGCAACGGCCCATGGGCTCATCGGATATGACGGTTGTCAGTGGACGTTGACCCTGATGCCCATCATGCCCACGGCGACGTCCACCCTGGTGCCCTCCGAGACTTCTATGTCCCTGGTCTCCGAGAAGAGGTTCTGTCTGATCCTGAGGGTGTGGTGCCCAGGCGTCGTCCTGACGCGGTAGCTGCCTCCGGTGGTCTTCAGGACCTCCTCGTCGTCGATGTGGAACGTGAACGGCTGCGACTTCCCGGACACGGAGATCAGGACGGTGACGAGTCCGTCGGAGTCCTCGGCCGGTTTCTCCAGTGATTCGGCAGGTGCTCCGGAGACCACGGGTTCGGTCCCCGAGACGTCTTCCCTGCGGATGAGGTACCCGCAGTTGATGCAGTAGCACTGGAGCCTCCCGTCGTTGAAGACGGTCGGTAGGGAGCAGTTGGGGCATTGGCATTCGAAGTACGCCATGTCCTGTGAACTGTCGGGACGGCGTTTAAGGGTTGTTGGGAAGGGGGTTTGCCGCCCTGTCATCCCAAAGGGCGGATGTGGTGTTCGGTCAATCTCCGATGACATCCTTCGCCCAGGCGTCGGCGTCGCCCCCGTTCAGGAGCCTGCCCTTCGCCCATTTGGCCCGAGGGTGTTCGGCCCTCATCTTGTTCTCGGCCTTGTCGATGCCGCTGCCGCCGGATGTGGCGAACGGTACGATCGTCTTGCCGGACAGGTCGTAGCTGTCCAGGAACGAGTCTACGATGCGGGGCTCGACGTACCACCAGACCGGGAAGCCCAGGAAGACCGTGTCGTACTGCGGCATGTCGTCCACGGGTTCGGCGATCGCCGGCCTGCAATCCTTGTCTTTCATCTCAAGCGTGCTGCGGCTGCTCTTGTTCGTCCAGTCCAAGTCGGCCTCGGTGTAGAGTTCTGCAGGGCGGATCTCGTACAGGTCAGCTCCCGTCGCGTCCGCGATCTGTTTGGCCACCCTGGCTGTCGTGCCGCTGGCCGAGAAGTATGCCACCAGTGTCTTTCCGTTCAATTCAATCCCTCTCTCGGGCCTTCCAGCCTTGTCTGCCCAGGAGCGATGGAACTCGTCGTATAAATATAATTGGAGTTGACTCAAAGTCTATGCTGACGGCGATTCAACCGATTTAAATGCATACCTCGATTCGTGAGCCATGAAGAATCGTGGAGGCATCATCGTGGTAGCAGTGATCCTCGTGGCCCTTGTGGCCATCGGCGCGTATCTGGCATGGTCGGACCAGGTTCCAGACCCGCCGGAGGTCCCTGTCGCCGCTGACATGGCCGAATACGCAGACGGGATCTACGACGGTCATTTGGAGGGGGACACTGTGGTTCTGGAGCCCACGACCATGGATGCCTGTGGGTCTGACGGGCTGGTCCTGATGGGGGCGGGCTGGGTGGAGTCCCGGAACCCGGTGGAGGTGGGGCAGATGGTCCTGTCTCTGCTGGAGTCGGGCGTCACGGTGGCGTCCACCGACCCGTCGGTGTTCGAGAGCCTCAGGGCGATCCACCCGTTCGCGGTGGAGGACGGCTCGTCCTTGTCCGCGGTCTGCCTGCAGGAGGACGGCCCTGTGCTCTGCTACAGCGGGTCCGCACCCACTGCCGAGGGCGTTCTCTCCGGTCTCGCGGAATGGATGGATGACCACATGGGAGACGCCAGATGGTACTTCGCCGTGGGTTCCTACTGGTCCGTGGAGGTCATGTCCGTCGCAGACCACGACTATGGTGATTGGGGCAGGACGGTTCTGGCGAGCGTCTACGCCTTCAACACGTCGAGCTCCCAGGCGCAGATGGGCGAGGCCCACACACTGATGTACTACAAGGACGGGAGCCTGCTCCCGCAGACCATCAGGGTATCCGGCACCGCGGACTCCGGGGGAAGGCTTTACGAGTACGCCCCCAGGGGGAGCTCCGAGAACTTCGGCAACGACAGCTACTACACCGTGGGCATAGGCCTTCGTCTGGATGGGAAGATCTACTGGCCGTACACGGAGATCCCGCTCATCGACCGCTCCAACACCTACGAGGGGGTCTACGACATGGAGTACGACGTATCGTGGATGAGGAGTACGTATCAGATCGACATGACCTTCGGCAGTTCATGGTTCGCCGAGCGCGAGCCGGAGGACTACCGCGGATCGGTGACCGTGTCGCTGACAGTGGACGGTCATGGGGCCACCGAGACACTGGAGCAGACATACAGCGGTTACATGCCGTACCCCATGGATGCATGAGGGGCATCCAGGAGGATCCGCCGCCCCATCCATAACCTAACACGGACGGTCTCGGTCTGATTGTTCGTCCCTGTCAAGACGAAGGGTCACGCGATTCCATCTGGCGGTAGATCTCCTTCTGGGCTTCTATCTCCCTGCGGAGCTCCGCCTCCGACGGGAGGTGTTTGAGGAACTTCGCGGCGTACAGCTGGTCCCTGTCGTTCAGGACCGAATAGTGGACGATGTCGCGATCGGTGTCGCTACAGAGTATCATCCCTATCGTCGGGTTGTCCCCCTCCCTCCTTTCCAGTTCGTCGTACATTCTCACATACATGTCCATCTGGCCTATGTCCTGGTGGGTCAGCGGACCGGTCTTCAGATCTATCAGTACGAAGCATCTGAGGTCGAAATTGTAGAAGACCAGGTCGATGTAGAAGTCCCGGGTCTCGGTCCTGATGTGCTTCTGCCGGGCCACGAAGGCGAATCCCCTCCCGAGCTCCAGTAGGAAGCTTTGCAGGTTGTTGAGGATCATAGCCTCCAGGTCGCTTTCGGATACTTTCTCGTCCTTCGGGATGTTGAGGAACTCCAGGACGAGCGGGTTCTTGATGAAGGCGAGCCTCTCCGTCTCATTCTCGGCATCCGACTCAGGTGCGTCCTGAGTGTTGTCATCTGGTGACGGGTTCCCAGCGATCCTGTAGTAGTACTGGGTGGAGATGTTCCTGCTGAGAGTCCTGACGCTCCACCCCTCGGACACTGCATGTTCGTGGTACCAGGCTCTGGCACTGTCGCTCGGGACGCGTATGAGCTCACGGTAATGTGACCAGGACAGCACACGAGATTTTCCACACAGTGTGTGGAACATCTCCGGGAACATCCTGTAGAACCGGGAGAACATGTACAGGTTGCTGGTGGTGAAGCCCTTTCCGAATGTTCTGGTGAGCTCTTCGGACATCCTGACAATAACCTTCTTCCCGTAGTTCTCGCTGTTCCCGCCCACCAGTTCCTCCTCCACTATGCGTCTCCCGAGGAGCCAGTTGCGTGCGATCATCGCCACGTTCACGCTGCGGTACGCGTAGTCCTGCGTCCTCCTGACGATGGTGATCCCGTCTGCGACGAAGTCCTCCGTCGAGGGCAGTCCCATCAGAGTTTCGATAGTTTCCAATGATGTTTCGGTCATGGCAACACTCTGGGCATTCGTTTGGTGTTCTGATTTAAAACATTATACGGTTAACATATCGAATAATACAATTCGAATGCGATACCGTTTTATATGGTCGTATAACATCAATAAGGTGTCGGTGTTTGTAGTTACCAAACGGGCTCGATTAATGCATATATGCAATGCAGTAAACTTCGAGAGTCGTGTCGGAAGAGAACGAGGAGCCGTTTATGTGGAATGGTCGAAGTCAGATGAAACACGGGAGGGGCGGTTCCCAACTTTAAGGATGTGATTGTAGGGGGTATCCTTGCCCGTAAGGATCGACGGCAACCCCTGGCAGCCGAGCTTACAGGTCTTATCAGGATACCTAAATTTGTTCAACACTGTATACGGATCATTGGCCAAAATCCAATGTCGTGGCCTTCGTCCGTGATCGTACAGTGCACGAGATCCGATTTCCTTATCAGGATGTCCTGTCCTTTTTGGTCGTTCTCGTCCTCCCTCTGAAGAAAAACGCTAGAAGAACAACGAATATCGATATGCACCCTCCGACGAGGAAGGCATAATCGATGCTGTTCGCCACCGCGGATATGCATCTGTCAAGCAATACATCGGTTCCATCGGCGAGATCCCTCAGAAGACTGACGACCCCGTCATCCAATATGCCGGTGTCATGGGGGACCTGCGAGTACACATCGTCAGGGAGTGCATCCGCCAGTTCCTGAGACAGCCTTCCGTTGATGATTCCCGCGAATACGGCGGTGCCCACGGTGCTTCCGATGTTCCTCATCATGCTCACTGCTGACGTGGTGATGCCCATCTCGTTCTGTTCAGCACTGTTCTGCGCCGCAGTCACAAGGATGGACATGACGCATCCGACGCCGAGGCCGAGAACTGTGGACGAGACCACATAGTACAGAACCGTGGTGTCAACTGTGATTCTGGACATCGCAAGAAGACCCACACAACACAGTATGGGGCCCATGATCAGCCAGATCCTGTATCCGGTGCGCTCCAGGAGCATCCCGCTCAGGAACGACGTGAGGGTCATTCCGAGGCCCATGCCCAGGGTGAATATCCCCGCCTCCATCGGGGTGAATCCGAGCACCTTGATTCCGAGGAAGCTGATGTAGGCGAGGGATCCGAACATGATGATCCCGATCACGAGCAGATACAGCATGGATGCGGCGATAGTTCTGTTCCCGAACAGATGCAGGGGCATCAGAGGGTCCCGGGCTTTCTTCTCGGCGATCACGAACCCGAACAGCAGTACGATGACGGCGATGATCATCAACATGCTCTGCCCGCTCAACCAATCGAATTCGCTGCCTGCGAATTGGAACAGGAGGAGCACGATCAGAATCGCCGCGCTTATGAGTGCGGTGCCGAGGTAGTCCATCCTTTCAGTGGACTGCCTCTCCGTCTTGGGATAGCGTGAGGCCACGATGGCGAAGCACATCATGAAAAGCGGCACGTTGACGAAGAATGCCCAATGCCAGCTTGTGACCTCGGCGATGTACCCTCCGATGATGGGGCCGATTCCGGACCCTATGGCGAAAAGGGAGTTGATCATGCCGAGCATCTTCCCTCTTTTGTGGGAGTCGTACAGGTCGCCGACCGCGGCTGTGGACACGGGGATCATTATTCCGCCTCCGAACCCCTGCAGGGCTCTGCTGAACAGGAACAGCTCTATGGAGTTGGAGAGGCCTGCCAGAAGGGAGCCGAGGAGGAATATTCCGCATCCTATCAGGAACAACGGTCTTCTGCCATACTTGTCCGACAGTTTTCCGGCTATGGGAATGGTGATCGTCTCGCATAGCATGTAGATCACGGTCATCCAAGCGAACAGAGCACCTCCGTTGAGCTCGGATGCGATGATCGGACCGCAGACCTCGACGACTGTCCCGTTGAATGATGCGATGAACATTCCCAGGAACAGTCCAACCATGATGATGGCGCGGCTTCTGTTGCTGATGATTACCGTAGGTTCAGTCATCACGTCGCCATTAACAAATTGATATAATATTATATCTATAATTTATTAGATATAATGTTAGATTTATTAGATGGGATGAGCTATATTGCCAGCATGGAACGCGCCGAAAGGTTCAGGAAGATCAAGCTGGACCTGTCTCTCAGGGAGCTGAAAAGAGCACAGAACGACATGGATGTGAGCTATCAGGATCTCCTGTACATGGACATAATCTATTTCCATCCCGAGACGACCGTGTCCTACATAGCCGATGTTCTCAACATCGCGGGAACAGCCGTGACCGTCAGATTGAACCGCATGGAGAAGAACGGCTGGATAACGAGGACACGTAGCGAGAGTGATCGCCGGCAGTACATAATCTCGCTGACGGGAGAGGCCATGGAGATGTACAGGGAGTACGAGGACGAATGGTCTACGAGGATGGACTCCCTGTGTGAGAAGTATTCGGAATCCAAGGCGGATGAACTGCTCGATATGCTCGAGATACTCACAAGGGACGATCGCGAGTAAACCACAATCTTTAGCGAAACTCGACGAGGTTCGTAAAAACGGCGGGCATTAGGGTCGTAATGGTCCGCATTGTTGTCAAATTTCTGAGAAGCTGGAAAGGGATGGTCCCCACTCCCTGATT
>CASFMM010000028.1 GCA_949295765.1 uncultured Methanomassiliicoccales archaeon | reverse complement strand
GCCTAAGGTCGTGTACAGAGTCACTATGGACGGCGGCGAACCTGAAGACATCGTGCTTTTCCGCCCGGACCCCCAGAAGGTCATAACATCATGGGCGCTGGCCCACGGTTACAAGCCGGGGGACTGCAAGACATCCACGTTCATCCACCGTTCGGAGTTCGAATGGGTGTACGCTCCGCGCAAGGGCGGCTTCTTCTCGGACCGCGAGCACCACGTGTGCAAGGCGATCAGGATAGACGGCGGAACCAACATCAGCGAGTTCAGCGGAAGGAGCTGAGCTCCCCCGCATCACTCGTCGTCCGATCCGGACCTGACCTTGACGGCCATCCCCTTCCTCATCTGTCTCATCTCGGACTCGATGAGGAACGCGCGGCCGGTGGCGATGGGCTTGTCGTCCTTGTCCGTGACGATGACCTCCTCCATGGGCCTCACCTCGGGATCGCAGGAGAGGACGAACTGGCAGAACACGTTCTTGCCCTCGGACACGAACGGGACGGCGTCGTCGGAGACGGCGACCCTCATGTGGGGCGCAGGCACCGCGGAGACGATCCTCTTGGCGCCCTCCATCCTGAGGGTGTACATCCCGTCGCCGGCGCGCATGGACAGGACGTGCTCCCCGTCGGAGATGACGTTCCTGATCTTGCCGGTCTTCCTGCTGGTCACGAGTTCCACCGGCTCCCTGAACAGGGCCTCTGCGGCCTCGTTGCCGAACTGGTACCTGGCCACGGCCTTCGCCCTGAGCTTGTCGGCGTCGAACTCCTCGGTGCCGTCGTCGGGGACCTTGTCCCCCTCGATGACGGTCTCGAACCCGGCCTTCTGCATGAACAGGAAAGTGAGCCTCTCCGACTCGGTCTCCGTCTCCGCGTCGGGGATCGACGGGAACAGGGACTGGGCGAGGGGGTACATCTCGTCGAGCTCCGCGGGGACGGGGCCCCAGGGGGACACGACTATGGGGGTGTAGCCCGCGCGCCTGGCCTTGGCGAACTGCTCGGCGTAGGGGCGGCTGTACGGCTTGCCCTGGGTGTCCTCGAAGAGGGCGGCCTTGCGGGTGGGCGGGACGTACCTCGTCCCGAGCCTGTCGAGGTACCTCCTGTAAACGGGCCTGTTCCTGCTCTCCGGCCCGGTGTAGAACACGGCTCCCTCCCTGCTGATGGGGTCGTAGAACTCCATCTGGTCCTGGTACTCCCTGAGCCTCCTGAGGCCGTCCAGCAGTGCGGGGTGGGACCTGCACCTGATCTCGGCGAGCTCCCAGAGCCTGCCCTCCCTCAGGTACCTCCTGACGGTGGCCAGCTCCTCGGTGATCTGGTAGAGGTTGTGCTCGGCGATGAGCTTGCTGCGCTTGCTCTTGTCCATCCTCCTGAGCTCCTCGATGGAGATTCCGCGGCATGCGGGGCAGTTGCAGTCCAGCGACTGCATGTCCTGGAGGCGGTGGGTGCCAGTGACGTCCATCAGGCGGTCGTCGCGGGCGTAGAGCGCGTAGGATGCGGAGTCGAAGAGGTCGCATCCCATGAGCGTGGCGAGGGCCAGGAGCATGGGGTGGCCGCATCCGAACAGGTGGACCGGGCGGCTGGGGTTGAGGCCCTTCTTGGACGCCATGACGACGTCGACGAGCTCGGCGTAGCGGTACTGCTCCATGAGGGGGACGACGCCTCCGATGGGGTGGACGTCCACATCCATGGTGGCCATGGCCGAGGCGCTGTACTCCCTCAGGTCGGTGTAGACGGATCCCTGGACGACTCCGTTGATCATCATGTCGCCCTTCATGTCGCAGGCCTGCCTGGTGCGTTCGAGGGTGGTCTCCAGGGATCTCTTGGTCTTCTCGTGGGACCAGTCAGGCTCGGTGAAGATGTCCAGGACGGTCCCGATGTCGGTCCCGATGGATTTCTGGAACTCGACTATCTCCTCGTTGGTGACCTCCACCTCGCCGTACATGTGGCTCTGGAAGGTCCCGGAGTCGGTCATGATCACGCCCGGGAAGTCCAGCAGCTCGTGGAGTCCCTTCTCCTGGGCCTCCTCCTTGAGCTTGGGGGTGTTGCGGATGATGTATGAGTTCGTGATGAGGGCGCGGAAGCCGAACCTGTCGTAGAGCTCTCTCGGCTCGACGGTCCTGATCTTCGGGTTGACCACCGGCAGGAGCGCCGGGGTCTCCATGGTCTTACCCGACTTGGTGGTGAATTTTCCTATCCTGGCGAGTCCGTCCCTTCTGATGATCTCGAACATTGGTGGTGGGATACGGAGGGGTGATATAAAAAGAGGGGATGGGGCGGGGCCCCGTATGGGTTTCAGTAGATGACGTCGATCCTGTTCTTGTTGCAGTCGGCGAACACCTTGGCGATGGCGTTCTTCATGATCGTGTCGGGGACGTCCTCCACATACTCCCTCTTCCAGTCGAGGGTGGGCCTTCCGAACTTGACCATGCCGGGCTTGCCGAAGTCGCAGGACTCCTCCGCGTCGAGCATCTTGATCTCCAGACCGTCGATGATCTCGGGGATGGTCCTGCCGTTGATGTAGACCTCGCTCTTGCCCTCGTCGATGAGGGTGTCGATGAACTTGCAGGAGATGTCGGCCATCTGCATCTCGAAGATCAGGTCCTTGATGTACGAGGCCATCACGGCGTTGGTCCTCCTGCGGATGGTCGGGTCGTCCGGGTCCTGGGAGGTGTGCCTGTACTCGATGTCGATCATAGCCATGTGGGTGGGTAATGTAACGACGTTAAATATAGTTGGTGCCGAAGCTCCGAGCGTCCCTGCATCTCCTTTAAGACGGTCCGGCGGATTCCGACGGACATGAAGCCCAGATACGCCGCCGCGATCGCAGCCGTGGCCGCCGTCATCGTTCTGGCGGCTGCGGTCCTGCTCGTCCACGACGAAGGTTGGTCGATCTCCTACGAGACCGATGGCGGCGTGTTCGACGGCGATGTGCCCGATTCGTACCGCGATGGGGACGACTTCCGGCTACCAGTTCCGGAGAGGGAGGGGCACGTGTTCATGGGTTGGTACCTCGACGCCGGATTCCAGGAGAGGGTGGAGACGGTCGACGGGCTTTCCGGGGATCTGGTGCTCCATGCCAGGTGGATCCCGGCGGTGGAGCATTCCATCCATTACGAGATGGACGGTGGTGAATTGCCCGAGGGGAGTCCGGAGACGTTCATCGGAGGGGTGGGCACAGTCCTTCCGGTCCCAGAGAGGGACGGGATGGTCTTCGGCGGGTGGTTCTGGGATCCCGGATTCACCGCACCTGTAGTCGTCATCGGCACGGACGTCTTCGACGACGTCACGGTGTACGCGTGCTGGGTGGAGCATCCCCCGACGGGCACGGGGTATGTCTGGGACGTCACCGGGGTGTACTACAACGGGGACATCCGCCACACCATGGACGGGACCGTTAGGGAGGAGATCGTCGCAGAAAAGGACGGTTCGTACTACATCGAGACCATCAGGGACATAACGTACTCGTGGCCGACGGGGACGACCACCGACAGCGGCGTGTCCGGCCGCTGGAGCGACCAAGGCGCCGAGGAGCTGACCTACGTTTGTGTGGAGGAGGCCAACGGGTACATGTGCACCGTGTGGGAGTCGGAGGACGGCACCCGCTACTGGCTCTACCGCATGACCCTCCAGGTCCGTGTTGCCGTTCAGGACGGCACCACGGACATAGTCCACGACCTCAGCGAGGTCTACAGCTTCGAACCGGAGACCACGTTCGTCCCCGACGTGACGGCGGAGTACCCGCTCAAGGTGTCCGGGGCGTCCGAGACCGGGATCGGGGACAGGCTGGTGCTGACCGCCTCGGGGGAGGGCTTCACAGGATGGTACAGCGGCGACAGGCTGCTGACCGAGGAGAGGACCCTGGTCGTCGGGAGGGCGGACCCCACCGGCGTCTACGAGGCCAGGGCCGCCGACGGGTACCACGTGGTCGATCAGACCTCCATGTCTCCGGAGGATTTCGGGTTCTGTGAAGGGTCCGTAATCACGGACTGGGACGGGAACGAGGTCTCCGAACCGTTCGGATCCCTGGACCCCGGGTACTATATGGTATCCGATCGGAACGGTCCGGTGAAGAGGCACATCGAGCTGTTCATCGACGAGACCCGGACGTTCGGACTCACCTGGGAGCACGGCGGCAGGACCTACACCATCTCGATCGACATCCCGTACAGCGACGTGTTCGGCTACACCTACTCGGATCCGTACGGCAACATACGCATCTCGCTGACGGACCGGGACTACGTGGCCAACTACCACACGGTCGGGGACGGGACCCTCCGCGAGGTCATGGAGGTGCTCTCCGCCTACGGCCAGGGCATGGACCGCACGGAGTTCGCGCGTCTCATCCTGTCGTTCGTGCAGAACATACCCTACGTCACCGACGAGGAGTCGACGGGGCACAGGGAGTACTGGAAGTACCCCTTGGAGACCCTGTGGGACGGGGGCGGGGACTGCGAGGACTCCGCGATACTCTGCGACACCCTGCTGATGATGGCGGGGTACGACGTCGCCTTCATCCTGTTCCAGGACCATGCCATGTCCGCGGTCTCCGTGGATGTCGACGGCCATCATGTGGAGCAGGACGGCATTGAGTACGTGATGTGCGAGACGACCAACGTGTGGGAGATGGGGCAGACGTCGTCTGGACACGCCGAGTCCGACATCTACTACTGGTGCCCGGTGAGGCTCACCCATAACTATCCGTGAATGCTTGCGGGGGCCATGGAGTTTAGACCCTCGGAGTTCATGGCGGGCGTACGCGAAAGGCGTCCGCTGGTCCACCACATCACAAACTACGTCACCGTCAACGACTGCGCCAACATCTGCATCTGCGCAGGGGGTTCCCCCGTCATGACCGACGGGGACGACGTCGCGGACATGGTGTCGATCTCGTCATCCACGGTGGTCAACATCGGGACGCTCAACGCCAGGACCGTCGGTTCGATGGAGGTGGCGTTCCGCACGGCATCCTCCAAGGGCATCCCCATGCTCCTGGACCCTGTCGGAGCGGGAGCCACCGCGTACCGCACGGAGACGGCCGAGGCCCTCATGTCCATGCGTCCCACGGTGATCAAGGGCAACGCCGGCGAGATCGGCGTGCTGTCCGGGATAGGAGGGGACGTGAAGGGTGTGGACTCCCACGGTTCCGACGATGCGGCCGAGGCCGCGGCGCAGCTGGCGAGGGCGACGGGGTCCATCGTGGTCGCTACGGGCGAGACCGACTACGTATCGGACGGGGACGTCACATACAGGCTGGAGAACGGGACCGGGATGCTCGGCAACGTGTCCGGAACGGGGTGCATGCTGTCATCCGTCATGGGCTGCTACATAGGCGCATTCGGGAGGAACATGGACGCGGTCGCCTCCGCAGTGACCGTCTTCAACGTGGCGGCCGAGGCCGCATCCGGAAGGTGCGGAGGGCCCGGGACGTTCAAGCCCGTGCTGATGGATGCTCTGTTCGCCCTGGACGGCCAGACCGTCGATGCCGCAACGAGGTGCGAGAGGCTATGATAGACGACATCCTGGAGTTCAACCGGCGCTTCGTCGAGGGAAAGGGTTACGAGAGGTACGTCACCACCAAGTATCCCGACAAGAAGGTCGCCATCATCACATGCATGGACACAAGGCTGACCGAGCTGCTGACTGCGGCCCTGGGGCTGAGGAACGGCGACGCGAAGATAATCAAGAACGCCGGGGGCAGGGTCACGGGTCCGTTCTCAGCGGAGGTCAGGAGCCTTCTTGTGGGGATCTACGAGCTGGGGGTCGAGGACGTGATGGTCATCGGTCACACAGACTGCGGGGCACAGCACATAAACGGGCCGGACATGCTCGATTGCATGAGGTCCCGCGGCATCAGCGACGAGGCGATCGAGATGTGCAGGTACTTCGACGTCGACTTCGACAGATGGCTCTGCGGCTTCGACTCCGTCGAGGAGTCGGTCAGGGACTCCGTGGGGATCCTGACCGAGCACCCTCTGATCCCGGATGACGTCCGCATCTGGGGTTTCATCATCGATTCAGTCACGGGGGAGCTGAGAAGGGTCTGCTGATCAGAGCATCTTGAGGCTGCCGGTGACCTTGTCGATGTCGCTGCAGGGTGCGGGGCCGATGCCCACGCAGGTCTGGCTGCCCGGTTCGATCTGGGTCCTTCCGGCGTCGGTGATGATGCAAGTGTAGAGGCCGTTGCTGCGGGCCTCGTTCATGTACCTCAGCATCTCGTCCTTGTTGGCGACCTTGAGGACCACCTTCTTCTGACCGCCGGACATCCAGGCGTCGAAGGACTTCCTGTCCATCTTCTGGGCTCTGAGCGCCAGCTCGACCGATGCGTGGCCGACCTGTGCCGCCATCTTGCCCTTTCCCATGTCCAGGTCCATCCTGACGAGGACCACGATCTTGTACTCCTCGTCGGGTCTGATGCTCTTGAATCCGAAGCCCATAGGCATCATGACTATGTTGTCATAGATAACCATTACGCCAGGACAAGGCCGCTCCCTTCGTCGGCGACCGACCCGTAGTATGTGAAGTGCCCGTTGGAGTAGCCGTACCCTCCGTCCACGCATCCCAGCGGCATGTGGCCGTCCGAGACCTCGCATATCAGATAGCGGACCCCTCCCTGGCTGACGGTCAGTGACCTGCATCCGTCGGGGACCGTCGAAGGGCTGTACCCGTCGAGCGAGACCGCGGCGAAGCCGTGTCCGTTCACAACCGTGATCCCGGCATCGTATCCTGCGGCGGAGAGCAGGGAGGCGGCCAGAACGGCCAGGTCGCCCGAGTCCCCCACGGCCATGTACAGGGTCTCCGCGGGGAATGCCCAGTATACGGATGCGGAGTGGTAGTACGTGTCCGAGCCGACCGTGAAACAGCTCTGGACGAAGCAGAGGATGTACTCCGCGAACTCCGGTCCGTCGGTCGGCGTGCTTCCGTAGTGGGCCGAGAACTCGGTCTGGAGTCTCTGGACGAGTGTCGCGACGGATCCGTCCGTCACGATGAACCTGGCCCCGTCGTCCGCATCGGGGGAGTACCTGACGTCGTCGGGGATGCCGGACGCATGGGCGTAGCGCATGTACTCCCCGAGGGTCACGTCCACGTAAACGGTGTGCTCGTCCCCGCCGTAGCTGAAGCTGTACTGGACGTGGCTGTCGCCCATGTAGTCTATGACCCCCTGGTACACGGCGCCGCTCCCGTCCTCCATCAGGCAGTGCACGGTGACCGTGTACCTTCCCAGGTCCGGGCTGACCCACGTCAGGTCGGGCGTGTCCTTGGTGATTGTCTGCGAGGTGTTGGAGAACTCGTCGCGGAGGATCCACGTGTACGAGACGCAGCCCTCGGAGGCCTCTTCGGAGAGCCTGATGGACATCTGCCCGTTGGACTCCATGCGGGCCGAGAGGGTGCCGTCCTCGAACCCCTCGCTCAGCTCGATGAACGATGTGTCCGAAACGATGATGGCGTCCTCGGAGGGCTCGCCGTATACGGTGTCGGAGGGTCCGTCGCCGTCGCCGGCGTTGCCGCCGAGGGCAAGGAGGACGGACAGGACCGCCACTATGACGACGGTGATGACCGCGGCCGAGGCGAGGTGCCTGAAGCGCATGTCGTCCTGGACGTCCATGAGGATGAACCTGAGCTTGCGCTTCTGCCTCCTGGACTCCAGGTTGTGTCCGCAGTGCGGGCAGAACGGGACGTCGTCGGTGACGTCCTCGCCGCAGTTGGGGCATCTCATGATATCAGGATCAGTAGATTCCCACGTGCCTGTAGCTTATGACCACGTCCTCGTCGCCGATGTCGAAGGTGACCGAACGGTCCATGGGCTGCAGGACCAGACTGGTCTCCTGACCGCCGAGAGTGACCATGCTGATGCTCACGGGTCCGTTGGTGCTCACGAACCTCAGGGACACGGTGCTGTCCTCCGCCACCCTCAGGACGCCGGATGTGAACCAGCCGTCCGCCTCGAAGTTGCCCTCGAGGTGCACGTCCACGTAGTCGCGGGGGAGGTCGGCCGATGCCAGGCCCGCCGCCTCGTCGGCGTCGCACACGATCCTGTCGAACAGGAACATGTCCGAGCCGGTGTCGATGTACGCGCCCTCCGCGGAGGTGACGGACATGACCGCGCCGGGTGTGACCCAGAGTCCGCCGGCCTCGGCGATGTAGTCGTCGGTGCCGATGTAGCCGTTGAAGGAGTAGGCGTAGGAGTCGGAAACCGCGGAGCCGAAGCAGTACAGGGAGTACTGCAGGTTCTCGTCCTCCGGCAGCTCCAGCAGCGATATGGGCTGGAACGTGATGTTCTCGTCCACCGTCATGGTGAACGCCCCCTCCTCGTTCTCGGAGAGGTAGCTGTCCAGCGGATACGCTATGCCGTTGTCCACGACGCCTATGTTCGAGGTGTCGCCTGAGAACGTCACTGTGAACTCGACGGTCTGGAGGCGGTCGACGACCATGGGCATCTGGATCTCGGTCCCGGTCTCGTCGTAGAACAGGACCCCGTCGCATCCCTCTGCGAGGTTGACGGTGAGCTGGTCCGCGTCGGCGCCGTGGTCGTCGCCTCCGGAGAACCCGAACAGTATGACGGCGGCGAGGAACGCCACCATCACGACACCGGTGATGTACCTGACGGTCCGCGTGGGCTTGTTGCCCTCCCTGGCGCTGCGGTTGAGCAGCGCGGTCTTGACCGAGGAAGTCCTCTTCCTCTTGGATTTGGATGCGTTGGCCTCGGGCAGCCCCTCGACGGCCACGCCCTCCAGGGGCGTCATGCTCAGCGCGGGGTAGATCTCCTTGAACGAGACCTTCCTGTCGGCGGGCGTGTCCTCGGACACCCTGACGAAGATACCGTTGCTGGCCATCTCGAGGCCCTGGTGGGCCATTCCCTTGACGAAGGTCATGGCGGGCGACATCTCCGACTCGGGGTCGTCGCTGGCGATTCCAATCGTCAGGGGGTACACGGACACGATGTTGAGCGAGAGTCCGATGGCCTTCGCTATGTCGGACATCTTCCCGAAGAAGACGTCGAAGTTGCGGGGCCCGTCGTTCCCGGCCACCCTCATGTACTTGGCGCCGAGGACGACCATCATGTACTCGGTGTCGAACCCGAGTCCCCTGAGCGAGGACAGAAGGTACAGGAGGTAGCCCTCCATGAACGCGTTGTCCTTCTTCCTAGTGGACGACAGGATGGAGCGTATCTCGTCCCCGTCGCGGTTGATGCCGCGGGACTTCTTCATGAGGATCGAGCAGGACATGCCGTAGTACGCGGTCCCGGACTCGGAGTAGAAGACCGTGATGACGCCGTCCTCCACCATCCTCAGGATGTTGGACGTGACGGTGGACCTGGGCGCCTCCACCTTGTTGACTATGTCGGTGATGCAGAGCGGTCTCTCGTAGACCGCGTCCACTATGTCTATCTGGACCGGGCTGGTGATGAGCCCGACGGTGCCGTCCAGCTCGACCATCAGGAACCTGTCGACGTCCGGGGACTGGTGGAGGGACATGTTGATGTACGGCTCGGGTCTCTTCTCGACCCTGTCGTAGACCACCTTGAACCTCGCGGAGTCGCCGGAACCGAAGTCCTCGGTCGACGCGATGGCGTAGCTCTTGCCGGTGGCGTTCTCCACCGCGCGGCAGACGAACTCGGTGAGCATGTCCATCTTGGAGGACATGACCCTGTCGCCCTCGAACACCAGAGTGAGGGGGTTGAGGGCGAAGACGCTGAACCTGAACCCGGTGACGGAGGCGAAGCGCTCCTTGATCACGAGGATGGAGTCCTCGAGGCTGCCGGACCCGATGTCGATCTTCATGGAGTCGGCGAGCTCGCGGGCGTATTTGGCGCGGAGCTGGTCGAGGCTGAGCCCGATCTCTGCCGAGTAGGCGTCGAGCATGTTGGCCACCGACGACATGCCGCTGTAGTAGCGGGACGGGTCGGTGAACGTCTCCTCGCACTCGGTCTCGGAGCCCTCGCGGGGCTTCTCGGAGCCCGCAATCTTCAGTGCGAGGTTGGAGTAGTAGACCGATTTCTTGTCGGCGTCGGGCTTGTACCTTATGATGACGCCAGAGTCGGTCATCTTGTCCAGAACGAAATGGAGGGACGAGGAGGCTATGCCCAGCGAGGCGGCGATGTCGCTCGGCCTCTTGCTGCCGCTGCACAGCTCGTTGTAAACGGCGATCTGCAACGGGTCCGTTAGAGGGACCACGCCCTTCTCGGTGAGCAGCACCGTGAAGTTGCGCAGATACTCATCCTGATTGCCCATACCGCGGAAATCGGCTTGTGTAATATTATAATTAACCGAGGATGCTCGGAGGGTGTGTAAGCCCTCTGATCACTCCACCCTGCGGGAGAGCCTCTGGACGAGCTCGGACGGCTCCTGCTCCGTCATCGCGGACGACATCACCGCCGCGCCGGCGGCGCCAGCGTGCATTATGTCGGGGTAGTTGTCGGGGGTAATGCCTCCCACCCCGTACACGGGGATGTCCACGGCCTCGCAGATGGCCTCCAGGAACGGCACCCCGCGGGGGTCGCTGTCCTTGCAGGCGGTGTGGTACACGTGCCCCGCCAGGACGTAGTCGGCTCCGAGGTCCTCTGCCTCCTTGGCCTGCTCCACCGAATGGACCGACGCCCCCACGAGGGAGAAGTCGCTGAAGTCCTCGGTCTCCTTCATCAGCTGCATGGGGAGGTGGATCCTGCAGATGTTGAGCTCCCTCGCCACGTCCATGTTGGAGTTGATGGCCAGGGGCACGTTGTGCCTCTCGCAGATCTCCAGGCACTGGGCCGCCAGAGCGAGCAGCTCGTCGTCGCTGAGGTCCTTCTCCCTGAGTATTATCATCTCCGGATGGGCCGCCGCGAGCAGTCCGACCTGCTCCAGGAACGGCCTTGCGCAGAGATTCCTAGCTGTAATCACTATCATGTTCTCACGTAGTCCGTCATCACTGGCTGGAGCCCCTTGCGGCGAAGCGCCTCGGTGATCTCGGCCAGGTCCCTCGGGTCCGAGATGACGAACTGACCGTCTCCGTGAGCCTCTCCGCTGTGCTCGCCGATACCAACACTGACTCCTGCGGATATCTTAGTTGCGCTCAGTCCGACGATCCCGTCGCGGAACCCGGGGCGCTCGCGGGTGGATATGGTCTGTCCCGCGAAGGGCAGGAAGATGCGGTAGGCCAGGGAGACCTGGAGCAGCTGGGCCTCGGTGACCGCGATGTGGTTGTCGACACCTCCGGCCGGTCTGAGCCTGGGCAGCGACATGGAGATCTCGGCGTGCGGGTAGTGCCTCTGGATCTCCATGGCGTGGAGCCCGCATGCGAAGGCGTCCTTCCTGAAGTCGTCGCGCAGCCCCAGCAGCGTGCCGAAGGCGACGCCCCTCATGCCGCCCCTGAGCGCCCTCTCCTGTGCGTCGAACCTGTAGGAGAAGATCCTCTTCGGTCCGGCCAGGTGGAGCTGCCCGTACCTGACGGGGTCGTACGTCTCCTGGAACACGGTGACGTAGTCCGCCCCGCATTCGTGGATGTGTGCGTACTCGTCGGAGTTCATGGGATAGACCTCGATCCCGACGGTGGAGAACCTCTCGGAGGCGAGCCTGACGCACTCGCCGATGTAGTCCACGTCCGACCTCGCCCTGGACTCCCCGGTGAGGATGAGGACCTCCTTCAGCCCGGTGGCCGCTATGGCGTCGAGCTCCCTCGTCACACCGTCCAGGTCCAGCGTGGCCCTGTTTATGCGGTTCCTGCAGTTGAACCCGCAGTACACGCACTCGTTGGAGCAGTAGTTGGAAACGTAGAGTGGGGTGAACAGGCAGACGGAGTTGCCGAAGTGCCTGCGGGTCTCGTCCAACGCCCTTGCGGCCATCTCCTCGAGATGCGGTTCCGCGGCAGGGGACAGGAGCGCCGCGAATCCGTCGGCCCCGCACTCCCCGTTCAGGGCGTCCCTGACGTCCCTGTCCGTGAACGACGAGGGGTCGTAGGCGGAGGTGGCATCGAGAACGGTGTCCATGATCCCGGAGTCCAGCATCTCCATGTTGTCCATGTAGTCCATGGCGTCGGTGTGCTTCCTGGACGCCATCGGCTCACTCCCTGAGGAAGCCGGTGAGCGGGCTGGAGGCCTCCGCCCTGTCCTCGAGGACCCTTCCCAGTCCCGAGAGGTAGGCGAGCCTGCCCGCCTCGATGGCCATCCTGAACGCCCTAACCATGCCGGGGATGTCCCCGGCTGTGGCGACGGCGGTGTTGGCCATGACCGCGGCGCAGCCGAGCTCCATCGCCTCGCACGCCTGTGACGGTCTCCCGATCCCGGCGTCGACGATCACTGGGAGGTCGACCTCGTCCACGATCATCTTCACGAAGTCCCTGGTGAGGAGGCCCCTGTTGGAGCCTATCGGTGCGCCCAGGGGCATGATCGCCGCCGCGCCGGCGTCGGCCATGGACCTCGCCGCGGCGAGGTCGGGCATCATGTACGGCATGGGTATGAAGCCCTCGTCGGCCAGCATCCTCACGGCCCTGATGGTCTCGCAGTTGTCCGGCAGGAGGTATTTGGAGTCGCGTATGATCTCGATCTTCACGAAGTCCCCGCAGCCCAGCTCCCTCGCAAGTCTGGCTATGCGGACCGTCTCCTCGGCGTTCCTCGCACCGGAGGTGTTGGGCAGGAGGGTGATCCCCTCGGGCATGCTGTCCAGGATGTTCCCCTCGCCGGGCGAGCTGGCCCTGCGCACGGCCAGCGTGGCCATCTCGACCCCGCCGTTCTCTATCACGGCACGGGTGATATCCAGAGAGAATTTTCCGGAACCCAGGATGAACCTGGACTTGAATCTGTGACCCCCGATGATGAGATCGTCCGACATGTTGATCGGACCGGAGATGGGAGCCGATAATTTACGGTTTGTCGTGGCCGAGGACGAGTCTGACGGTCATGTTCGCCACATGTCCGGCGCAGACCATAACCCTGGCGGCCGTGAGCCCCGGTCCGTCGGAGGAGTCTGAGCTCCCGTCCCCGCAGACGTACAGGCGGCTCATGCGCCTTCCAGTGACTATGTCGTTGGAGCTCCCGAACCCGGCCATCCCGGAGCATGAGACCACGCGCGTCCCGGATGTGCCAGACAGGATGGATTCCACCAGCATGGCCTTCATCTCGGGACGGTCGAAGCACTCGCACACCACGTCGCATCCGGAGAAGACGTCGCAGGCGTTGTCCGCAGTAATCGCCCCATCGTACACCTGCAGGTCCAGGTCGGGTTCGATCTCCAGCAGCCTGTCCGAAAGGGCCTCCGTCTTCCTCCTGCCGACGTCCGCAGGGGTGTAGCACTGGCGGAACAGGTTGGACTCCTCGACGGTGTCGAAGTCCGCGATGACGATGTGCCCGATCCCGGTGCGGACGAGCGCCGTGGCGACGTGCGATCCCATGCCGCCGCAGCCCGCTATGCCGACCCTGGCCTGTGCCAGACGGTCCGATGCGTCCGGTCCGAACGGTGACCTTCTCAAGTCATCCCCCGCCCACGAAGCTGACCAGTTCGACCCTCTGGCCCGGCCTGAGCACCGTCGATGCGCGCCTGTATCTCGGGCAGATCTCGCCGTCGATCTCCAGGGCCACCCGGTCGGTCCTGTGGCCCAGCAGGGTCACCAGGTCTTCGGCGGTCGCACCCTCGGGGACATCGGTCTCGGTTCCGTTCACCGTCACGATCATGTCAGAGATACTCCGGGGGGATGTGGGGCCTGACCTTCAGGATGAGGTCCCTGAGCTCGTGAGCCGCGGCGCTGACGTCGTCCTGTGCGACCACCGCTGAAACGACAGCGGCCGCGTCAGCCCCGGCCCTTATGACGTCCTGGATGTTCCCGCGGTTTATCCCGCCGATGGCGACGACGGGGATGTCAACGGCCTGCCTGACCTCGAATACCGCCCCGAGGCCGACGCCCTGCTGCGCGTCCGGCTTGGTGCTCGTCTGGAACACCGCTCCGACCCCGACGTAGTCCGCTCCGCCCTCCTGGGCCGCGACCGCCTCCTCCACGTTGTCCACCGAGATCCCTATGATGGCGTCGTCGCCCATCAGCTTCCTCGCGGCCTCCAGGGGCATGTCGGACTGGCCAAGGTGGACTCCGTCGGCTCCCGAGGCCATGGCGATGTCGACCCTGTCGTCGACGATGAACAGCTTGCACATCTCGTCCGCGTAACGGCGGATCAGGTTGGCCTGTTCCAGCATCTCCCTACCGTCCGCGTTCTTCATCCTGAGCTGGACCACGTCGGCCCCGCCCTCGTAGGCCATCCTGGCCACCTCGGCGTCGCTGCGGCCCTTCGACAGCTCCCTGTCCGTGACGACGTACAGATCGAACATGCCCCGTGCTAGACACGTGAACCATAAAAACATGTCCAGGGACGTTTCAGCCACACCGTGCGCATGTCTGTCAAGCTCCGGTAATATAGGAGGGACGAGATGCGAGTTGGGATCACATGGCCAAGCCAGACAGGAGCATCCCGGTGACCGCCAGGCCGACGTTCAAGAAGGACCTTCTGGAGATGATAGTCTCCGTCCTGGTCATGTCCTTCGGAGTGGTCCTGACGGTCAAGGCGCAGATGGGCGCCTCGCCGATCGTCTCCCTGCCGAACGTGCTGAGCAACGTCGTCGGACTGTCGCTGGGGACCACGGTGTTCATCGTCTACTTCATTCTGATCCTGATCGAGTGGGCGCTGATCAGGGACCGCAGCAGGATCCTCCTGACACTGAGCCAGCTGCCGTTCACGATGCTGTTCAGCCTCTTCGTGGACCTCATCGTGTGGATGCTCGGCGGATGGGTGATCTCCGGTCCTGTGGAGCAGTGGGTCCTGGTCATCGTGGGGACGGCTATCATCGGGTTCGGGTGCGTCCTGGAGATCGACGCCAACATCTCCATGCTGGCGGACGACGGCCTGGTCCTCGCCATCAGCCAGGTGACCAAGGTCAGGCTGGACAAGGTCATGATAATCTTCGACATCTGCTTCGTGGCGTCGGCGTTCATCGTGTCCTATGCGGCTTTCCACGATTTCGTCGGCGTGGGCTGGGGGACCATATTCGCCGGGATCACGCTGGGGCTGTTCGTGAGGTTCTTCACCAAGATAGTCAAAGGCTACGTCAGGAAGGACGGTAGCATCCAGGTCTGATCGGGACGACACGTTTAACGAATGTTCGTCTATGAGGGTGTATGAGTATCCTCTACCGCTACGGAAGCACGTACTACATCAACATGACCAACAGGTGTCCCTGCAGGTGCGTGTTCTGCGTGAGGGACTCCACGCCCAGACTG
>CASFMM010000027.1 GCA_949295765.1 uncultured Methanomassiliicoccales archaeon | reverse complement strand
GATTCCGTAGTAATCGCGAATCAACAACTCGCGGTGAATATGCCCCTGCTCCTTGCACACACCGCCCGTCAAACCATCCGAGTTGGGTTTCAGTGAGGTTGCCTCTAATTAGGGTATTCGAACTGAGATTTAGCAAGGAAGGTTAAGTCGTAACAAGGTATCTGTAGGGGAACCTGCAGATGGATCACCTCCTACGCAGGGTGGGGTTCAAACCCCACCCTCAACACACCGTACTTTCGAGTACACATTGCAAGGAAACTCCGAGCGAGTTTCCCGGCAATTCCTTGGCAGCTTACGTCACTTCCCTTCTACATTTGATTTTATAGTTTGTTCTTCTAACTTTCAGTGTTATCATGACAATCATCGTCTATTCTTCCAAATCCGGATCCTCCAAGAAGTACGCCGAATCGCTCTCCGCCAGGACGGGTCTTGCCGTGTACCCCGTGGGTCAGCAGCCTCTCGACGAGAAGATCGTGTTCTTCGGTTGGCTCCGCAAAGACGAGGTCATGGGCATCAAAGGAGCAGACAGGTCCAAGATCATCGCCGTCTGTGTTGTCGGGCTCGACAACCCCGGGAGGTTCAACTCCAAGGCGGTTTCCGATAGGAACGATCTGAAGGTTCCGATATACTACCTGCAGGGATGGATCGACAGGTCCAAGCTGAACATCGTCGACAAGACGGTGCTGCTGCTGGTGTCGGTGATGATGAAGCTGCAGGGACTCAACGAGTTCAACACGCCTATCTTCAACGCCATGATGGAAGGCGGCAGTTTCTACGACGAGAAGTATCTCGAACCCGTCGAGAGGTTCGTAGCATCGATAAGCTGAAACGGATGGCAGTCCCGTCCGGGTTCGAACCGGAGTCGCCGGCTCCAAAGGCCAGCATGATTGACCACTACACCACGGGACTATGAGGGGCCCCAGGTGTTTCACTTATAACATGTTTTGCTCAGGAATCCCCGTAGTCGATCTCGTACTTCCTGGCGGGGAAGAGCTGGGTGAACAGCACGAAGCTGAGCCAGCGTCCCAGCGAGGGCATCTCGAGCATCGGTGGGACGTAGTAGCTCCGCACCGACCTCATCATCATGATCGCGGCTATCGGTATGCAGACCACTGTGACGAACAGGGGGCTGAGCGCCACCAGCCCTGTGGCCGATGCGGATCCGAGGGCGGCACCGACGATGGAGAACACGAACAGAAGGAGCGCGCCCCTCATGACCTTGCGCCAGGAAGACGGCTTCTTCGAGGATATCCCCAGGACGGCATCAACTGTGGCTATGATCATCACGACATCGATGATGTACGTCAGCACGCTTATCACCACGTCGCCGTAATCGCTGGTGATCCCCATCCCCAGGACAGCCAGCTGGATGAAGTACACCGCGATGATCAGGAACAGGAAGAACTCCGCGATGTAGAGCGGGACGGGAAGGCGCTCGTGTCCCTCGATCTGCCTTCCGATCCTCTCGGCACCCGCTATGACGCCTCCTGCGATGGGAATCTTCCTGAGGGCGTCTACGGGTTCCTTGGGCATGCGCCGACATCGTTTTTACCGTATATATCATCCCCGTGCCGATGGAGCGCAACGAGTACGCGGACAGTTTCGCCGACTGCGTCGTCAGGCGCACGGAATACGACACCGTGATGAAGCCCGGCATAATCATTCTGACCATGGCTCTGCCGGCGTTGCTGGCGCTGGCGGTCGTGACCGTGGCCATCGATGCGAACCTCGGCGTAAACTTCACCGAGGAGGGTGTCCGTGCCGGCATACTCGTGGCATTGGTCACCGAGTGCTCCATCATCGGATTCATGCTCTACATGCTGTCCGGCAGGACCGCCCGCCATCAGAGCCGTGACGACGACTGGGCCGCGGCGCTCATAGGCTATGCGCGCTCCAAAGGCGCAGACGTCTCCGACATGGAGGCTCTGGCTAAGAAGATGCACAGAAGGGGAAGAAGCCCTCTGAGGGTTTTGTCGCTGGTCCTGTGGGGGATCTCGGTCATCTTCCTTCTGTTCCTCGGGGTATATCTCGGTCTGCTCTCGGAGCCCCTAGACCAGAGGATCTACCTGCTTGGGACCATCTCGTACATCCTGCTGATACTCCAGTTCCTTCTGTCCACAGGCGCCACGTACGGTTTCCCGTACAAGCACGAGAAGCGTCAAATCGCCTTCACTGAGGAGTTCTCCCGCAGGATGGGTGATATCGGACTTGAGTTCCCGTCCATGAAGCCTCTGGTCGGCAGGCCACACAGGATCCTGATGGGGCTGCTCTTCATCATCACGCTGGGCCTGTTCTCCCTGGTGCTCTTCCTGCTGGCCTGCCGCAACATGAACCTCCACATCCACAACCAGTGGGGCTACGAGCAGAAGGTCCTAGAGAGGATCATCGAGATCGAGGGCGGCAGCGGCGTTAGGCCTGTGGAAGGTGCGAGGATGGGCGCAGCAGCATCCATAATAAGATCGATCTTCTGAGGTTCAGACCAGTCTGCCGAGGAGATAGGTCGGCCTGTTCTCCGTGACCTCGACGTCGACGAACGTGCCGAGGGGGACGTCCTCCCTGACCACGACGGGTCTGTAGTTGCCGGTCCTGAGGATGGTGCCGTCTTTGCCGGTCTCGGTGGCGAGGGCACGATAGGTTCTGCCCACCATGGACGCGTTGACATCCAGCTCGGTGTCGTTCTTGACAGCGGTGAGTTCCGCCGACCTTTCGGCGGAGATCCTGCCGTGGACCTGCTCCATGGAGGCCGCATCGGTTCCCGGGCGTGCGGAGAACCTCGTGATGTTGACGGTGTCCGCTCTGAGCTCCCTGACGAGCTCGACGCTTTTCCGATGATCCTCGTCGGTCTCACCGGGGAACCCGCAGATGAGGTCGGTGGCTATGCTGATGTCCGGGCATCCGGCACGGAGGGTGTCCACGAGCTCCATGAATCCCTCTACGGTGTACTTCCTGCGCATGCCTCTGAGGACGGAGTCGCTGCCGCTCTGGACCGGGATGTGGACGAACCTGTACATCCTGTCGTCGTCCATGGCCTCGAGCACCCTTTCGACCACCTTGGACAGGCTGTCGGGGTTGGTCATCCCCAGCCTGATGCGGTACTCCCCGTCCCTTTCGAGCATCGAACGAATAAGTGAGGGCAGATCTGTGCCGATGTCCCTGCCGTAGCTGGACGTGTCCTGGGCGGTGATGAGGATCTCCTTCGCCCCGCCCTCCAGGAACCTGTCGAACCTTCCGAGAAGGGTGTCCGCGGGATAGCTGCGGAGATCCCCCCTGGCGAACTTGGTGATGCAGTAGGAGCAGTGGCCCAGACATCCCTGGGCGATGGGCAGTATCGCATCGGCGGACGTCTCCAGGCGCACAGGTGCGCCGGCTCTGCCGTACCTCTCCTCGACGATGTCCCCGAATCTCCCGTAGTCCTCGAATCTGACTATCGGCGAGTCGGGGAGCCTTATGCTGATGCGCTTAGGCTGGACCTGGGCCATGCATCCGGTAACGACGACCTTCTTCCCCTGCTTCCTGAGTTCGGAGATCCTCGAGAGCATGCGCTTCTCGGTGGTCTCCACAACCGTGCATGTGTTCAGCACCACCACGTCCGCCTCCTCGGCGTCCGCGGCGGGTTCGTACCCCAGGGATGCCATGACCTCCGAGAGCTCGCGGCCCTCGCCGAAGTTCATGGTGCATCCGTAGGTCTCGACGAAGTACCTCATCAGCGGGTGCAGGCTTCGGTTGTGGGAACGGCGAACGCGGTCTTGGCGGAGATCTTGGAGATCTTCGCGTGGATCTTGGCTCCCTTCACGGTGCCGGGGACGACGACCAGGTAGTCGTGGAACTTGCCCACGCCGTCTCCCTTCTTCCCGACGTCGGTGATCTGCAGCTCGATGATGTCGCCCTCGCGGAGGGTGTTGGCGGTGTCGGCCCTGACGGACTTCCTGACGGTGATGGGCCTGCGGGCTCCGCATGCCTCGCACTCGAGCATGAGTGTCCTTCCGTCCTTGACCATCTTGGTGTCCGGCAGTCCGCACTCGGAGCAGATGACGTAGGTCTCCGTGTACATCTGGATCTTGTCGTTGATCTGGTTGGGGCTGATCTTCGCCTTGAAGACGGCCCTGCGGCCCTCGACGTTACCCGGGGCGCCCAGCTCCTTGAGCAGGAACTGGAGAACATGCTGGGGGTCGCGCCTGAGCTTGTCTGTGACGTCGATGAAGTTCCTGAACACGGTGATCTTGCCCTCCTGGAGGATCTCCAGCTCGGGGATCTCGAACCTCTCGTGGTTCTCGATTGTCTCGGGGCATGCGATCTTCGCTCTGTTGAGCAGTGCCATGTAGTCATCTTCATCGGACATTTCAAACACCTAGGGACGGGCTATTATAGAGTGGTTTATAAAGGCTTTCACCAGGCGGCCGTCATCGCGGCCGATTGGACGACGTCCCGGTTCCAGGCCGGTGCGCGGTTCAATCTTATTTTCTTTATATTCAGCAACGGCATTTAGACAGCATGAACTCGAAAACGATCATAGTCGCGGTCATCGTCGTCATCGCGGTGGTGGCTGCGGCCGCAGTCGCGCTCGGAATGGGCGGCGGGGACGACGAGAACAAGGGTTTCGTCGGAGTCGTCTACGAAGGCAACGGCGGGGAGACCTACAGCGGTGACGACACCTTCAGGATGACCTCCGATACCGTGCAGCGCTCCCAGTTCACCAACGGGGACATGATTTTCACGGGATGGAATACGAAGGCCGACGGCACCGGAACCGACTATGCTCAGGGCGACAAGATATCGTATCCCGAGCACGGGTACGTGAAGCTGTATGCCCAGTGGGCCTACGGGCTCCACCTGGAGATGAACCTGTCCGATCCATGCTCGTACTACCTGATAGAGGATGGGGCGGATCTGGTCCCGATCACGATGAACGGAGTCCCTCTGCCATCCAGCGGCACGGCAGGGATGATGGTGCTCGGGCCCGAGGGGACCGTCTGGGCGGAGAACGGGGACGGAACGTTCACCGGTACGAACGGGGACACCACGTACAAGCTGGTCGTGGAGCTCCAGGGAGTCGACTACCTCGACGCCCAGGTCGGCACCGATAACCCCGGAACGGTGGTAATCCTGTTCTCTTACTCCGGAAACGTCCACGGCTCAGTCTATTGCAACTGAGCGAGCCTTCTCAAACAGCCGGGGCGAGCCCCGGCATTAGTCAATCCGCACCCTTATCAACTCATATTTCGGCATTCCCGTGCCGGAGGATCCTTGAAGAAAGAGTCTGTGAAGACAATGTCTGTGAGTGCCGGCGAATGGCCGATCCACTCTGATTCCCTGGGATCACTCGTCCTCGTACTCGACCTTGGGTGCCGCCCGTTCGTTAACGTACTCGTCGAAGTCCGTATCCAGGCATATCTGCTCGCAGACGCATCTGTCCGCGGTTCTGAGCAGGCGGAGGAATGACGATCCGACCTCCGTGAGCGAGAGCAGGGTGGCGATTCTCTGCGGCTTCCTCTGGGGTTTGGCGTACCTGCGCCTGATTATCCCGAGCCTCTCGTAGTCGTCCAGCATCTCGTCCAGGTTCCTTCCACGGGTGATGTCGCGCTGCACGTCGGAGACCATCACCTCTCCCCTCTCGTCCAGGTACTTGAGCAGCGAGATGGAATGTTTCCTCTGGATGACGTCGAGCACAGATTCCGGTTCCTCTCTGTTGTCGTTCCGGCGGTCTTCGATTCCTGACACGCCGATGAAGTATGTCTTTCAGCGAATGTAGTTTATCACATCGAATGTGCGATATGACATATTTTATGAAGTTACTTATATTTCTTAGACCTGTGCCCCAGTGCACAGTCGGAGGGTTCCTCGGCATAGGGCTTTACGATCACAGCGAGGACCGATTCACAAAACACAGGGGGATGGGGTCGTATGAGGAATGGTAACGCCGTCATCTGTAACGGACTGCGGTTCATCCGCGGGTCAACGGGACGTTCAGTCGTCGTTCTCGAACCCGATGGATCCGATGTCGACCTCTCCCTTGATGATGCGGTCCAGTGTCATGAGGAGGTGCGCCACAGCAGTTCCCTTGTCCGTCAGCTGCCATCTCCTCGCCTTGCGTCCCTTGACGCGGGCGTCCGGCACTATGCACTCGGCGAGGCCGAAGTCCTCAAGCATGGTCAGGCGCCGGTTGGCGATGTTGTAGTTGCCCAGCATGTCGCGGACCTCGATCTCCTTGGCACCGCCGGTCCTGTAGAGGAAGATGATGATGTCCATTGCATGCTTCTCCTGCATGATGTTGTAGAGCCTGCCCTCGCAGACATCCCCGGTGATGCCTTCGTCTGACACGATGGGATGTTATACACTTCGGAGAAAGGTTGTTTTGTCATAATCTGTAATGTACATCATTTTGTAGTCACCGAACTATAATCATAGGTTCATCATGGTTAGAACCAAGGTAAACAGCATGGCGAGGAAGGCGGCTTTCGACAGGGGGTTGGGCGTCATCGAGGAGAGCCAGATGACGAACATCCTGTTATACATCCTCGAGAACGGGGGGTGCAGGAAGAGCGAGATCTACAGGGACCTGCCCCGCTCGTCCCGCTATCCCGAGAAACTCGCCAGGCTGGAGGAGGCCGGGCTCATAGTGCAGCGCGGCGTCGTCGGCAGGACGGTCCTCCTGGACCTCACGGAGAAGGGGGAGAGGGTCGCACGCCTGCTGGCACAGGTCGGCGACTCACTCCGTGAAGGTGATGGATGATCACTCCGAGTGTCTCAGGGCGGCGTCGACAAGCCCCTGGTGGAGGGGCGACGGCCTTCCGGGCCTGGAGCGGAACTCCGGATGGAACTGGGATGCCATGAAGAACGGGTGGCCCTCGAGCTCCCCGATCTCCATCCTCGTGCCGCACTCGGACCTCCCGGTGAAGTGCCAGCCGACGGATTCCAGTCTGTCTATGTACTCGGGGTTGACCTCATACCTGTGCCTGTGTCTCTCCGAAACCGAATCCTCGCCGTAGAGCTCCAGGGCCATTGACCCTTCCGATATCGAGACGGTCTGGGCGCCCAGGCGCATGGTGGCCCCCATGTCCGTGATTCCCTTCTGCTCGCCCATAATGCAGATCACAGGGTCGGGCGTGTCGGGATCGAACTCGGTGCTCGTGGCATCCTCCAGACCCAGAACATCCCTGCAGATCTCTATCGTGGCAATCTGGAAGCCGAGGCACACGCCCAGGAACGGGATGCCGTTCTCCCTGGCGTACCTGGCGGCGGCGACCATCCCCTCCGTGCCCCTTGTGCCGAAGCCCCCGGGGACGATGACGCCGTGCACCCCGGACAGTGTGCCTGCGGGGTCGGTCAGGACGTCGTCGCTGTCCGCGAACCTGATCCTGACCCTGCACCTCCTGGCGGCGCCCGCATGGGTGAAAGCCTCCAGGTGGGACAGGTACGAGTCGGCCAGGGCGGTGTACTTCCCGACGAGGGCTATCTCGACCTCGCGATCCGGATTCACTATCCTGTCCACGAACCCCTCCCAGAACGACATGTCCCTGCGGGATGTCAGAGGGCGGAGCCTCATCCTGTCTATGATGTAGTCCGCCACCTCCTGTCTCTCCAGGTTGAGGGGGACCTCGTAGATCGAGCGGGCGTCGGGGGTGGATATGACGGCGTCCTCTGGGACGTCGCAGAACATGGCGATCTTCGATCTGGCTGTTGGGCTCAGGGGCTCGGAGCACCTTCCGACGATGATGTCCGGCCTTATCCCCATGCTCATCAGCTCCCTGACGGAGTGCTGGGTGGGCTTGGTCTTCTCCTCGCCGACCGACCCCATTATCGGGATGAGGGTGGTGTGCACGAACAGCACGTTCTCCTCCCTGCCGAGGTCCCTCCCGAGCTGTCTGGCGGATTCCAGGAACGGCATGGATTCCATGTCGCCGACGGTACCGCCGAGCTCCACGATGACGACGTCCGCACCCGATTCCCTGGCCACGGTCGTTATCCTGCGCTTGATCTCATCGGTGACGTGGGGGATGATCTGGACCGTCTTCCCCAGATACTCCCCGCGTCTCTCGTTCTCGATGACCGAGCGGTATACCTTCCCCGTCGTGATGTTATGGTCGCGGGTCAGGTGCAGGTCCATGAACCTCTCGTAGTTCCCCAGGTCGAGGTCGACCTCGCCCCCGTCGTCCAGTACGTAGACCTCCCCGTGCTCGTAGGGGTTCATGGTCCCCGCATCGATGTTCAGGTACGGGTCGATCTTGATGGCCGAGACCCTGATGCCACGTGACTCCAGCAGTCTTCCGATGGATGATGCGGTGATCCCCTTGCCGAGGCCGGAGATCACACCTCCGCTGACGAAAATCAATTTCATTCGAATCAACGGGATTGCCGATATGTGGATGTTCAATATAAAATTTCTTGAATAATTAGACATTTGTACATAATTTCTCCGATATTGGAGATATAACTAAGAAATATCGTTCGGAATGCAATCGCATCAGCATTAAGAGGTCATCATGCATTGTCGGAGGCATGTCCGTAATCACGCTCGGTGACATGTCGAGGTATCTCCGCTGCCCCTACGAGTTCCAGTTGGATCGCAGGTCCGGGGTATGGAGGATCACCGCGGGCGAGTGCATGGACATGTCGGTGCGCGACGCGATAATGGCCTCGGAGCAGAGACGTCTTACCACCGGGAAGCCGATGGACCATGACGCGGCCATGTCTTTCTACTGGGACTCCTGGGACAGGCATTTCCCCGATGTTTTCCCGCCAGCGACGGACACCGCTGGGCTGATAAGGTTCGGAGAGCGCTGTGTCGACAACTACCTCCGCATCTCCAGCCCGGATGCCCGCGATGTCGTCGCCGTCGGTGTGTCGGGGACGCTGGCGCTAGATGGAGGTCGCGAGGTCCTCGTGGCAATGGACTCGGTGCGCGTGAACGGGCCCACTGCCACCGTGTGCAGGTACGTGTGCGATCCCGGAATAAGGTCGTCGGACGAGTTGGCTTCTGACAGGGACATGGCCCTCTGTGCCAGATGGGTCCTTTCGAACATCAGGGGGTGCACTCGTGTGAGGCTCCGCTGGGAGTTCCTCGGCTCGGGTACCGCCACCGAGGCCTCGGCCAGGATGTCTGTAATGGAGGGTGCGATGTCCTACGCTTCTGACCTAGTGGCGTAGATCGAGGCGGAGGCAGAGGTTCTGCCCAGGGAGACGGACCACTGCTCCGAGTGCCCCTACCACAGGACGTGCCCCCGCAGGCTGCACGAGGTCATGCTGGCCGGGGACCCGTCCAAGCTCTCGACGGACGAAGGGGTCAGACTGGTCGACGAGTACGTCGACCTGCAGGACAAGATCGACGCGCTCAAACGCCGCCAGCAGGAGCTGGAGGCCAGAAGGGACGCCGTGGGAGAGGGGATAGTGGCCTATGCAGATGCGAACGGTTTCATGTCCGTCTCCGGTCGGAGGGCCAAGGCCCTGGTGAGGCACGAGAGGAAGGTGGACCTGCCAGAGAACAAGACGCCGATCATAACCAGGCTGAAAGAGACAGGACAGTACGATGCCCTGAGCATGCCCAACTACCCGCGTCTCCGCTCCGACATAGCCCGGGGGCTGGCGGATCCGGAGATATCACGGCTTGCCACCATCACTGAGTCTGGAAAAATATATCTTCGCAGGAAGTCGCGTTGAAGCACGCGTTCCATTCCTGGGCCAACGAGACATGCCTTTTCGGGAACGATTTCGGGGTTCCTTCCTATATTATTAACTATATTGGCTGATTACAGAGGGCCAGTGGTAGAATGGAAGGGCACAAGGACATATCCGAGATGAGCTTCGAGGAATTCTTCTCCGAGAAGGACAGGATGCCGGTTCAGGCGTCCAGACCCGAGCCCAGGCGCCAGCGCCAGGCTCAGCCCAAGGGCGATGCCCCGGTGGGTTTCGGAAACGTCAGCCCCAAGATCAACTACAAGGACGGCAGGTTCCTGCTGTACATCCCCAGGTACGGGTCCGACGAGAACGCAAGGTTCGAGGTGGCGGTGGACTGTTCCGCAGGCGTCGTCCCGCTGGGCAGGCTGGAATCCTCGCCCCGTGCAGGCGGGAGGCTGAGCCGTTCGACCACCGTCGACATAACGTCCGCGGGCATCTCGCCGCTCGAGCCGTTCACACTCGTGATCGACGGTGTGGACGCCTTCCGCCACAAGCCCCGCAACGTTCTCTACTTCAACAACATCGGTCTGCCTGTCGGCAGGCCGGTCGGGGAGGTTTACGCTGTCCACGCCAAGGGCACCTCCCTCAGGACCGTCAAGGCCGAGGTCATGGAGACCTCGGAGGTCGCCGGCGTAATGGTGACGAAGGCGGAGGTATCCGTCGCCGGGGGCATCTGGCTCGACGACAGGAAACGTGACAGGCAGGCCCCCGAGGCCAAAGCCGATGTCACGGAGACGCCGGAGGAGGCCACTCAGCCCGAGGCCGAGAAGACCGAGGCACCCAAGCCCAAGCCGAAGTCCAGGAAGAAGGCCAAGGGGTCGCTGAAGGTCCCGGCGGGTGTCCAGGAGGCCGAGGCGTCGGTAGACGGCGTCCGTCTGCAGATCCACAAGAGGTTCCCTCCGTTCACCGCCTCGGTGGAGAACTGCGAGCTGTCGGAGTGCACGGTGGCCCTCAGGGACGCCGCCGGCAACGAGGTCGCAGGAGGGACCGCGCCGGTCTCCGCACCTATGACATTCGACACCGACACGGACGGGGTCCTGGAGATCGTGCTGTCCAAGGACGCGCAGACCCTCGCATCAGAGAGGTTCGTGTACATCCCGGACTTCGAGTGCAGCCGTCCCGGCAAGGGGGACATACCTCCGGAACCGTCGTTCACATTCACGGCGTTCGGCGAGACGGTCGGAGCCGACATCTACGACGGCCCGTACACGGTGTCGCGCAACGGGTCCGACATCACGATAGTCTGGAACATCCCCGCCGTCACATACGACATCGGCGGCGGCCCGGTCCGCTTCGAGCCCTTCGACGTGGACGTCGGGGAGCTGGGGGACACCCTGGTCGTCACCGTGGCGGGGGCCAGGAAGAAGGCCCTCTTCTTCGGAGGGGACAAGGGGAAGAAGAGGGAGGTCACCCCGGACTGGAACGACGACACCTACAGGGTGCCGCTGAACGGCATCAAGGAGGAGGTCTACTCGACCACCGCCCCCGAGTTCACCATGTACATCACAGTCAACTCGTTCCCCATGAGGAGGTTCATGACCATCAGGAACCCTCCGCGCATGAAGGCGTCCTTCGCCGACGGCAACGTCGTGGCCGAGGTGGCCCAGGGCGGGGAGTACGTCTGCCGTCTCTACAGGATGGACAAGACCGTGGAGGAGGTCCCGCTGCAGGCGGGGGAGAGCTCCGTGCCCGTGTCCGCGGACGTGGTCGAGGCCGAGGTGGCCGAGGTACATGATGGGAGGGACAGGGCGTCCGTGCTCGTCTCGGTCAGGCCCCTGCCGTTCCTGTGGAGGGACGAGACCGGGGAGTACTGGCTCTACGTGAACAGGAGCAAGCGCATCCCGCTGCCGGGCGACCTGGTCTCATCCGGGAAGCCGGACGCCGCCAGGATAAGGGCCTGGCACGACCAGATCATCCGCATGAACCCCGAGCTCAGGGACGTGACGACCCAGATGATGCAGAGGGCCTTCGACGAGATGGGGTGGTGAGGGTGGAGCGCAGGTTCTCCCGTTCCGCGGAGTCCACAATGGACTCGTTCATAATGGGTCTCGTGGAGGTCGCCGCGCAGCCCGGGATGATATCCTTCGCCACGGGCCTCCCGGACAATTCGTTGTTCGACACCCAGGCCATGGTCAGGGCGATGGAGGAGGTCATGTCCGACGACCCCTGCGGCGCGCTGCAGTACGACACCCCCACCGGATACATACCTCTCAGGAAGCGCATCGCGGAGAGGTGCGGCAGGATCCTGGGTTTCAAGGTCGGCTACGAGGACGTCCTGATGACCAGCGGGTCCCAGGTGTGCTTCGACCTCATCGGCAAGATGTTCCTGGACCACGGCGACGTCATGGCCGTGGAGAACCCCGGGTACCTGGGCGCGATACAGTCGTACTCCGCCTACTCCCCGGACTTCCGCGGCGTGGACATCGACGTGAACGGTCCGGACATCGGTCAGCTCTCGTCCGCGGTCGCCGACGGCGCCAGGCTGTTCTACTCGATCCCGAACCACCAGAACCCCTCGGGCGTCAGCTATCCAGATGACGCAAGGAAGGCCGTCGCCGAGGTCATAGGCGGCTCAGGGTGCATCCTGGTGGAGGACGACGCGTACGGGGAGCTCGGATACAACGGGAGGGTCGGCAGGACCATGAAGTCCATGATCCCGGACGACACCATCCTGACGGGCTCCTTCTCCAAGACGATCTCGCCCGGCATGAGGGTCGGGTGGATGGTCGTCCCCGAGTGGATGAGGGCGAAGGCCGGACGCTCCCTGGAGGCGTGTTGCCTCCAGTCGAACACCTTCTGCCAGAGGGTCATCGACAGGTTCATGGCCGACATGGACTACGACACCTATCTCGACGGCCTCCGCAGGGGGTACGCCCGCAAGAAGAAGGTCTTCATGGACGCGATGGAGGACAACCTCCCGGACACCGTGTCGTGGAACGACCCAGAGGGCGGGATGTTCGTGTGGCTGAGGACCCCCGAGGGAACCGACGCGATGAGGCTGTACGAGAGGGCCCTCGAGGGCAGGCTCGTGGTCATGCCCGGGCACCCGTTCCACGTGAGGGGAGGGGCCAACACCATCAGGCTGAACTTCGCCACGCCGTCCGACGAGCAGATCGCCGACGGCATGAAGGTCCTCGGCGGGGCCTGCAGGGACCTATATAGTTAACGGCACTTTAAGGGGTTCTCCGTAGAGATGCTGAGAATAGGCTCCCTGCCAGAATATTTTTAAATATCATGTGAGGCTAGCCACCTTAGCATTAGAGGTCCGACCTAGGTCGGGCTATCGACGTTCCAATCGAAATCTAAAGAAATTCGAGGTGAAAAAGTGGGAAACGGTCTGTACACCGCAAGGAAAATGAAGACTGACCGCCAGAAGTTCCGCTGGCTGGACAGGGGTTACAAGAAGAGGGTCCTCAAGCTGAGGGAGAAGTCCGATCCGCTCGAGGGATCCGCCCAGGCCCGTGGAATCGTCCTGGAGAAGGTCGGAATCGAGGCCAAGCAGCCCAACTCCGCCATCAGGAAGTGCGTCAAGGTCCAGCTCATCAAGAACGGACGCCAGATCACCGCCTTCGCCGTCGGAGACGGAGCCATCAACTTCATCGACGAGCACGACGAGGTCATGGTGGAGGGTATCGGCGGAAGGATGGGAAGGTCCTACGGAGACATTCCCGGAGTCCGTTACAAAGTCATCAAAGTCAACAACGTCTCCCTCGACCAGATGGTCAGGGGCAGGACGGACAAACCCGTGAGATGATTCACATGGCAGACGAGATCGTAGCACAGAAAGCGCTCATCTTCGGCAAGTACGACACCTCCGAGGTCGTCGTCAACGACGGAGGACTTGCCAAATACATCGACCTCACCCCCACCAACGTCCCCCACTCCGGTGGAAAGCACGCCAACAGGTGGTTCGGAAAGTCGAAACTGAGCATCGTCGAGAGGCTCATCAACAACATCATGAGGACCGAGAAGTACACCGGAAAGAAGATGAAGGCGTACAAGACCGTGGCCCAGGCGTTCGACATCGTCGCCGCCAAGACCCACAAGAACCCGGTCCAGGTCCTGATCGAGGGCCTCGAGAACGCCGCCCCCCGCGAGGAGGTCACCAGGCTCCAGTTCGGAGGAATCTCCGTCCCCAAGGCCGTGGACATCTCCCCCCAGAGGAGGCTCGACATCGCCCTGAGGAACCTCAGCACCGGTGTCGTCCAGGCTTCCACCAAGAACAAGAAACCCATCTACGAGTGCCTCGCCGACGAGCTGATGCTCGCCGCGAAGGGTGACATCACCTCCTACTCCGTCGCCAAGAAGGAAGAGGTCGAGAGGGTCGCCCAGTCGGCCAGATGATAACGATAACAGGTGAGTGAACATGGGCCGTAGAGAAGACAACGCAAAGAAAGCAGTCGAGCTGATGAAGAACCAGCAGCTCATCAGGAACCTCGGAACTGCCGCGCATATCGACCACGGAAAGACCACATTCTCCGACAACCTGATCGCAGGTGCCGGAATGATGTCCTCCGAGACAGCCGGAGAGCAGCGTCTGCTCGACTACGATGAGCAGGAGGCCGCCAGGGGAATCACCATCAACGCCGCCTCCGCGGCCATGGTCGTCCCTTACAAGGACCCCGAGACCAACAAGCTCGACCACTACCTGGTCAACCTCATCGACACACCCGGACACGTCGACTTCGGTGGAGACGTCACCAGGGCCATGAGGGCTCTGGACGGAGTGTACATCCTGTGCTGCGCGGTCGAGGGAATCATGCCCCAGACAGAGACCGTCATCAGGCAGGCTCTGAAGGAGAGGGTCAGGCCCATGCTGTTCATCAACAAGGTCGACAGGGCCATCGTCGAGCAGCAGCTCACCCCCCAGATGATGATCGAGAAGTTCTCCAAGATCATCACCGAGTTCAACAAGAAGATTGCGGACATCCTTCCCGCACCCCTCAACAAGCAGTGGCAGGTCAGCCTCCAGGACGGTACCGTCGCTCTGGGATCCGCCTACAACAACTGGGCGGTCTCCATCCCCTACCTCCAGAGGCCCGAGCTCAAGAAGATGGGCATGAACCTGACCAAGGTCTTCGAGTACTGCGGCAGGGAGGGCGGACAGGCCGAGCTGGCCAAGCTGATCCCCCTCGCCGACGTCGCCCTCGAGATGGCCATCAACCACATCCCCTGCCCGCCCGACGCGCAGAAGGTCCGTATCCCCGTCATCTGGAAGGGAGACCTGAAGTCCAAGATCGGACAGGAGATGCTCAACTGCGACCCCAACGGAGACGTCGCCATGATGGTCACCAAGATCATCATGGACAAGCAGGCCGGAGAGATCGCCATCGGAAGGCTGTTCTCCGGTACCGTCAAGAAGGGACAGACCCTGTACATCGCCGGACAGCCCAACGCCCAGAGGGTCCAGACCGTCGCCCTGATGGTCGGAGCCGACAGGACACCCATCGAGGAGTGTAAGGCCGGAAACATCGTGGCCCTGACCGGACTCAAGGATGCCATCGCCGGAAGCACCGTGTCCTCCATCAAGGACATGGAGCCCTTCGAGAAGATGTCCCACTACTCCGAGCCCGTCATCACCAAGGCCATCGAGGCCAAGAACATGGCCGACCTGCCCAAGCTGGTCGAGGTCCTCAGGGTCATCGCCAAGGCCGACCCCTCGCTGAACATCGAGATCAACAACGAGACCGGCGAGCACCTGATGTCCGGAATGGGAGAGCTCCACCTGGAGATCACCGAGTACAGGATCAAGAACGAGCAGGGCGTCGACATCATCGCGTCCCCTCCGATCGTCGTGTACCAGGAGTCCGTCAAGGGATCCAACCCCAGCGAGTTCGAGGGTAAGTCGCCCAACAAGCACAACAAGTTCTACTTCATCGTCAGCCCCCTGGAGGACTCCGTCAAGGACGCCATCAGGAGGAACGAGATCGATGTGGACTCCAAGATCAAGGACCCCAAGGCCCTGGCTCAGCAGCTGATGGGTCTCGGAATGAGCGATGTCGAGGCCAAGGGCGTCGTCGCGTTCAAGAACAACAACGTCCTGATCGACTGCACCAAGGGAATCCAGTACCTGCACGAGACCATGGAGCTCGTGAAGCAGTCCTTCGAGGAGGCCATGATGAGGGGACCCCTCGCCAACGAGAAGGTCGCCGGACTCAAGGTCTGCCTGATGGACGCCAAGCTGCACGAGGATACCATATCCCCGCCGTCAGGGACGGTATCTACGGAGCCATGTGCCAGGCCGGCAGGATCCTGCTCGAGCCCATGCAGAAGCTGTACGTCGCCGTTCCCCCCGACTACATGGGTGGAGCGGTCAACCTGATCAACCAGCGCCGCGGAACCATCCTCGAGATGGGTCAGGAGGGTTCCGATTCCACAGTCACCGCCGAGGTGCCCGTCGCGGACATGTTCGGATTCTCGTCCGACATCCGTGGATCGACCCAGGGACGCGCCATCTGGTCCCTGGAGAATGCAGGGTTCCACCAGGTCCCGCCCGAGCTTCAGAAGAAGATCGTCACCGAGATCAGGACCCGCAAGGGACTCAACCCCGAGCCCTACGACGACAAGTACTACGCCGGCCTCTGAGGCTGAGCGGCAGTCTGTAAACCTTATATACCAAACCCCTTATCGCTCAAAACAGCGTTCCATATCGGAGGAATGAAAATGGCAGAGAAAGAGCACATGAATCTGGTCATCATCGGCCACGTCGACCACGGAAAGTCCACCCTCACCGGAAGGATCCTCCTGGAGACCGGCGCGATCGACCCCCACATCGTCGAGAAATACAAGAAAGAGGCTGAGGAGAAAGGAAAGGGATCCTTCTACTTCGCTTGGGTCATGGACGGACTCAAAGAGGAGAGGGAGAGGGGAGTTACCATCGATGTCGCCCACAAGAAGTTCTACACCGACAAGTACTACTTCACCGTCATCGACGCCCCCGGACACCGTGACTTCGTCAAGAACATGATCACCGGAACCTCCCAGGCCGACGCAGCCATCATCACCTGCTCCGCTATCGAGGGACCCCAGGCTCAGACCAAGGAGCACGTCTTCCTCGCCACCACCCTCGGTGTCAAGCAGATCATCGTCGCCATCAACAAGATGGACGCCGTCAAATACGACGAGGCCAAGTACAACGAGGCCAAAGAGGCCATGGTCAAGCTGATGAAGATGGTCGGAGTCAAGACCGACGAGGTCCCCTTCATCCCCGTGTCCGCCTACAACGGAGACAACATCAAGGCCCAGTCCGCCGAGATGCCCTGGTACAAGGGACCCACCCTCATCCAGGCCCTCGACAACCTCAAGGTCCCCGAGAAGCACACCGAGAAGCCCCTCAGGCTGCCCATCCAGGATGTCTACACCATCACTGGAATCGGAACCGTTCCCGTCGGACGTGTCGAGACCGGAATCCTCAAGCCCAACATGAAGGTCATGTTCGAGCCTTCCCACGTTCAGGGAGAGGTCAAGTCCATCGAGATGCACCACGAGCAGATGCCCCAGGCCGTCCCCGGAGACAACGTCGGATTCAACGTCCGTGGAGTCGCCAAGAACGACGTCAAGAGGGGAGACGTTGCCGGACCTATCGACAACCCGCCCTCCGTCGCCAAGAGCTTCACCGCTCAGATCGTCGTCCTGAACCACCCCTCGGTCATCACAGTCGGATACACCCCCGTGTTCCACTGCCACACCACCCAGACCGCCTGCAGGTTCGTCGAGCTCGTCAAGACCATCGACCCCAAGTCCGGACAGGTCAAGGCCGACCACCCCGACTTCCTCAAGACCGGTGACATCGCCGTCGTGAAGCTGGAGCCCACCAAGCCCATGGTCGTCGAGACCGCCAAAGAGTTCCCGCCCCTCGGAAGGTTCGCCATCCGTGACATGGGACAGACCGTCGCTGCTGGAATGTGCATCGAAGTCGAGAAGGCCTGAAGGCCCTCTCCCCTTCACTTTATCTCTAAGGGATAAAAGATGTCACAGCGCGCAAG
>CASFMM010000026.1 GCA_949295765.1 uncultured Methanomassiliicoccales archaeon | reverse complement strand
GTGAGGTCCTCGGTCTGGATCAGCGTGCGCTTGTTGATCATGTGCTTCAGGAGGAGCCTGTAGTCCTCCCTGGTGACGGATGAGAACGGGCTCAGGGACAGCACCTCGTCGCAGAGGTCCCCGAACCTCATGTCCCTCTCCGCGCCCTTGAGCGCGGCCAGGGTCTGGTGGAAGAGGAGTCCGAATGGCAGCGGGTCCGGGGTCACGGGCTCGGTCCAGCCCTCCCCCAGGTACAGCTCGGTCTCGGCGATGCCCCTGGCGAGCTCCAGCGACACGCCCTCGATCCCGGGGCGCCACTCGGCATCGTCGTCGTTGCAGAACATGACCATCTCCTGCCTGCCGTTCCTGCGGCCGGACCTGCCCATCCTCTGGACCAGGCTGGAGCAGGTGTAGGGCGCGCCGATCTGCACGACGCGGTCCAGCCCGCCGATGTCCACGCCCAGCTCCAGCGTGACCGTGGCCACGACGGTGGCCGGGAACTCGCCCCTGAGGTCCTCCTCGGCGGTCCTCCTGACGCTGCCCGCCAGCGACCCGTGGTGGACCCTGACCGGGTTGCGGGAGCCCCTGGCCTGGGTGACCTTCGCCAGGGACCTGGCGGTCCTCTCGGCCCCGGCCCTGCTGTTGGTGAACACTATGCACGCGTAGGGGTCCGTGAGCCTGAACAGCTCGGAGTAGTACCTGGACACCTCCCTCTGCCTGCTCCCCTCCGAGTCCTTCGGTGGGAAGCGGAAGTGCTTGATGCCGATCCTGCAGGACCTGCGGTCGTCGGAGGAGACCACCTCGGCCTCCCCCTCCGTCCCGGACGTGAGCCATTCCGCGGCGGCGGACGTGTCGGAGAGGGTGGCGGACAGCCCTATCATCCTGGGGGAGCATCCGCACATCCTGCGGATCCTGCCGATCTCGCACATCAGCTGCAGCCCCCTGTCGGAGGCCATGAACGAGTGCACCTCGTCGATCACGACGAACCTGAGCGACCCGAACATGCGGCGTACATCCTCGGAATGGTTGTCCAGTATGCCCTCCAGGGACTCCGGGGTGATCTGCAGAATCCCCTTCGGGTCCGCCAGGAGCCTGTCCTTCCGGTTCGTGTCGATGTCCCCGTGCCACCCGTTCACGGGTATGCGGGACTCCCTGAGCATCCTGTCCATGCGGGCGAACTGGTCGTCGTGTCGAAGAGGACGTCGAACGCCCTCTCCTGCACCTCGCGGAAGGACGTCCACCCGCTCCTGTGCAGGTGGTCGAGGACGAAGCCGGGCATGCGCCCGGTGTGGTCGGTCATACCTCCAGGTCCTCGATGAGGTCGTCGTCCGGGTCGCGGTCGGGGGAGACGACCCTGCCCTCCACCAGCTCGGAGAACGTCACGTCCGGGTTCTGGTGCATGGTGTCCAGGAGGCTGATGAAGTCCCTGGTGATCTCCCTGGGGGTCACCATGCCCTGGCCGATGGCGCAGGTCACGGTCTTGAGGTACGTCTCCAGCATGGAGTCGTCGATCTCCGACTTGTAGCCGTAGCGCTGCTCGTGCATGCCGCGCAGCGTCCTGAGCAGCACGAAGACCTCCTCGTTGGTCAGCGGCCTCAGGTTGATCACGGGTCCGAGGTAGTTGTCGTAGCCGTTCTCGAACTTGCCTGAGACCAGCCTGGACCTCAGCGCCTCGTAGCTGTAGAGGCCCCTGTCGGGGTCCTCTATGAACTCCGGGGTCCCGCACACGTACATGGAGAGGTACGAGGACTTCCCCTGCATTATGTCGTTGAACATGGACAGCAGCCTCTCGTAGTTGTTGCTGCGGGCAACCCTGTTCTGTATCTTGTAGAGGACCACGCCCTCGTCGATGAAGACGACCAGCCCCTTGTAGCCTATGCGGTGGGCGAACTCCGCCCAGATCTTGATGAAGTCGTACCAGTTCGCGTCGGACACCATGTTGGTGATGCCCAGGTCCCTGCGGACGTCGGACTTCAGTTCGTACTCCCCCTTGAACCAGCGGAGGGACGGCATGTCCTCCCTCCCGGACGAGACGTCGTTCCAGTAGGCGGACACCACCGCCGCGAAGTCCTGGTAGAACGTCAGGCCGCTCATGGCGGAGGTCTCCCTGGCGAGGCGCTCGGAGACGTCCCTGGCCGGGATGTCCCTCACGGAGACGTTCCTCTCCGCGGACATCCTCTGGCGGACCTCGTCGATCCATCTCTGGAGCACGAGCTCCAGCGCGCCACCCTCGGGGCGGGACTTGACCGCCATGTTGCGGACAAGCTCCCTGTACGTGTTCAGGCCCTCCTTCTTGCTGCCGGTGAGCCTGCGGTTTATCGCCAGGTCCGCATCCATGACCACGAAACCCTGGTCCATGGCGTAGTTGCGGACCATCTGAATCATGAAGCTCTTGCCGTTCCCGAACTTCCCAGAGATGAACCTGAAAGCCCCGCCGCCCTCGGCGGTGTCCTCCAGGTCGTTGACGAAGGTCTCGGTCTCCCTCCTCCGCCCCACGGCTATGTACTCCAGTCCCCTGCGGGGGACCACACCGGAGGACAGCGCGTTCATCATGGTCACGAGCGTCCTCCTGGGTATATCTGTCATCAATTTCTCCTTACTCTCTCGGTATCTCTCATCCGATCTCGACGGGATGCGCCGCGAGTATGCGGCGGACGTCGTCGGCGTATTCGTCGAACACGCTCCCGTCCTCTATTATCTGGTCGCCCACGGTGTCCATGGCGGCCGCGTTTATTCCGTCCTCGAGGCGCACCGCGGTGGTGCCCGCGTCCCTCGCGAACGCCTCCCCGCGGCCGTCGAGGGATGCCGCCAGGTATCCCCTCTGACCGTCGTCGAGGCTGTTCCCCAGGTCGTCCCACGGGGTGGTTCCTGTCGCCTCCGCCGGCGTCTCCTGCGCCGGGGCTGCGTGTTCCGGCCCGGAGGGCTCGTCGTCCTCCGTGCCCATCATGTCCCTGACCGCGGCCAGGTCGGTCTCGGCGTCGGTGACGAGGTTCCTGTCCAGCACGATGGACGCCGCCTCCCTCCTGATCCTCTCGACCCTCCTGGCGCGCTCCTGCCTCTCGGTCCAGGCCATGAGCTCGGACTCCATGATCAGCAGGCACTTCTCCCTGATCATCCCGGTGGGGCGCCTCGGGGCCTTCAGGCCCCGGGGCAGGTTGACCGCCCTGATTGCGGCCTTCAGCGCCGCCGTGAGGATCCTGCCCCCGCCGTTGGTGGGTCTGATGTCGCAGATGGTCATGCTGCAGCTGCCCCAGTCCGACGACAGTCCGGGGAACAGCTTGCGGTATACAGTCTTGCTCCTGCCGGTCATGCATTCGGCGAGGCTCTTGCCGATCCTGTCGTAGATGTTGGACGACAGCGCCCTGAGCGCGATGTTGAACGCCGCGTCGTAGTCCGCGGGGTTCTTCATGTACGCCCTGACGCCGGGTTCGGCGTAGGGCAGGGCCATCTCCACCGGCACGCGTCCGATGGGGACTATGTCCAGCTTCACCCACAGCAGGAACTGCTGGTCCCTCTCGGAGCCGTCCCAGGGCGGGTCCTGGCCGGTGGCTATGGCGTAGTCCTGGCAGGTCCTCAGGATGAGCCCCTTGATGGAGTCGGAGGAGCCGCCGTAGGCCTTCAGCATCCCGTTCAGGACCGAGAGCCTGCGGTTGGGGTCGGCCTCGGAGTCCACGGCCTCGCACAGGAGCAGCCACAGGTACCCGCGGTCGGTGTCCCTGTAGACCCCGTTGAGGACGTCGGCCCTCCACGAGAGGTAGTACTCGAGCTGCTCGTGGGTCATCTCGTCGTAGCTGGCGCACCAGTGCTCCGACGGGACGTACGGCACGTCCCTGCGGCCGGTCTGGCCCCTGTGGATCCTTATGGCGGCCCTCAGGGAGTCCTTGCGGGGGTGGGACATCTTCGCCCTCATGTCCTCGAACACGGTGGGGTTCAGGGGGTAGTCCTCGTCCTCCAGCAGGGCGGGGCCCCATTCGGCCGGGTCCCTGCGGACCATCATGTCGTCGTCGGCTGAGGACTCGTCCTCCATCGCCAGCCTGACCCTCTCGGCCTGCGCGTCCGTGAGCAGGAGGGCCTCCCTCCACGGGATGTCCTCGTGGTCCCAGTGGACCGCCGAGTAGACGGTGGCGGCCAGGCCGCGGAATATGTCCTTCCAGCGTCCGGGGCCGTCCTGCCTCAGCACCTTCGCCGAGGCGTACTCCGGGTCGCCGTAGTAGGCGAATCCGTCGAACAGCAGCACCTTCCTGTCGGTGAAGCACTCGGACCCGAACAGGTGCGGGTCGGCCGTCCTCTCCATGGCCACGATGTAACCGAGGCCCTTGGAGAACGTCTCCGAGAACGCCTCGCGGTCGTCGACGTGCTTGAGGCAGTCCATGCCGCAGGCCCTGGAGATCACCCCGAAGGGGATCCTCGGGACGGGGTCGCTCAGTATCGCCTCCGCCAGGGAGGCGTCCCTGAGGTACCCGCCCGTCCACAGCACCTGCTCCGGCCACCTGCGCCCCATGAGGAGGCACATGTCCTTGGCCGCGCTGGCTGTGAGCACGGACAGCGTGTACGAGTCCGAGAAGTGCCCGTTCATCCACAGGGTCTCGGACAGGGCGTCCTCCGGCTCGGTGAGCGGGTCGTTGATCAGCTCGCAGATCCTGAGCCAGACGAAGGGCTAGTGCGGGGCCGCCTCGCCGTGCGCGGCGACCTCGGCCCTCCAGGTGAGGTAGCTCTGCAGGAGCTCGCCGTCCATGGTCGCGTGGAAGACCGGGCCCTCGGGGGGCACGGCGTGGGAGGGATGGTCGGGCGGGACCCCGTGGTAACGTATCACGTCCCCCGGGAACGAATCCGGAGGGTCGAACCCGCAGGAGCCCGACCTCCTCTTAATCCTCGCCTGCATTCCTCTCACCTCTAACTTGTTTAAAAAGGGCGACTGAGTATTTCATACAGCGCAGAGTTGGATGGGTGACCCTATGGAATTTTATAGCCGATAATGCGTAATTCCAGCTTTCAGGGCGGTTCCGACCCCTTTATGGACAACCGCCGCCGATGTCGGTATTAGTTTGTTATACCGAACCGATTAAAAATCCGAGCGCGCTCAAGGTCCTCAATGACGCCCAAGGACCTGCTGAAGAGCAGCGCCTTCATGATGTCCCTAGCGCTGATCATAGCCCTGCTCACGAACGTCGCGGGAGTGTTCCCCTCGCAGACGCTGGACGCCGACGTGCGGTCGAACCTGACCGTCCTGTTCCTGGCGGTGATGATGACCCTCTCGCTGTCGAGGTACACGTTCTCCAACCTCAGTCCCGTCGCCCACTGGAGATCCGTCCTGAGGGCGGTCTTCATGGGCCTGATCCTGTCCTCTCTGATTCCCCTCGCAGGGTACTTCCTGCTCAGGGACACCGAGTTCGGCAGGGAGGCCGCCGGGCTCGTGTTCATCGCGGCCACGCCCTTCGCCGCATCCGTCGCGCCCCTCTCGTACATCCTGAGGGGGGACATGGAGCACGCGGCCAGGGGAACCATCTACGTCTACGTCGCGTCGCTGGTCTGGATCCCGTTCGTGGTGTGGCTGGCACTGGGCGAGGCGGTGGACATAACCCAGGTCGTCGTCGCCGTGGTGGAGATCATAGGCATCCCGCTGGTGGTGTCCAGGCTGCTAACCAGGTTCGAGCTCAGCAGGGACTTCATGGCCATCTTCATGAACTGCTGCATATTCCTGCTCGTCTGGCTATCCGTCGGGTCGACGAACTTCTCATCCTCCACGCCCGCGATCCTGGCCGCGTTCGCGGTCATAGCCGCGCTGAGGTCCTTCGGCCTCGGCAACGTGATCGAGGTCGCCGAGAGGCGCGCCGGACTGCCCTGGGGCCAGAGGGTCGCGGACATCCTGATGGCCTCGTACAAGAACAAGGGCATAGCCATAGCCATGTGCGCGGCCACCCTCGGCCCGCTCGCGTCCTACGCCATGGTCGCCATAGCCACGTCCATCGTGGTGGAGATATGCTGGGTCATCTTCATGGACTCCGTGCTGTTCAACCGCAGGAGGATGGAGAGGGAGATGGCACGCGACACCGGCGGGGCGGAAGCCGAGTAACCTGCCGGCGGACCAGCATGACTTAAGAACGGACGACCCGATGCACACGCATGGATGTCGCGGTAAGGGCTTACGGACCGGGCGACCTGCCCGAGATGGCTGCGATCTGGAACGCGGTGGTGGAGGGGGGCATGGCCTTCCCACAGGAGGACCCGCTCACCCCCGAGGAGGCGGAGAGGTTCTTCGGCTCCCAGTCCCACTGCGGGGTCGCGGTGCTGGACGGGAGGGTCGTCGGACTCTACATCCTCCACCCCAACAACGTGGGGAGGTGCGGGCACATCTGCAACGCCTCGTACTGCGTTGCCCGGGGCATGGGCAACAAGGGCATAGGCTCGATGCTGGTGAAGGACTCCCTCTCGGTGGCGAAGTCCCTCGGCTTCAGGGTCATGCAGTTCAACGCCGTGGTGCAGGAGAACGCATCGGCCATTCACCTGTACGAGAAGGAGGGCTTCCGCCGCCTGGGCATGATCCCCGGCGGGTTCAGGGCCGCCGACGGAGAGTACCACACGATCATCCTGTTCTACCACGAGCTGTGATACAGATGGATGCTAAGAAGTACGGGAGGAGCTTCGTCAGGGCGATCCTGGCGGGGATGATGATCTCCATAGGATGCTGCGTCTTCCTGGGATGCTACAACGACGTCAAGTGGGTCGGGGCGGTGCTGTTCGCCATCGGCCTGATGACTGTGGTGGCGTTCAAGCTGGACCTGTACACGGGGAAGGTCGGGTACATCGTCGAGAACCCGCCGTCGTTCCTGTGGTACATGCCCGTGATCATAGTGGGCAACTTCGTCGGGTGCCTGGTGACCGGGCTCATGATGCCCTACGACGTGGCCACGACGCTGGTCGACAACAAGCTGGCCCTCGACTGGTACGCGGTGGTGTTCCGCGGGGTGTTCTGCGGTGTCCTGATGTTCATCGCGGTGGACTTCTTCAAGCAGAGGAACAGCTTCCTCGCGCTGCTGTTCTGCGTCCCCGTGTTCATACTGGCCGGGTTCGAGCACTCCATCGCGGACATGTTCTACTTCTGCTCCGCGGGCGTCTTCACGCTGGAGGCCCTGGTGTTCATCGTCCTGGTGATCATCGGCAACGGGATCGGCGGCATGATCATCCCGTTCTGCAGGAAGTACATGTACGACCCCGTCCCCGAGGAGCCCAAGGCCGAGTGAGTCAGGTTCTCCAAACCCCTTCCCGCCCGCCCGGGCATCATCTCTTTCTACTGAGCCGTCGTTCCCGTCATCATGTCTGACGAGGAATACGCCGGATACACACCCATCATGGACGAGGACGAGGTCGAAGACTTCGCCCAGGCCAACGGCTTCAAACTGACCGAGGTCACGGACTTCCTGGCCCCCGACGAGGCCTTCGCCATCCTCGGGGACAACACCCCGGAGTACATGGCCGAGTTCATGAAGACCCACGGCATCGACTCCCTGTTCTACGAGTACGACTACCTGGACGAGGGGGACGCCTACGTCTACCCCATGGACGACGACGTGACGGAGGGGATGGAGTCCGAGGTCGCCGAGGCCGTCAACAGGGCCTTCGACCAGTGGAACGACGAGGTCGACGAGACGGACTTCTCGGTCCCGGCGCTGCTGTACTTCTACGCCATCTACGAGGGCAGGGTCTTCGGCATCGAGATGTGGAACCCCGACTTCGAGAGGTATCTGGAGGACGAGCCCATACTGACCTGCCTCTGCCAGTGCCTCGGCAACCTGGATCTCCCCGAGTCCAAGGACTGATTCCGAAACAAGTTCCAGGGGCTTCGGCCCCATTTTCCACGATAACCGGTTCAAAGGTCGAGATGTTTTTCCCAACGTTCGATGACAGAATGCGGAGAATGTTCTCATTAAATTGATGATGAAAGAAGAGTAGTGGTCCCAACCGGATTTGAACCGGTGACCTTCCGGTTATCAGCCGAACGCTCAAGCCAAACTAAGCTATGGGACCAGCAAAACCCATGATAGACAGGTGGAATATAAATCTTTGCATATCGCTCAAACCTGTCCAGCATCGCGTTTTATCTATCCTCACGGTGTTCGTCGGAGGCATGGAACCTCTCTACAGGGAGTCTCGTCCGATACTGCCGAGGAACCTCGCCTATCTGGCGGCGGCAGTCCTCATCGCAACCCTCGCCTTCATGGTGTTCTCACAGTACGTGCTGGACACCCAGATGCCCTCATGGACGATCCCGGCGTCCGCCGTGATCTTCGCGGTCATCATCATCGTCCTGCTGGTCCTGAGGCTCGACCTCGAGGTCTACGGGGACAGGGTGGAGATCACATACGTCTTCAGGAGGACCGTCATCGAAGGCAGCGAGGTCATCGACGTCCGCCGCGGGGACCTGACGGAGATCAGGAACTACGGCAACTGGAACCTCAAGGGCGTGAAGCACAGGTCGTACTCCCGCATAGGGGACGACGAGGGCGTGGCCATGAAGCTCATGGGCAAGAGGGTGGTCGTCGTGTCCACGTCCGAGCCCGAGACCGTGTTCGGACTCATCCCGAGGGCGCCCGAGGAGGAGCCCGGAGCCGGTGACACGTCAGAGGATTCCGGTAAGGAGGCCGAGTGAGATGCCGGCGACGACTTTCCATTGGATAAGGGTGCAGACGTTCTGCTACGCCACCGAGAGGAAGGAACTGCTCGAGGAGGTCATGGAGGAGCTGCTGGGCGATGCCGAGTACTCCGAGGAGCCCACCGAGAGCGAGCACGGAAACATGATGACGATCCTGGAGGCCAGGCTCACGAAGCAGAGGCAGTTCAGGGACCTGTTCCAGAGGCTCGGCCCCGAGATAAGGTCATGGATAGTCGAGGACATCGGGAACCGCGTCGACGAGGACTGCGTGTTCTACATGAGGCTGGACAAGCAGAAGGCCGTCCTTGGGTCCTACGAGGTCGCCCATCACGGCGATGTCATAGCGATAACAGGCAAGGTGCAGTCGCACCCTGCCAGGAAGGAGGTTGCCGAGAGGATCCTCACGGAGTTCCTCTCGGGATTGGAAGGTCATTCCTCGGACTCCGAGGGCTCCTCCTGAGGGAGGACCTCGAACTCGCACTCGGTGGCCCTGCGGCCCTTGACCGCGGTCACCTTTATCCTGACGTTGCCGACGTCCACCGTGTCCCCCCTCAGCGGGGAGCGGTCCAGCCTGTAGAAGACGTAGCCGGTCACGGAGTAGTCGTCGTAGTCGCCGGGGTCGAACTCGACCCCCAGCTTCTCCATCACGTCGAAGATGTTGGCGTCGCCCTTCACCTTGTACCTGTTCTCCCCGATGGAGGTCACGTCGAGCTGGATGTCGTCGCTCTCGTCCCATATGTCGCCGACGAGCTCCTCCAGGATGTCCTCGAGGGTGACGATTCCCATGGTCCCGCCGTAGGAGTCCAGCACCACGGCCATGTGGACCTTGGACTTCTGGAAGTCGCTGAGGATGTCGGCGATGCTCATGGTCTCCGGGACGTACTTCATGGGCTTCATGATGCTCCTGATCGTGAAGTCGTTGGTGCTGAACAGGGCCGAGAAGAAGTCCTTGGAGTACACGACGCCGATGATGTTGTCGATGCTGCCGTCGTAGACCGGGATCCTGGAGTAGCCGGTGCTGTTGAACTTGATGCGGAGCTCCTCGTTGGTGGCCGCCGCGTCGATTCCGACGATGTCTACCCTGGGGACGAAGACCTCCCCGACCTGGGTGTCGTCGAACCTGATGGCGGACTTGATGAGCTTGCTCTCGCTCTCCTCCAGCACGCCCTCCTCCTCGATGTCGTCGATCATGACCTCGAGCTCGTCCTCAGTCATGGTGGACTCGGACGCCCCGACCTTGTTCCCGATGGCGTTGGTGAACTTGGTGAACAGCCAGGACACGGGCGAGAAGATCTTCTCGACGGCCGAGACGACGCCGCAGACCTTGAGGGCGTACTTCTCGGGGTTCCTCTTGGCGAGGGTCTTGGGCGTGATCTCGCCGCAGATCAGGACGATGATGGTCATGACCACCGTGGACACGAGGGACACCGTCGAGTCGTTCATCCAGATCAGGATGATCGCGATGGTGGTCGTGGCCAGGGAACTCGCTCCGATGTTGACCAGGTTGTTGCCGATGAGGATGGTGGTGAGGAACTTGTCGTAGTCCTCGAGGATCTTGAGGGTCTTCTCGGCCCTCTTGTCCCCGTCCTTGGCCATCTTCTTGAGCCTCACCTGGTTGGCGCTGGTGAACGCGGTCTCCGACATGGAGAAGAACGCCGAGCACACCAGCAGGACGGCGATGATAGCTATGTATGCGATCGTGATCGGTTCCATGGGCTCACACGCCCCTAGGTTTCAATGATTGTCGTGACAATTCCATCAATCCGTGATTGACATTCTACAAGTCAAGGATTTAACCGTTGCTGTCCCGCGACAGCGGCCCGGCGAACCTTCTTCCTTATTAAGAAAAAATAAAGCTTTAAAAGAAGAGCGTGCATTCGCCCGAACGGGAAAACGATGGTCGAAATCAAATACGAAATCGTGGAGAAGATCGCTGTCCTCTCCGAATCATCCAAAGGCTGGACCAAGGAGCTCAACCTCATCAGCTGGAACGACAGAGACCCCAAGTACGACATCAGGGAGTGGTCCCCCGACCACGTCAAGATGGGAAAGGGAATCACCCTCTCCGACGAGGAGGTCAGGTTCCTCAAGCAGGCCCTGGACTCCAGGGATCTCTGAAATCATTTTCACAGGGGCGCCCGATGTCCGTAACCAAGGTCGAGTACCTGGAACGCTTCATAGAGGCTGTCGACAGGGTCATCGCCGGCCGCCCCGGTTCCATCTCCGAGGACCGCTGGCTCATCAACTACTACGATGCGGACAAGCTCCCCATCGTCAGCGGCTACCTCGACTGCGAGGACGACCGCGTCAGGGCGGAGACGGTCATGCTCTTCGCCGACGTCCGCGAGAGGGCGGTCCTGGAGAAGGTCAAGGACATGAGGCAGAGGGACTCCGAGAGGGTCCGTCTGGCCTGCATGGGTTATCTCAGCGCCATACAGGGCGATGACGACCTCATCCCCCAGCTCTTCGACATCATGGACCACTGCTCGGGCAACGAGTTCATGAGGGCCGCGAACAGGATGGCCTCCGTCGCCAGGGTGGAGGACCTGCCGCACCTCCGCAGGATCTACGGGCAGGTGGGCGGCGAGATGAGGTCCGCGGTCAGGGTCGTCCTGGACCGTCTGATCTCGAGGAACCCGTCGCTCCTCCCCAAGAGGGACCTGATCCTCTCCGTTCCGGTCTATCCGAACGAGGGGGAGTTCGAGAGGTTCCTGGACGCCAGCACGGAGTACCTCGACGTCAGGTACAGGAGCAACGTCATGCCCCTGTCCAAGGTCAAGCTGGCCACGTACAACAACGTGGCGCGCGCCCTGGCGAAGATGCGCACCCGCCTATACAACGAGTCGGACAACCTCCAGTTCTACGGTCCCGACAAGACCGACCGCGCCAGGGAGCTCACCTCGCTCATCGCCTGGGCGAACGAGGACCTCTCCGGAAAAGAGGTCGTCGGAGGGGAGCGCAGCCGTTCCCACGTCTGTCCGAGATGCGGCGAGATGATGGTCTGCTACAAGGGCATGTGGATCTGCCCCGACTGCGGGACCCTCTGAAGCCGTCGGTTCTGAACGAAATGAATTATACTCGAGCCGAGATTCCCCATCCAGAGGCGTTCTGGTAACCTCCGGCCTTCAGGGGCAGGGAGCATTATTGGGGTACCTTGTCACCAAGAGGAGATAGCATGGCATACGGAGGTTACAGGGACAGAGGATACGACAGGGACAAGCCTAGGGAGTTCTTCAAGGCGGTCTGCTCCGACTGCGGGGCGGAGTGCGAGGTCCCGTTCAAGCCCACCCAGGGAAGGCCCGTCTACTGCAGGGACTGCTTCAGGAAGCACAAGCCCGAGGAGAGGGACAGGAGCAGGTTCTGAACCTGATGCGGGCCCAGCCCGCCACAAAATCATTTCCAAACCGATTTTGATAAAGTTTTCAAGCGGTTTCCGAGGAATCACTCCTCTTTGGGGGGCTTCGTGCGGTCCAGCCAATGGTGCATGTCGTACATGGAGAAGAAGCGCGTCACGGAGAGGAAGATCACGGCGACGACCATCCCGACTATGAGCAGGACGATCCCGGCGATCTCGCTCCACAGCATGTAGGTCGCGATCCCGGCGAACATCACGATGGCGCCGACGAAGAACATCACGCGGCTGAACTGCCTGAACCGGACCGCGTCCATCAGATCACTCTGTCGCCGGATGTGTCGGAGGCGCTCTCGTCCCAGACCTCGGTGGGTTCGAACCTCCAGACGGCGACGGTGGTCATGTTCATGCGGTCCAGGAACCTGGACATCCTGTCGAACAGGGGGCCGGATGTCTCCCTGGAGCGCGCCACGGCCTTGATGGAGTAGGCGGTGTTGCCCTTCCAGACGAGGATCTCCGCCTCGGGGTTCGCCTCGAGGTACTTGGCGCTCCTGTACATGTACGCCTCGCCGACTATGATCGAGCCGTCGTCCGCAATGTCCAGGCTGCCGCACACTATCATGTGGGGCTTCCCGTCCGGCGAAACCGTGGCGAGAACCTTGTTCGTGTCAGGGTGCTTGATCATCCTGACTATCGGCTCGGTCAGCTGGACCAACTGGCCCACCTCACTCGGAGTCGGACTTCTTCAGGTTGAGGAGGCCGAGGACGATGAAGTAGATGGCACCGACGGCCATGACCATGAGGTAATCCGCGATTTCGAATGTCATGCGGCGTGAATCTCCTGTTACTTTAATTAAGGTTGCGTCGGGCAGACGTCCGGGCAAACCGGGCGGAGGTGCTGGACCACCAGCTCGAGCCTGCCGTTCTTGTAGTACGGTATGGCAGAGCAGTCGCACTGGACCCCTGTGCCGGGTATGACCCTGCGCTTGATGCTGTTGACGCGGCTCCCGACGTTGGATGCGTTGACCACGCAGTCGGAGCAGGACGTGGTGTTCCCGAAGAGCTCGTAGCACTTCATCCCGATGACCTCGTCGACGCTCTTCCCGAACGCCTTCTCCCCGGCCCTGTTCATCCAGATCACGGTGTGGGCGGAGTCGTGCAGGATGATGATGTCGTCGATGGCGTCCAGTATCATGTTCATGATGGTCTCAGTGTAGATCTCCGACTGTTCCATTTTTACCCCTGACGTGAGAACCGCTCTCATCCCCTATAAAACAGCGCGGGACGTGGCGGGGATTATAGGTTCGTTACATCCTGCACAGCCTTGCCGGTAATTCAGATTGCCACAGTCTCACTACGAATTTCGTAGAAAATCTGAAGGAAATCTGAAGAAATTGCCGTGTTTGAATCAGCAATCGAATTCAGGACATCCATATTTTTATATTATAACGTGATTTCGTCGGTCCAATGTGCTATGACGTGGTAATAGTTGGAGCAGGCTGCGCGGGACTCACCGCCGGAATCTACGCCAGGTCCAAGATGATGAAGACCCTGATCCTCGATTCCGCACGCGTCGGAGGGCAGCTCGTGAGCCTGTACCCCGAGAAGGGAATCCACAACTACCCCGGTTTCGAGACCATCCAGGCGAGGAAGCTCTCGGACAAGCTCTACGCCCAGGCCGAGTCGGTAGAGTGCGACATCAAGGAGAACGAGAGGGTCGACACGATCGAGAACGGGGACGGGGAGCTCATAGTCACCACGGACAAGGGCACATACCACGCGAAGTCCGTCATCATCGCCATCGGGATGGGCAGCTTCAAGCCCAAGAAGATGGGATGCCCCGGGGAGGACGAGTTCTTCGGGAAGGGTGTCACGTACATCCTTCCGCCCAAGGAGGAGATTGTCGGGAAGAAGGTCACCATGTTCGGAGGAGGCAACAGCGCCATCGACATGGCCCTCATCGCCGACACCGTCACCGACACCACCATCGTCCACAGGAGGCCGGACTTCAGGGCCGACGAGTCCACCGTCCAGAGCCTGCAGAAGAGCGCCATCAGGACCGTGATGAACGCCAACCTGGTATCCATCAACGGAACCGACCGCGTCGAGTCCGTCACCGTCTCCCAGGACGGGAAGGAGTTCGACATCCCCACAGACCTGGCAGTCATCAACATCGGCATCTCCGCCGACCTGGACGACCTCAAGAAGTGGGGCGTGGACCTGACCGACGACGGCCTCGTCAAGGTCAACTTCGACATGTCCACCAGCCGTCCCGGCGTGTTCGCGTGCGGCGACGTCGTCAGCTACCCCGGCAAGTTCAAGCAGATCACGACCGCCATGGGCGAGGCGACCACGGCCGTGCTGATGGCGTACAAGTTCGTGAAGAAGCCCTACTGGGCGTGACCGCTAAGGTTTTGAAGGGGGGTTGCACCCCTTCGATTTTTCGAGGTCTCACTCGGAGATGGCGCCCGCGGGGCACTCGTCCACACAGACTCCGCAGTCGACGCACTTGGATGCGTCGATGGTGCTGATGTCCTCGATCGTGATGGCGTCCTGGGGGCAGGCTTCCGCGCAGGCCCCGCATGCGACACACAGGTTGGCGTCAACTGTGGGCATTTGTTCACCTTGTCTTTTCCATGCCAGTCAACGACTTAATCCTTACCCACAACCGTTAACGACCGAAAGGTCCTTTACACCCTCCATGGAAGGCTCCGACAGCTACGCTTTGGAGGGTTTGGTCTCCGATAGAAGGGGGATGCGCCAGGGTTACCTCATCGTGGAGGAAGGCAGGGCGGCGGAGGTCGGCGGAGGCGAGTGCCCCGTCAGACCGGACCGCAGGGGCATCGTCCTCATGGACACCGTCAACGGCCACACCCACTGCGCCGACTACGGGCTCAGTGTCCCTCCCGGCATGTCGCTCCAGGAGCTGGTGGCCCCTCCCGACGGGCTCAAGCACAGGTACCTCAGGGAGGCGCCCGAGGAGGAGATCGCCTCGAACATGAGGAGGTTCTCCGCGGATTCGTCGGCGTCCGGGGCCGTGACCTTCGTGGATTTCAGGGAGGGGGGTGCGGAGGGCTGCAGGCTGCTGAGGCGCAGCGCGCCGGAGGCGGTGATCCTCGGTCGTCCGGTCTCCCCGGAGTTCGACCCGAACGAGGTCGACGACATCCTGGAGGTCGCCGACGGGATCGGGATATCCAGCATCTCGGACATGGACCACGGCTACGTCGAGGCCGTGGCGGACGCCGTCAGGGAGAGGCGGGGGATCTTCGCGGTCCACGTCAGCGAGAGGGTCCGCGAGGACATCGACTTCGTCCTGTCGCTGGACCCGGCGTTCGTGGTGCACATGTGCGAGGCGACCGACTCGGACCTGCTGAAGTGCGCGGAGGCGGAGGTGCCCGTCGTGGTGTGCCCCACGTCCAACAGGTACTTCGGGAAGGTCCCGCCGATCGCCCGCGCGGAGGCCATGGGCGTCGACCTGGCCATAGGCACAGACAACGGGATGATCCGCAGCCCGGACATACTGGACGAGGCGGCGGAGTTCGCGAGGGTCGTCGAGGCCCAGGGAGGGGACCCTGGATGCGTGTGGAGCGCCCTATGGAAGCTTTCGGGCAAGATATTAAATCAACACAGCAACATACAGAAAGTATCCGAAGCGGGTGTCCTGTCGGTCCTGCCGACGGTCGAACCCGTCCCCTCCGTCGCCCTCAGCGGTGGGCGCGAGACGGTCCGCTTCGACAAAGAAACAAAGAGGTTGTGAAGATGAGTTTTCAGAATATTCTCGTGCCGACGGATGGGAGCGAGTACACCAAGGCCGCAGTGAAGAAGGCGATGGAGCTGGCCAAGCTGTCTGGAGGTAAGGTCACAGCCCTGTACGTCCTGGATCAGACCATCCTGACGAACATGCCCATGGACACCGCCGTAATGAACGTCTACAACACCCTCGAGAAGGAGGGTAAGGAGGCCGTGGACTACGTACGCGACCTCGGAGCGGAGCAGGGCGTGGAGGTCACCATCTCCGTCAAGGAGGGAACCCCCGTGAAGGTCATCCTGGACGAGTCCGCCAACTACGACATCATCGTGATGGGGACCCTGGGAAGGACCGGAATGTCCAAGCTGCTCATGGGCAGTGTCGCAGAGAGGGTCGTCAGGGCGTCCCAGTGCCCCGTCCTCGTCGTCAGGGCCGAGGACAGCGCCAACTGAGGCGGGGAATCAGATGAGCGGGACAGTAGCAGACATAATGACGGCCGCGCCCATCGTGGTGGAGGTTCCGGGAAGTCGCAGCGACGCCATCAACATCATGGTGCGCAACGGGCTCACGGGACTCCCGGTCATACGCGCCTCCGACGGGAAGCTCATGGGAGTCGTCTCCAGGAGGGACGTGTTCAGGAAGTTCGACGAGGACCAGCTCTCGCTCGTCATGAAGAAGGGCTGCATCACCGTCACACCCGACACACCCATCGAGGAGGCGGCGGCGATCTTCAGCAGCAAGAGGATCCACAGGCTGCCCGTGGTCGAGGACGGCAAGCTGGTGGGCATCGTCACACCCACCGACATGCTCCGCCTCGTGAAGGAGATGAGGACCGACCTGCTGGCCGAGGACATCATCCGCACCACCTGCGTGACGGCCTACGAGGACGAGCCCCTGACGTACACGATCCCCGCCATGAGGATCAGCGACGTCCCCGCGCTCCCCGTGCTGGACTCGCAGGGGAAGCTCGTGGGCATCCTCACCGACAGGGACCTGTTCAGCGACCAGGTCAAGAACACCGACGACCTGAAGGCCCTCGGCATCGCCGACGTGGGCAACATGGCCGGAGCCAGGAACGTCCTGCCCCTGTTCTACACCGCGACCGACAAGTACATGTCGGACGACAGGAAGGTCAAGGACTTCATGGTCAGGAACCCCTACACGGTCTTCAAGAAGACGAACGTATCTGAGGTGGCTAAGATCATGCTCACCAACGATTTCGGACAGATCCCGGTTCACGGGAACAAGGACGAGCTCGTGGGCATGGTTTATGATGTAGACGTGCTATGCGCCCTCTCAGGTAATATCAATGAGTGATTCAAACGCCAACGACCTGATGTCCCTCTGCAAACGCAGAGGGTTCATCTGGCCTTCTTTCGAGCTCTACGGCGGCGTGGCCGGCATGTACGACTACGG
>CASFMM010000025.1 GCA_949295765.1 uncultured Methanomassiliicoccales archaeon | reverse complement strand
TCTTCCTGTACCAGGACGAAGATGTTCAGTACAGCATACGTTACGAACTGAACGGGGGAGAGCAGAATCCCCTGAACCCAACCGAATACACCCCGGGTCAGACCATTGAACTGTACGACGCCTACTATGCCGACGGCGAGAAGGCGTTCGTGTCATGGTATCTGGACAGCGAACTCACACAACCTGTGGAATCCATATCCTCCGACTCGACTGGCGACATCACACTGTACGCCGGCTGGTCGGAGACACTTGCCGGAAAGGCGCTTAAGTTCTCTGTGGAAGGCACTTACGGAAGCGGTTGGTTCAGCAGCTACTCGCTTGACGGAACGATTTCCTACGAGTACCTGAGCTACGATCAGGAGAAAGGCTATCTGCAGACCATATCGAAGGACATCGGCTATTCCTCGTTGTTATCCACATTCAGGGACACCGGAACAGACACAGACTGGTCGGGAGGAGGCGACTCGGACATCACCTGGACTCAGACGGGTGCAGAGACCATCGACACCATCAACGGTCCTAAGGAATGCGTCATCATGACCGGCAGCTATCCTGACGGCTCATACGAGAAGCAGTGGATCGGGGACGGATGGATACCGTACAAGATCGAATTAAAATCCACAGGCACGTTCTCATCGACGTATCTCGTGCTCGAGCTCATCGACGTGTACAATGTGGATACTGTGGACGAGGTAAATCTCAGTGTTTACGCCGATGACGGTCTGACCGTGTCGGGGAGCGGCACTTACGACCCCGGCGACACCGTGACCCTCGTAGCGAAAGAGGACGAGGGTTCCAGCTTCGCCGGATGGTACAGTTCCGATGGAGAGCTCATATCGACCTCATCCACCTGCACAGTCCAGTTGGGATACACCGACACTTCGGTCTACGCCATGAACACGGTGGATCCGGATGTAGAACTGGATACAGGCGAGAGCCTCTCGGGAAGGGAATACAGCGAGACGTGTGTCTGGAACGTTTACGACTCCGACGGCTCATCCGTCGCCACGTTCGCCGGAGACCCCTCAGCCTATGTGTTCTACCACCCCGGGGATTACACGGTCATGTCTGCCGATGTGGAGAACGGCACGTACCGCATCTTCACGATCCAGGTCGAGGGGAACGCCACAATCCATTACGAGTGGAAGTGGAACGGCGAGACCTACACATGCAGCCTCGACATCCTGTACAGCGATGTCGAGTACTACAGGGACTACTACGATGTCTCCCAGAGGCAGCAGGACATCTACGGCGGACACCAGCGGGATGTGACGTTCGTCACATACACCGACAAATACATCGTCCAGCTTGCTGAGATCCTCGTACAGATGACCGAAGGTCTGTCCGACTACCAGCGTGTGGACTTCGTGCTGGCTTTCTGTCAGGGAATCGGCTACGAGGACGATCAGATCTACATGGGATACGAGGAGTACTGGAAGTTCCCCCTGGAGACCCTGTACGACCACGGAGGGGACTGCGAGGACACCTCGATACTCATGGCGGCCCTCTGCAAGGCCATGGGATACGACTGCTGCCTCCTACTGCTTCCCGGCCACATGGCTGTGGGGGTCGTACTGGAGGGCGACCCGCCCATCGAAGGGGCGTTCCACATGTCCGGCAACCTTTCGGGACCAACATACTACTACTGTGAGACCACATCCCCGGATTTCCGCATCGGCATGGTTCCATCCAATGTGAACATCAACGAGGGGACCATGGTCCTCATATCCTAAACCGGGAGGGGGCATCCCCTTCCCATTAATGCTATTCGGAACCGCTATTTGTGCCCGTTTGTATCGTCCTGGTCACACCTGTTCTCTGCCCGGAACACTTAGTCGACAGGAAGCACTGGACGATCAACCGCGTTCGATGAGGGACGAGATTCCTATTCACGCCGGGATTCTGGCATGGGCCCTGAGGTGAATGGGAATCGGATTGTTCCGAATTGGCGATTGGAATAGGGCGATCCGCGATCTTTTCATAGACACCAGTTCCGTGAAACATGTAGAGATTGCATCCTAGGTATCGGAACCGGATGAACAGTAACTCGAAAACCTTGTTCCAATGGTCAAATAGGGCGGGTAACGTGACACGGAACAGATAGAACCGGGATGGAAAAGAGGGGTTGCGCCCCTGAAGGGGCGCTTGTGTAAAGGGGCGTTCCGCCCCTTTGGAAGTTTACCGATATCACATCGGGGGCATTCCGCCCTGGGGTCCGCCTGCGGGCGCCGGGGGTGCCCTGCGGGAGGCGATGACGTCGTCGATCCTGAGGATCATGTTGGCGACCTCCTCGGCGGAGTTGATGGCCTGGACCTTCACCCTGAGGGGCTCGACGACGTTCTTGGCGAGCATGTCGACGGCCTCTCCGGAGTCGAGGTCGATTCCGAAGTACTTGGCTTTGGCGGCCTTCTTCTCGTGGGCGTTCTTCAGCTTGATGATGCTGTCGATGGGATCGATACCGGCGTTCTCGGAAAGGGTCCAGGGGATGATCTCCATGGCCTTGGCGAACTTCTCGATGGCCAGCTGCTCCCTTCCTCCGACGGATGCGGCGTAGTCCATGAGCCTGAGCTCGAGCTCGATCTCGGGGGCTCCGGCTCCGGCGACGACCTTTCCGTCCTCCATGGCGACTCCGACGACGCGGATGGCGTCGTTGAGGGCCCTCTCGACTTCCTCGAGCACGTGCTCGGTTCCGCCGCGGACGAAGATGGTGATTGCCTTGGGGTTCTTGCATCCGGTGATGAAGGCCATTCCGTCCTCTCCGACGAGTTTCTCGTCGACGGCGCCGGCGGTTCCCAGGTCGTTCTTGGTGAGCTCCTGGACGTTTCCGACGATGGTGGCTCCGGTGGCCTTGGCGATGGCCTCGAGGTCGGACTGCTTGAGCCTCCTGTATCCGAGGATGCCGTTCTTGGCGAGGTAGTGCTGGACCAGCTCGTCGACTCCCTTCTGGGAGAAGACGACGTTGGCTCCGACGGACTTGATCTTCTCGACCATGGCCTTCAGCTCGTTCTCCTCCTCGGCGAGGAAGGAGGACATGGCGGTGGGGTCGGTAATCTGGATCTGGGCGTCGAACTCGGTCTTCTTGATCTCGAGGGGGCAGGAGAACAGTGCGATCTTCGCCTTCTCGACGTGGGTGGGCATCCTGCTGTGGACCTTCTCCTTGTCGACGACGATTCCCTGCACGAGGTAGGTGTCTCCGATGATTCCTCCGACCTTCTTCTGGATGCGGATGTTCTTGGTGTCCACGACGCCGTTCTCCTCGACGGACTTGCATGCCTTGACGACGATGTCGGCCAGGGCCTCCTCCTCCTCTCCGACGGATTTGCCGGTGAGGGCGGTGGCGGCGACCTGCTTCAGGACCTTGTCGGACTTGACGTCGACGGCAATCTCGTTGAGGATCTCGACGGCCTTGGCGGACGCCATCTTGTATCCGTTGGTGATGACGGTGGGGTGGACGTTGGCGTTGATGAGCTCCTCGGACTGCTTAAGCAGCTCTCCGGCGAGGACGACGCTGGTGGTTGTTCCGTCTCCGCACTCGGAGTCCTGGGTCTTGGCGACCTCAACGACCATCTTGGCGGCGGGGTGCTGGACATCGATCTCCTTCAGGATGGTGACACCGTCGTTGGTGATGACGACATCTCCGATGGTGTTCACGAGCATCTTGTCCATTCCCTTGGGTCCGAGGGTGGACCTGACGGCATCGGCGACCGCCTTGGCGGCTGCGATGTTGTTGAACTGTGCCTCTTTGTCTTTGCTCCTCTCGGTGCCCTCTTTGAGCACGATGACGGGCTGGTTTCCGCTTCCGTACATAAGGATAATCTCCTGATTACTATGTTCGGATAATTTAGACCTTCTATAAAAGTATTTTTATTCAACCAACCGCGGATTATGATGGGGTCCGGGAGTCTGGCTATCGGTTCTCGAAGGAGTCGGAAACGTCCAGACCCATCTCCCTTCCGGCTTCGCCAATTCTGCGGCGGGCCATAGGCGACGGTCCGATACCCATCCTCTCGAGTCTGGATGTGTCCACGTTGCGGAGGTTGAGGGGGTCGTGGAAGACGCATCTGGCACCCGTGTCGGCGATGGCCTCCATGAGCTCCCTCTCCCGCCCCTCGAGAGTGGACATGACGGGGGCAATCAGGGCGTAGCAGTCGACGCCGGCTTCCACCAGTTCCCTCAGTGCCGAGAGCCTGGCACCCGGCAGTGGGGCCCCGGGCTCTGTCATCTTGGAGATGCGGTCGTCGATGTTGGTGATGGTAATCCCCACCCTCGCATCCATGTCCCGCAGCAGGTCCAGGTCCCTGACTACAAGGTCGGACTTTGTGTGTATGTGCACCCGACGGTTCCTGTCATGCAGGATCTCCAGGCACATCTGGGTCAGCCTGAACTTCCGCTCCGCGTACTGGTACGGATCGGTCACGGTGCCCAGACCTATTACGCCTTCCACGGACGGGAGCTCACGTGCCAGCCTCTCGGGGATGTTCCTCTTCACGCGGACCACCCTCCAGGTGCGCAGGTCGTTGTGGGTGACCCCGGGGGCGTAGCAGTAGACGCATCCGTGCTCGCATCCGGTGTAGGGGTTGAGCGCGTAGTCCAGCCCGGGCAGGCCGGAGGGCGACAGGGCCTTCCTGCACTCCACCGTCTCGTACACCCCGTCCCATTCGCCCCTGCCGTCGAGGAAGTCGGTCAGCGTGGTCTCAGTAATAGTCCTCGATCCTCCTCTGCACTATCCAGTCCCTCATGACGCCGGAGTTCCTGATCCACGTGTCCCTCTTGATGTCCATGACGCGGTCCACATGGTCCAGCGCCTGGTCGAGGTTCTCGTAGTGGTACGGCTGGGTCCTCAGCGCGGCGCGGACGTTCTCCCTGACGTTCCAGACGCCGACCGGCATCACGTAGCCCGGATGCGCCTCCCTCATGATGACCGCGCCGGCGGTGCGCCTCTCCTTGGTCAGGAGCTCGTTGACCGCCATCCTGGATGCGTAGTAGCAGCCGCCTATGTGCGCGTACTCCGTCCTGCCGTCGAAGAACTCGCAGTCGGAGATTATGTCCACCGTCTTGCCCATGGGATTCCAGGTTGTGTTCGGGTACCACGCCTCGATGAGCTCGAACCTCCAGGTGCAGGGCATGAGCATTATGAGCCACCTGTTGTCCAGCTGCTCCCACTGGTAGATCCTGAAGTCGTCGATGGTGTCGTAGAACTTCGTGGTCTTGAGCATGTCCTTTCCGATGATGTCGTCCACGGCGGTTATGCTCCATCTGGTCGGGACGAAGCGGCGGTTCCTCCCAACCCCCATGGTGCCGACGGAGAACGCCTTCTCTATCTCGGAGATCAGCGTCCCGTTGCGGTAGGCCTGGACTACGGCGTCGGCGGCCTTCATGTCGGTGTCGTAGAACCCCTTCTCCAGGTTCCTCTCGAACCTGCCGTTGCCCATGGTCATCCTCTCCATCCTGGCCGATGGGCCGAACGGCTGGATCTCGTCGTCGAGGACTATCCTGCCGCGGGGCTTCTGGGAGAAAGACGCCTCCACGTCCACGGGCTTCTCGGTGAGCGCGAGTTCCTGCACGCTGTCCACGATCCTCCCGGATTTGCGGAAGTCCGTGGCGTCGATGCGATACTTACCGCGGACGAGCCTGAACCTGAAGTCCACGATCTCGTCTATGGATTTGCCCATCCACATCTCGGGACGGTCCATGACTGTTGTGTCCCCGAACTCCGGCGGTATGAGGGGACCTATGTCCACCTTGGGGTAGCCGTACCTGCCGACGAAGACCGACGGGGGGCTGGATCCGGCCAGGTCCTTCATGTCGATGAGTGGCATGGTCCTCTGCTGGGAGTAGAACTTGATCATGAGGGGGCAGCGGTCCTTGCCGCAGAGCCTGTGGGCACCCTTGCAGATGGAGCACAGTCCGTTCTTCACAGGCGAGTCGTTGAGCTCCACGGCCTTATCGAAGAACGTCTTTCCTTCCGACATCTCAGCGCTCCGGCACCGTCCAGAAACGGGGACGATGCGAGGGGAAGCAGAAGTCAGGTGGAATTTCTTCCGAGCAAGGGGACTGACTTCCGCTTTGGTTCTGAGAACCCTTCAGGAATTATATACTTTATTCCGTAAACGCCGTGAATTGGATATGACAGGATGGAAAACAGCATCTGAGCAGGAAAAAATAAGTCTAAAAAGGATAAAAATAAAGGATTATAATGTGTTTGTAACAGGCAAAGCATCGGCCTGAGCGTTGGAGCACCGTACCGGCACCATGTCGAGGCCGAACAGCTTCCTGAAGTCGGGACGGACCTTCTCCAGGCTCCAGAGCTCCATGCTGGTGTCGCCGTCCGACACGAGCTCGACCAGGACCTTGTCGCCCCTCTTCACCAGGCGTATGTCCGAGACCGTGTGGTTCCTGTGCCTGTCGGCGACGTCCGCTATCTTCAGGAACATGGCGCACTGACGGATGGCCAGGGCGTCCTCGCGCGGCAGCGACGAGAGCCTGGGGTCCTTGGATCCCGGGAACTTCTTGTGGTGGAACCTCACCATGAGTCCCATCGCACGGATCTCGTCGACGGTGAATCCGACCAGGTCCGCGTTCTCGATGATGACCTGGGAGAGGACGTTGTGGTTGGAGTAGCTGATCATCTCCCCTATGTCGTGGAGGAGCGAGGCGCAGTACAGCAGGTTGCGGTAGCCGTCGTCCATCAGGTTCAGTCCCTGGGCCCTCGCCTGGTCGAAGAGCGAGAGCGAGTTCTTCGCGACGGTCTCCGCGTGCGCCTCGTCGTACTGGCAGCGGTGGGCCAGGGCCCTTATGGACGACTCCCTGGTACCGAATATCGTGTACCCATGGGTCAGCATGTGGTCAAGCTGCATGCCCTGCTTCAGCCCCTTCTGGCTGATCTCCATCCTCTCGATGCCGAACTGCGCCATGAGCTCCTCGGCGATGGCGCCTCCGGCCACGATGATGTCGGCCCTGCCCTTCCCCAGACCCGGGACGGAGTAGCGTCCGACCACGTCCCTGGAGCGGACGTCCGGCATGATCTCGCGCAGCTCGCTGAGGGTCAGGTACGAGGAATCGTGGTCGCCCCTGCGTGCGGCGCACATCTCCGCCAGGGCGATCAGGGTTCCGGAGGAGCCCACGGCTCTGGTGAAGCCGATGTTCTTGATCCTGTTGACGGCGTGGTACGACGATATGTCCACGCTGCGTCTCATGAAGTTGTAGTCGTCGTCCGAGACGGGGGCCTTGTTGTCGATCTTGAGTCCGTACGCGTACCTGACGGCACCCATGCTGAGGCTGTCCAGGAACAGGTTCTCTCCCCCTTCCCGGATGATGATCTCGGTGCTGCCCCCTCCGATGTCCATCTCGATGGTGCGCTCCTCGGGGCCCTTGTCCCCGAACACGCCGAGGGCGATCAGCCTGGCCTCCTCGGTCCCGGGGATGACCTTCACCTCCACCTCTGAATCGGCGGATATGGCGCGGATCAGGTCCTCCCTGTTGGCCGCCTCCCTGGCCGCGCACGTCGCGAACGCCACGACCTTGTCCGCACCGAGGTCCTTTGAGATCTGGGCGAACCTTGAGACGACGATGGAGCTCTTCCTGATCGTCTCCTCGTCGATCTCCCCTGTGCTGTACAGGCTCTGGCCTAGACGGACGGTCTCCTTGTCCTGGAAGACCGGGGTGCCGGTGGAGTCCTTGTAGAACCTGACCACCAGCAGGTGGATGGAGTTGGTTCCCACATCTATGAATCCGACGGTCTCGGACTCACTGGCTGCCATGCCAAACTCCCCTGTGGTCGATGAACCACTTCTGGGAACGGAGCTTCTTCTCGCCCTCCTCCCTCTGGACGAGCCTGTAGGTCCCGTCGGGGAGCAGCTCCCTGGCCTTCACGTTGTCGGAGAGGTGGATCCTGAGGATGTTCTCCCTGATGTTCTCCATCATGTCCTTGTCGAGGACGGGGAACAGCACCTCGACCCTCGCCAGGAGGTTCCTGGGCATCATGTCGGAGGAACCCATGTACATCTCCGGGTTGCCCCCGTTCTCGAAGTAGTAGATCCTAGAGTGCTCCAGGAAGCGATCGACGATGCTGGTGACCCTGATGTTCTCGGAGACTCCGGGTATGCCGGGCCTCAGACAGCAGAGCCCCCTTATGTTGAGGTCCACCCTGACACCGGCGTTGGACGCCTTGTACAGTGACGCGATGATGTCCGAGTCGATCAGCCCGTTGGCCTTCATGGCTATGTATCCCTTGCCGGAGACCTTGTGGACCTCGATCTCCCTCTCGATCTTCTGGATAAGGCTGCTCTTGAGGGTGAGGGGCGCCACCAGCAGGTGGTTGTACATCCTGGGGCCGAAGTACCCCGTCAGGGCGTTGAACAGCTCCCCGACGTCCTCCCCGATCTCCGGGTTGGAAGTGAGGAAAGAGATGTCCCCGTACTGCTTCGCTGTGGACGTGTTGTAGTTGCCGGAGCTCATGTGGGTGTAGCGCACGAGGCGGTTGCCCTCGAGACGCACCACCTGCAGGAGCTTCGAGTGGACCTTGAGGTCCACCGGGCCGTAGACCACGTGCACGCCGATCTTCTCCAGCTCCCTGGACCAGCGGATGTTGTTGCTCTCGTCGAACTTGGCGCGCAGCTCCATCAGCACGGAGACGGTCTTGCCGTTCTCCCTGGCCCTCATCAGGGCCTTGATGATGGACGGGTCCTTGCCGATCCTGTAAAGGCAGATCTTGATGCTCTGGACCTGGGGGTCGTCGGCGGCCGTCTGCATGAACCTGACTATGGTGGAGAACGACTCGTAGGGATGGTAGAGGATCCAGTCCTTCTGCCTGATCGCCTCGAATATGTCCATGCCCTCCGCCAGCTCCGGCGGGGTGTAGGGCTCGAACGGCTTGTCCTTGAGCTTGGGGAAGTCCAGGCCGACTAGCTGCCAGAGGTCCACGAGCATGATGGCGTCGGTCCTGTGGACCTGCACACCCGAGAGCTTCAGGTTCCTGGCGAACAGCTTGACCATGTCCGTGGGCATGGTGCCCTCGGCGACCATCCTGACCGGGAATCCCACGTCCCTGTCCTCCAGGGACTCCTCCACGGCGGTCATGAAGTCGCAGGCCTCGTCGATGGTGACCTTGACGTCCGCGTTGCGGGTGACCCTGAACATGTACGCCCCGTCGACATCGAGCCCGGGGAACAGTGCGGAGATGTGCGTCTCTATGATGTCCTCGAGCATGACGAAGACCATCCCCGAGGGGGACGGCACCTGGACGAACCTGGGCAGGGGCCCCACGGGGACCTTGACCCTGGCGAACAGCTGCTCGTGCTTCTTGTCGAACATCCTGACGGCGATGTTAAGGGAGTTGTTGGAGATGAACGGGAACGGATGGCTGACATCAAGTGCCAGCGGCGTGAGGAGGGGATGGACCCTTTCCTTGTAGAATCCTGCGACCCAGGCCTGCTGGTCGGGCGTGAGGTCCTGGACCTTGAGGATGTTGATCCCCTCGGCGGACAGGTCCCTCTTGAGGTCGTTCCAGCAGATGCCGTACTGCTGCACCAGCTCCTGGACGGTGTTGGACACCTGCTCCATGAGGACGTTGTAGTTCACGTAGAGGTAATCCGGTCCGGGTATGGGGGTCTTGGACATTATGCCGGGGACGCGGATCATGAAGAACTCGTCCATGTTCCCGTAGCAGATGGCCAGGAACTTGACCCTCTCCAGCAGGGGGTTGGACTCGTCCATGGCCTCGGACAGGCAGCGCCTGTTGAACTCCAGCCATGAGAGCTCCCTGTTGATGTAGAACCTCTCGTCGTAGAGGTCCGGGGTCTGGAGGGTCTTGGCCTCCTCAGCCATGGTTCACTCATCCTCCTCGGGCATCCTGACCCTCACGGACTCGCAGTGAGCGTGGAGGCCCTCGGCGGTGGCCAGGGTCTCGATGGTGGATGCGAGGTTGGCCAGTCCCTCCTGAGTGAGGTACTGGACGGTGGACGTCTTCATGAAGTGGGCCACGTTCAGTCCGGAGCATGTGGCCGCGTGTCCCGCGGTGGGGAGGACGTGGTTCGTTCCGGAGGCGTAGTCCCCTGCGGCGACAGGTGTGTAGGGTCCGACGAAGATGGAGCCGCCGTTCCTGACCTTGCTGAGGGTATCGAGGGGGTCCTTGACCTGGATGGACAGGTGCTCCGGGGCGATACCGTTCATGATCTCGACGGCGAGGTCCATGTCCTCGGCGATGATGTAGCCGGAGTTGTCCAGGGCCTTGTTGATGATCTCCTTCCTGGGGGCCTTCTCGATCATCCTCTCCATGATCTCCCAGGTCTTGTCGGGGAGGTCGGGGTCGCAGGTGACGAGCAGGCTGGCGGACGAGGGGTCGTGCTCCGCCTGTGCGATGAGATCTGCTGCGAGGTACTCGGGCACGGCGGTCTCGTCGGCGAGGACTCCGATCTCGGAGGGGCCGGCGGGGAAGTCGATCTCGACCTTGTTCCTGAGCATCATCTTGGCGCCGGTGACGAACACGTTCCCGGGCCCGACGATCTTCTGTACGGGCTCGATGCTCTCGGTTCCGAGGGCCATGGCCGCGATGGCCTGGGCGCCGCCTGTCTTGTAGATCTCGTCGACACCGGCGATGTCCGCAGCGACGAGGGTGAGCGGGTTGATCGGGGCGGGGGTGCACATGACGACCTCGTCGACACCGGCGACACGTGCGGGGATGACCGTCATCAGGACGGTGCTGGGGTAAGAGGCGCGTCCGCCGGGGATGTAGCATCCGACCCTCTCGAGGGGCGTGGATTTGACTCCCAGCGTGATCCCGGGCTCGACTTCCCTGAGCCAGAGGCCCGGGGGCATCTGCATCTCGTGGAAGCGCTGGATGTTGTATGCGGAGTTCTCGAGCTCGTCGACGAGTTCGGGCGAGACCTTCTCGTATGCGGCCTCGATCTCATCCCTGGAGACCGCGATGCTGTCGAGATCGACGTGATCGAACTTCTTGGCGAGCTCCCTGATGGCCTTGTCTCCGTTCTGACGGACGTTCTCGACGATCTCCCTGACGGTGTCCTCGACCTGTCCGACCTTGGACTCACGGTTCTCTTTCCAAAAGTCTTCACTGACTTGTTTCCACATGAGTCACCGTATCTCAAACCGAGGGATTTATAGGATTTGTCGGGAGGATACATAGTCCTATATATCCCAAGGTCGGGAGCGCATCCGTCGAGCTCACTCGTGTTTCCTGGGATACCAATTTATTGGACCACATCATCCCAGTACCGAACCATGAAGGTCATCATTGTCGGAGCCGGCGAGGTCGGCAGGGTATCGGCCGAGACCATCGCGAACATCCACGACGTGCTCGTGATCGAGAGGGACGAGACAGTTCTCAACATACTGAAGAGCCGCCTCAACGTCTCCACGCTTAAGGCCGACGGCACCAACCCGAAGACCATCCAGTACGCAATCGACAACCACGATGCCGACATGATTATCGCCACCCTCGGCAGCGACTCAGCGAACCTGTTCGTGTGCCTGATGGCCAAGAGGTTCAAGCCGTCCATAATCACGGTCTCCTCCGTCAACAACCCCGACTACATGATCGAGACGTCGGCCCAGGGCGTCGAGGGCGTGGACACCATCATCTCCCCCGAGCTCATCACGGCCCAGAAGATGTACAAGCTGTGCACGCTGGAGAACGCCATAGATTACGAGAACATGGCGAACATGGACACCTCCGTGGCCATATTCACAGTGGAGCCCCAGCACGACATAGTCGGGAAGGTCGTCATGCACCTCAAGGCACCTGCCGACTGCACGGTCTTCGCCATATACCGCGAGGACGTCGTGCACACCGAGGTCGAGACCATGGAGATACATCCCGGGGACAGGATATGCGTCTTCGGTTCCGACGAGGCGCTCAGGGGGTTCAACGAGCTCATGGGTGTCGAGTACCCGGCCAGGAACTTCGTGATCCTCGGAGGCTCGATCGTCGGAAGGAACCTTGCGAGGCTCCTCGCCTCGGACAAGCTCAACGTCAAGATCATCGACAGGGACGAGAACCTCTGCAGGGAGATGGCCAGATCCCTGACGGGTGTGGCCATCGCCTGCGCGGATTTCATCGATCCCGACGTCCAGAACAACGAGAACATATTCCGCAGCGACGCCCTGATCACCACGTCACATGCCGACGACACCAACCTCCTCATGTCGATGACCGCCCAGAGGCACAACTCGCGTAAGGTCATCACCCGTTACTTCACGAAGGAGTACGAGGACATCTTCCAGTACACAGGGATTGAGACTATCATCGGATACTACAGGATCATCACGAACGAGATCACGAAGAGCACCATATCCGACGAGACTGCGATAATGACCGCGAGGGACCAGGACGAGTTCTACTTCATCCATATGGTCGACTCCCAGTCCAAGCTCCTCAACCGCTACCTGGGCGACATGATGGTCCCGGAGGGAGTCAGGATTGTCGCCGTCAAGAGGGGCGACAGCCTGATCTACCCCAGACTCGACAGCATGTTCCAGAAGGACGACGCTGTCATCGTCTTCACATCGTTCTCCCGCAGGTCCGACCTCATCAGGGTCTTCGGCAAATCCTCCATCCCGGAGGTGTGAGACTGAAGCACCGCCTTCCGAAGGTGAACATCCGTCCCAGATGGGAGAGCACGACCGTCCGCACCCTCGGGATGCTGGAGGTCGTGTTCGGACTGCTGCTGCTGGTCCCGGCCGCCCTGGCACTGTATCTGGGGGAGCAGGCCAGCATTTTCCTGGAGCCGGTGCCTTTCCTGCTCATACTCGGAACGGCACAGATCCTGCTGTTCGGAGAATCCACCACATTCCGGTCGGTCAACGGTCTGCTGCTGATCGGTATAGTCTGGCTCTTCATGTTCCTGATCTCCACCGTGCCGTTCCTTCTTTACGGCATGGACTTCATCGACTCCCTGTTCGAGGCCGTCAGCGGCATAACCACCACCGGTCTGTCCGTCATGGTCGACATAGAGTCCCAGGCCATGAGCCTCCTCATCTGGAGGGCCCTCACCATGTGGGTGGGAGGTATCATGATCATCATCGTGTTCCTCTACATGCTGCCGTTGTTCGGTATCGGACGCAGCGTGTTCTTCAACGAGCTCTCCGGCTCCGGTTCCTCCAACTACTCGATGAAGATGAGGAACGCCGCCAAGTCGTTCATCTTCTCCTACGTGCTGCTCAGCTTCATCAACCTGGTCCTGCTGCTTGTCTTCAGGATGGATCCGTTGGAGGCGTTCTGCCTCATGTGCACCACCATCTCGACAGGCGGTCTGATGTGCACGAACGACAGCATGATGTCCTACTCGGACCCGATCCAGCTCATCACCATACTATTCATGTTCCTCGGGGCCACCAACTTCTACCTGCACTACCGCGCGATACACAGGAAGGAGAAGGGTGTCTACCGCAAGAACTCCGAGTTCCGGACCATGCTCGCCTGGTTCCTCGGGATCTCCGTCATCATCTACCTCCTTGTAATCCTGGACAGCGGGACCGCAGGCATGACTCTGGAGAACCACTACGAGACGTTCAAGAACGCCCTGTTCACCACCGTCTCCCTGGGTACGACCACGGGACTGTACGTCAACGACTTCACCCTGTATCCGGAGCAGTGCATCCTGCTCCTGATGATCGTGGCCCTCATCGGAGGCTGCTCCGGGTCCACCAGCGGAGGAATCAAGTTCAGCAGGCTCAGGATCATCTACGAGTTCCTGAAGAACAGCTTCGGGAAGGTCGTCCACCCCAACGCGGTCTACGACGTCAAGATGGACGGCGCAAGCGTCAGCAACGAGACCGTCCAGTCGACTCTCATCGTCTTCCTCATGTTCGTGCTGACGATCATCGTGGGGACCATCCTTATCCTCATCATAGGCATCACCCAGCCCACCGTCAACGGCCAGCCCATCGACATCATCGACTCCATAGGTCTCGCGATCTCCAGCATAGCGAACGGGGGCATGGGGTTCGGCAACTTCGGACCGACCGGCAACTTCGCCGGCCTCCAGGACTCCCTGAAGATTCTGCTCATAGTGATGATGTGGATCGGTCGTCTGGAGATCGTCACCGCTCTTGTTCTCTTCACGCCCGGGTTCTACCGCGAACTCTATATGAACCGCCGCTGGGGCAGAAACAAGATCCGCAAGCCCCAGAGGCATTGACCGGGTGGCCGTGCCACTCACAGGTGCTGTGGAAAGCCAGATTGAGGAGATAGCTTCTTAGCGGGCACGGCCACGAAGACATCGTCCTATCCACGATATGAAGGTTTCAGAAAGGGCCCGGAGCCGGACTCAGTGACCTTCGCAGTATGACAGCACGTTCAGGGCCGCCTTGTCCCCCGGCGACTTCTCGTTGATGGCACCGGCGACGATGCGCGCCTTGTCGTACTCTCCCTTCTCCGCGAGACAGATGCCGAGGGTCTCCATGGCGCCGACGTGGCCGTTGTCGATGTTGATCGCCCTGGTGGCGTAGCCGGCCGCAGCCTTGTAGTTGCCCGCGATCCTCAGGACGTATGCAGCGATGGCGTTGGAATCGGCGGACTTGTCCTTGAGGCCGGCCCTGGAATACTTTGCGGCCTCCTTCTCCCTGCCTCCGAGGATGAGCGCGGAAACATAAGCCCTGCGGACCTGGTAGTTCTGCGGATACTCGGCCAGTAGCTTCTCGGCGATCTCCACGGCCTGGGAGTGCTGCCCCAGGGCGCTGTGGATCTCGGTGAGCATGACGCGGTCGAATGGCGTGATCTCCGCGATGTGCCCGACCATTTCGAGGGCGTCCTCGTATTCCTCCAGATCGAGAAGGCACAGGGTCGACATCCTGGCGATAGAGTCGTCCTGATCCATGCCCTTGAGAATGGACAGGGCGCTCGATGGATACTCCAGACCGCGGAGGGCTCCTGCGACCTGGACCAGGTCCTTGCGGTCTTCGGGAAGGTCCTCCATGAGCATACGCAGGATCTCCTTGGAGGTGCCCTCGTCGCTGACGACCTTGAGAAGGGACAGGCATTTGACCCTGGTCATCGGATCCGAATCGGCCTTCGCGAGGTCCAGTACCTTGCCGGAGATCAGGGGATCCCCTGCTGAGATGCTTTTCCTTATCTCCTCGAATGCCGTCCGCGTGTCCATGATTGACGTAATCCCTCCCTGGTATAAAATTGAGCACGCGAAACCCCATATATTCAGAAACGGATGACAGAGCGTCCATGATGATCAAGGCCGTCAACATCACCAAGCTCTTCAACGAGTACGATTACAATCTGGACATCTGCTGTCCGCTGACATTCCTCCACTCCCCCAACGGGATGGGGAAGAGCACGCTCATGCGCATGGTCTACGCCGCGCTGAAAGGGGACGTCAGGTATCTTTCGGACACCCCGTTCGAGAGGATGGAGATCTGGTTCGACGACGACGCCATCATGGTCCTGCAGAAGTACGACGGCAAGCTGAACGTCCTCATGCAGAAGAACGAGGTCGACACCCCCCTGACCCCCGACGAGATGGCTGAGGTCTGCAGCTCGGTCTACATACCCCCGGAGAGGCTGGCCATCAGGAAGAGGGACGGCCACATGGTCCCCACTCTGGAGGCCTATGCCCACGAGCTCTACGAGAAGTTCAGGTACGCCAAGGAGCACACCGAGCTCGAGCCGCATCCGGAGCAGGTCAGGTCGGACCTGAACGACGGCGAGCTGGAGTTCTGGTCCAAGGACCTGAAGGCTAAGCTGGACTTCATCAAGGACGCCGGGTTCGAACCGGACATACCGTCGAGGATGAAGTTCCCCCCGTCCAGGTACGACATCAGCAAGGACCGTCGTGGATACGAGGAGCTTACCGCGTCCATCTCCGAGTACGTCAAGAGGAACTACGTGCTCGCCGAATCGGTCATCATCTTCAAGGACATAGTTAACGAGATCTTCCTGGACAAGACGGTCACCGTCTCGGATTCTGGGAAGATAGGCATCACGATGAACAACGGCATGTCGCTGCCGCTGGTGAAGCTGTCCTCCGGCGAGAAGCAGATAATCATAATGTTCTATGCGCTCCTCTTCCACGCTGAGCCTGGCTCGATCGTCATTCTGGACGAGCCCGAGATCTCGCTCCATGTGAGCTGGCAGCAGAAGCTCGGCAGATACTTCTCCGACATCTGCAGGGTCAGGAACATCCAGATGATCGTGGCCACCCACTCGCCGCAGGTCATTCACGACATGTGGGATTCGGCCAGAGAACTGAGGCCTTCCGATGCGTGAGTACATAACGTCCGACGACATCTGCAACCAGATCTCCATGGAGAGGTCGGTCTTCAGAGGGACCTTCCTCGTTGTCGAGGGGGTCACGGACGAGAGGCTCTTCGAGAAGTTCATCGACAAGGACGAGGTCCGCATAATAGAGGCCCATTCCAAGGACAACGTTCGTCATGCCGTCAAGGACATGGCAAACGTCAGGAGGGATCCGAGGGTCATCGGCATCGTCGACCCCGACCTCGACAGACTGAGGGGCAGGAAGGTGAAG
>CASFMM010000024.1 GCA_949295765.1 uncultured Methanomassiliicoccales archaeon | reverse complement strand
CTGTCTGGCTTGGCCGGGGCGCTTGGCGTGCCCTACACCCGAAATCGTCAATACGCGGGGGCGACAGCAGGGGACGGCCCCGCTGAACACACAAGCCCATCTAGCAACTATGAAACTTTGTCCTGTAGAGTCGGAGTTTGTGACGAATGCGACCGGAGGGTCGCAGTTCACACATCAATCGGGGAAACCGGGTCAGGTCCTGACGGGAGCAGCCTTACCTCGAACTACTGACGTTTACGGGGTCGCAGGGTCGAGAAGCGAAATGGTCAACTTGTGTCGGGATGTGAGGTCAACCCCTGTGGCCGGGCACTTCTGACCCTGCCTTGTAAGGTTCAGGACTTCTCCTTCGGTCTGCATCCGGTGATGATCTCGTTCTCGAAGTCGAACAGGACGGTCGTCTCCTTGCCGTCTGTGATCTTCAGCTTCTTGGAGTCGTCCACCTTGCCGACGACGGCCCCAACGCATCCGACATCGGAGAAGATGTCGATGATCGCCTGCGAGTTCTCGGGAGGGCATGCGAAGCAGAATCCGCATCCCTGGTATGTGAGGTACCACTTGACCTCGTCCACCCCCTCGGGACGGGGGATCCTCGTGACGTCCACCAATGCTCCTGCGGACGAGGACTCCAGCATCATGCCGAGGGTCCCTATGCTGCCCGGGTTGCTCATGTCCTTGCATGAATGGGCCAGATGCCTGTCCCCGACGACGGCGACGGCCTCCATCTGGGCGCGGACCAGCTCATCGGACTTGTCGACGGTGGTCACGAAAGCGTACGGGAGGTCATCGGGATAGAAGCCGTCCACATCCATGACGAACACTATGTCGTCACCGGGCTCGGCGGTGCTGCTCCTGAGGAGGGCGTCCTTCGCCACCCTCCCTACGATGGATATGTCGATGGCGTTGTAATGGCAGTCGGGATGGACATGGCCGCCGACGATCGGGACGTTGAACTTGCGTATGCCGTCCTTCATCCCGCGGATGATCTCCCTGCACACCTCGCCCTGGACGATGGACATCACATCCACCATGCCGAGCGGCCTTCCGCCCATGGCGGCGATGTCGTTGACGTTGACCAGGACGGCGAAGTAGCCCGCATAGTAGGGGTTCGTGTTCACGAGAGATTCCATGATCCCGTCGGCCGCGAACAGGACGTACTGGTCGCCGACATCGATCGCGGCGGCGTCCTCGCCCTCTGCCGCCACGACCTGGGGGAAGGCCGATGTGGGAAGCAGGTCTACGATTTTGTGTATCGCGTGCTTCCTGGTGACTCCCGGATAACTGCGAATGGAATCTGCTATGGTCTCTATGGACATGTGATCACTTCGTCAACGCCACATCCCGCGCTTCTGGAGACGCCAGATTGCCACGATGCATATGGCGACCATCAGCCCCGTAAGGATGAGGTATGTATAAGGGTAATCCGCGCCCGGCAGGCTCACGTTCATTCCGTAGAAGCTGGCCACCAGCGTGGGGATGGCGATTATGAGCGTGATGGACGTCAGGAACTTCATGATGGTGGACAGGGAGTTGTTGAGGTCGGCCTCCACCAGCTGCCTGGTACCCTTGATGATCTGGCTGTAGGTCATGGTCATCTCCAGGGCCTGGTTGGTCTCGATGATAACATCGTCCATTAGATCCCTGTCCTCGGTGCTGGACACGAAGCGTGAGAGCTTGCTGAGCCTGTCGATGACGGACGCGTTCACGCTGAGACTCGTCTTGAAGTAGACCAGGTTGGACTCCAGCTCGTGGAGCTCGAACAGGTCGTCCCTGCGGGTGGCCTTCCTTATGGACTCCTCGATGGCCATCCTCTTGACCTCGATGTACTTCAGGTCCGCCTGGTAGTTGACGGCCACGCGGAACAGGATCTGCAGCACGAAACGCGACCTGTTGGCCACGTTCACCGCGTTGATGTTCTTGTTCTTTCCCGCGGTGATGTTCGTTATCGCGAATAGCTCCTGCAGCGAGACCGTGACGACGGCGGTGTCCGTGATGGTGATGGACAGAGGGTACGTGGTGAACTCCTCGCGGTTGTTCCTCCACTCCCTTGTAGGGGCGTCTATGAGGATGAGCGTGTACTTCTGGGAGACCTCAGTCCTGGAGCCCTCCTCGTCGTCCAGAGCGGCCGTCAGCGCCTCCCTGTCTATCTGAAGCGCCTGCTGGACCGTGTCTATCTCCTCGGTCGTGGGATTGACCAGGTTTATCCAGACGTCCTCCTTTATGACGTCCGTCTTGCAGGGCTTCCCATCCTTCATCTCGTAGATGTCCATCATCGCTCTCACCTCCGATCACATAACGAACGACAGCACCAGTATCATGAACATGAACAGCACCACAGTGGAAACGCTGTTCGAGATGCTGTCGGTCAAGCGGTCACGGCGCTCCTCGTCGCGCACACCCAACCTCTCGCACAGCCAGCTGACGCCTCCGGCAAATATGAATCCTCCGTCGAACGGGTAGGCCGGAAGGGCGTTGGAGATCGCCAGGAGTATGTTCAGCCAGAACAGCCAGTAGAGCAGGGTTATCACGAACCACATGACCTCGCCGAGCGGGACGTCGTACCACCAGTGCACGTCCTCGGATATGGGGTCCATGCCGTTGAAGGCCCCTGCGAGGTAGCTGAAGATGGATGTCAGGTAACCGTAAGCGGAATCCGCCCCGTAGAACGGGTTGGAGGCCATGTCCAGCATCATCCCGGGCGTGATGAACGTCATCCCGCTGGTAGTTACGGATATGCCCAGGAACGCGGATCCCCCGTTGTCCGCGAGGACTACGTCTACATATGTCGGCTCCGGAATGCCGCCGTCCTCGGCGAACTCCACGATGCCTATCCTCATGGTCTGCCCCGGCTGCTTGGACGCCATGACGTCCATGAACTCCGACACGGAGTTGATGACCTCACCGTCCACGGAGTAGAAGAAGGACCCGTTCTCCAGACCCGCCGACATCGCCGGGCTGTTGTTCGTGATGGTCCTGATGTATACGCCCATCTGTATGGGCTGCTCCGTGACGTAGGTGACGTCCCTGTACACATACTCGACATAGTACCTGTGGGTCGGATCCACCGAGGAATCCAGCGACGTCCGGGAGCCGTCGACAGAGGTCGATATGTCCAGGTCCGTCCTGGTGCCGTCCTCGGACAGCTCGTAGATGCCCGTTATGATGGCTGTCGCCGGAATCCCCGCCAGATGCGCGGGCGAGCCGTCGTCCATGTAGTACACGGCCGCGTCGTCCTCGTAATCCGACGACACGGTGCCGCAGCACCCGACAAGGAGCGCGAAGCACAGGACGGCCACGACCGTGTTGACTGATATCCCGGCGGTGTACATGTCCATCCTGGCCCTGCGGGACTTCTTGGACATGTCCTCCTCGTTGGGCTCCACGAAGGCCCCCAGGGGGACGACGCCGTAGAGCAGTCCAGACGAATCGACCCTGGCCCCGTTGGCACGGGCCTGGATGCCGTGGCCGAGCTCGTGCACCACCATGGCCACCACGAGCGCTATGACGCCGTACACGAGGGGCAGCATCGGGTTGAGGCCTGGTATCGCCAGTGCGTACTCGATCCCGATGGAAGATTCCGAGGCCATCCTGGCGGGGACTGCCATGAGCGCCACCACCATCATGTACATCATCATGAGGAACAGGACGGCAGAGACGACCTTCGAGAAGAAACCGAACGCGCGCCAGAACCTCGTGTAACGGGACAGACGGTCCATCGTCCTCATGCCTAGCTGGGTCTTTATCATGATGCAGGGGCCGTACTTGCACAGGTGGTACCTCTCCGCCCTCTCGGGGTTCCTCCACACCCAGACCCATATCGGGACGTAGATGACAGCCAGCACTATGAGAATCTGATAAGCCAGTTCCATCGGGTCCCTCGATGCCCGTTAGATTCTTCTCATATAAATGTAGGCTGTCGGTTCGTTGGAAGAATCAGCGACATCCTGTCGGAAAGGGATTCTACGATCCTCTTGGCCCAGGCGAGCTTCCGGAGCTTCACGGCCGGATCGGAACCCTCCTTGGGCATCGGGTCGTCGTAGTCGAAACCCTCGAGGAGGACCCTGCGGACGCCGAACTCCTGGGCTATGCAGACCGCCCTGTCGCCGTCGGTGAAGCCTCCGAAGTCGAAGACCGTGTTCTCCGGAGTGGACTGGGTGGTCAGGATCACCGGCCCCCTGAACAGGCCGGCGTAGGTCCTCACCAGGTCCTGGTTGTCCCCGTGGGCGTGTATGAACGTCAGCGCCCCTCCGGAACTGGCCTCCAGCTGTGGGCCGATGTCACCGTCGAGATCCGTGACGACCACGTCGGGACGGATGCCCATTGCCATCACCCTGCCGACTGCAGAGCCGGAGACGATGCTGGTGCCCTCCGGCGGAAGGCTGCGGACATCGGATTCGAGACACGGGGCGTTGCCGAACACGGTTGCTGTCTCGCCGAAGAACTCGGCCGCATCGTCCTCGGTCACCAGATCGGAGTTCAGCGTGACCGCCTTTAGAACCCTCACGCAAGCCTCGTCGTCCGACCGGTCGTAGCCCATGTCGGCGATTATGTCGAGGTATACGGGCTCCCACTCAGAAAACCTCATCCGCCTGTTCCTCCTTGGGTGCGGCGGGGATGAAACGTCCCTTGATGTAGGTGCTCAGGATGGATATGACCACTCCGGAGACGATCTCCGCGATCCCCAGCTCGAAATACCCGGAATCCCAGACGAAGAACGCCACGAGGTCGAGCACACCGGACATGACGAGACCGAGGTTCACGATGCCTATGCATCCGAAGACCATGCTGAGCTTGACCGTCCTGGTGGTCTGGTAGTCCTGGATGGACTGCCCCACCACGTAGAGCATGATCGCTATGACGATCGGCCACACCATGGACGTCACGTAGTACAGGATCCACTGGAACACGCTGGTGATGTAGAGGTCGCCCACCTCCATGTAGTTCCAGACCGCCATCAGCAGGATGATGCTGATCGATACGCACAGGAACAGCAGACGGGTGGTGTCCCCCGCAAGGGAAGTCAGGAGGTTCCTCCTGAACTCCTGGTACAGCTCGCTGACGTTGTAGCCGTACAGCATCAGAACGAGTCCGATGAAGAAGAACGCCAGACTGCCGGACATGCCGGCCAGGGTGTTGATGTCGTGGTCCGAGGAGTACACCAGCAGCGACGGCGTTATGAAGAACAGCGACAGGAGGACTATTATGAACCCCAGCGGGACCAGGAACCTCTTCCTCTTCCCGGGGTCCGACAGCATCTTCGTGAGGATGTAGAACGAACCCTCCAGGCCCGGCGCCTGCTTGACGTAGACCTTCCTGACGGAATCGACATGGGCGCGTGAGGATATGATCGGGTAGATGTACTCGTCCTCCGCACCGTCGCCCACCAGGACGACGCTGTCCGGCTCGATCTCGTCCAGGACCTCCTCCAGCTGGGCAACCAGCGCGAGGTCGGAGCGGTGACCGACCTTCTCGTCGCCGCAGATGAGGGCGACGTCGGCCTCGTGACCGTCCTCCTGGATCTCCAGGCAGACGCTGACGGCCGCGAACAGCGCGTTGAGGTCGGAGTCCTCCGGATCCGCTATGCCGAAGGCTGTGGCCGCATCCAGGCAGTTCTGGACACCGATGACGGGCGTGTTGACCTTGCCCTTGACACCGAAGTCGTCGTCTCTGTCGACGACCAGGACCAGAGTCTTCTTCATGAGAAGTCGAAGGTTTGAACTCCCTTATAATGATTGAGAGGTCTGGCTCCATGGAACGGCGACCCCCGGAAGCCGGAGGACCGAAAGCTAATTAGCTGGAGGGCTGTTGTCCCGGCCATGAGGGTCAGATGGCACGGGCACTCCTGCTTCGAGTTCTGGGACGCGAACACAACGGTGGTCGTCGATCCCCACGACGGACGCTCCATCGGAATCAAGCCGCCGGCGGTCTCTGCGGACGTGGTCCTCGTCACCCACAACCATTACGACCACAACACGGTCCGTGTCGTCCACGGCAAGCATGACGACTTCATCGGACGCAACGGGCAGTTCTCCGCCAAGGGCCTGTCTGTGGAGGGGCTTCCCGCCTGGCACGACTCCGTTAAGGGTGCCGAACGCGGGCCGAACACCATGTACCTGTTCGAGATGGACGGGATATCGGTCTGCCACTGCGGGGACCTCGGATGCATCCCCGACGACGACGTCCTCGACCGTGTAAAGGGCGTGGACATGCTCTTCGTCCCGGTCGGGGAGACCTTCACCATGCCCCTGCCCGAGGTCAAGAGGTTCCTCGAGATCGTGAACCCCAACGTGATCGTGCCGATGCACTACAGGGTCGGGGGGCTGTCCATCCCGATCTCCCCGCTCGATGATTTCCTGGAGATGATCCCCGAGGAGGCCGTCGACTACATCGGCAACGAGATCGACGTGACCAGGGAGGACATCGACGGCATGAAGCAGTGCTGGGTCTTCGACCGCTGAAACTTCGATTTTATATAGAGAAGGAAAGAGGTTCAGTAGAGAAGCAGACCGTCCTCAATCTTGCCCATCTCGATGGGGGTTGTCTCGTCCCCGACGACGGCGCCCTTCGAATTGGCGACCAGTCCGGCGCCGACCATGCGTGAGCCGTGGTTCACGGATGTCCTGATGACCTCCTGGACCTTCAGGACGTCCTTTATCAGATCGACCTCGTCGTCGCTGGCGTCCATGTGGCAGACGCATCCCTTGTTGGTCGCCTTGCAGACCGAACCGACCGTGTTGCACCCGGCGATGGACGAGAAAACGACCTCGACCCCCAGTGCGTCCGAGAGGGGCTTGGCCATGGCATGCCCGTACTCGGGGCTGATGATGGCCCCGTGGTCGTTGACCAGGATGTTGTTGCCCGCCGCGTTGAGGGAGTCGTCCAGGAGGAAGCACGGGATGTGCCCCTCTATGACCTCGACCTCCCTGGAGTCGGCGAGTCCGGATACGACAGCGCAGTTGGAGTTGAGGGCCATCAGAGATCCGATGACATGCGCCCCTGCGACCGTCGTCTTTATGGTTTCGACGCCGAGCGCCTCCTCGAGAGCCCTGACGAACTCCGGGGAGGCGTCGGCGGATGTAAAGGCGAGGCTCTCGTTGACCGCTGCGAACACGCCGATGTTGGGGTTGCCGGAATGACGCGAGAACCTCATCATTGTATCACTCAGCCAGCGAGACCTCGACGAGACCGTCGTCGAACTTGACCGCTTTCACGGTGATCTTGGAGGGAGGGTTGCGGATTCCGTTCTCCCAGAGCTTCTCGTTGACACTGGCGTCGATCCAGACGTGCTCAGCGTCGACCTTCATGTGCCTCATGACGATCTCCCTGACCTCCTTGACGGCGCGCTTTGCCCTGCGGGTGCGGGGTGCCTGCTTCGTCGCCCTGAGGGGGATGACCATGATCCTCTCGACTTCGTCTGCCATCTGAATCACTCCTTAAGTTTGCTCATGCGCCACGACCTTCTCTTGGGGTGGCGGAGGAACTGCCTGTTGGTCCTGAGCATGACCCATGCGGGGACACGGCGGTTCTGGTTGACTTTCTTGTTCAGCCTCTGTTTCATTGCGGGGGCCTTTGTGCTTGACATGATTATCTCCTCTCTATGGTGATCTCCCTGTGCTGCGGGGCGATCTGTGCGAGAATGTTCCTCAGCATGGTGTCGTCGATGATTCCCTGGAGCCTGCCGCTCTGGGCAAGCTGAATCAGCTGCATCTCGACAGAATCCGCCATCTGCGGATTGGCAAGCCTGATGTTGGCGAGCCTCTGTCTGGCTTCGGGGGTGAGGAACTGCCTGAGGGCGTTCTGCTTCTGCGCCTCCATCCTCCTGGCCTGCTCCTCCTGAGCAGCCTGGTTCTGAGCCTGCTGCTGGAGCTCGGCCATCCTCTTCTGCCTGATTGCCTGCAATTCGGGATCTTCCATGCCGATTCCCTCCTCAGGCCCTCATCTCGTCGTAGACCTCTTTCGCGGTGTTGTCCAGAAGGGACTGTCCCGCGGGGCTGATAGCGCGACCCTCCTTGTCCTTGGAAACAAGGTACCCGGCGGCCTCAAGCTGCATCATGCACTTCCTGGCGATGTTGCGGCTTCCCTTGACGGCCCTGTTGGGCATGGATCCCTTGTCGGCGTATCCGCCGTACTCGGCGGCGAGCCTGGAGGATCCCATGGGTCCTTTCACGTACAGTTTCCTCATGATAGAGGCGGCCCTAGTGTACCACCAGTCGTCCTGGGACGGGGCCCTCTCTGTGTGCCTGCCGGTCTTCACGAACTCGGCCCACTCAGGGGGAACGATGTTGGGGTTCTCCTTGAGCTTCTGGGCCGTCTTGAGTATGAGCTGCTCGGCAGGAACGTCGTAGACGGTTACCATATTGATACCTCGCATCGCTCCTCACGATAGCGTGAGGCGCAATAACGGGGGTTGGTATAGTGATATGGTATATAAGCATTGCTAGAAGGAACAATAATGTTACTGCAGACCTGCTGCTCGTACCCCGCACGTCCGTCCATCGACCCCGTGCGGCCTGAGGGTGAAAAACCCTCCACGGCAGACGCCTTGACGGCATCTGAACTCCGTGATTAGGTGGATGTGTGGTTTGTATATAATCGTTCCGCAGGATCGGCACTCCGATCGAATGTGATGTTATCGTTACGCCGGCGAATCCGCGACTGCAGCCAGTGCTATATCGGTGAATTCCGAGTCGGTCGATCGCCTTGAGTACCCTGCGTATGCAGTCAGAGACCGTTCTCCAGGAAGAATCAGTACTCCCCTTCATCGACCTCGGCTGCGTAGACGTTCCCCGGCAGCTCCTTCATACAGACCGCGCGTACCTCCCCGTCGGACAAATCGACGACGGACGCACCCCTGTACATCCTGAACGAACTGAAGGCGAGACAGCAGAGGATGAGCGGACATGCGATCATGGAGATGAGCATTCCCATGCCCTCTCCAGCGCTCATGAACCAGAACACGTTCATTATGCAGAAGAAGATTGCCAGCAGCCCCATGACGAAGTAGAACACCGACTGGAATCTGGTGAGCACAACAGCCAGACATCTCATTGTAAACCCTGTTGGGAATCGGACGATGGGATGAAAACGGTTTCGAGGAGGGCGGGGCCCGTCCATATGGATTTCAGCTACGGCCCCATCCGCACCGTTCGACCCGGAAAAAGAAGTGGACCAAGACGGGCGGACCGCCTTGGTTTGTGTTTGTACCGCGGGCTTAAGCTCCTCGCGGGTTCCGGGAAGGCGTCTCGGTATCAGCTGAGCTCCTCGTCGGACTCGAAAACCAGATAACCGCCGTTGGCTGCCCTCATATAGCGGATCGTGGTCTGCTTCGCGTCAGCTCCGGGGCTTGGCATCCCGTTCAAGATCTTCGAGGATGACCATGCCGAGTAGATGACGTAGAGTCCCCCGATCACGGCGGCGAGCACCGCCAGGATGGAGACCCCTGTGAAATAGCCGACCAGACCAATGAGAAGCACTATCGCACCCACCAGGACCTCAACGAAGATACTGTGGCCCGTGATGTTTCCAGGTATGATGATCCCTTTCATTGTCTAACATCCCTTGCTATTCGATGGCGTCCAAAACTGTCCCTCCGCCTTCGTGTCAGCGACCGGATGCCACTCGGCATCGTGTGTGCGGCGACGGGACCGAAACACCTGGAGAACGGAAATGGGAGGACCCGCACCTTGAAGTTGGAATCCGTCTCATTTTCATCCTCGGACACCGGTTTCATAAATAAATTTTTTAAAATATTTATAAGGATTACGTTCCAACATCCGTGCTGGCTACATTTTTCTGGAACATCGGTCTTAATACCGGCGACTCGATTCACAGATCATGGATGAGAGAGGAAGGAAGACGACGATCGCCGCCACGGCCACCGTCGTGATTGTCGCTGTTCTCCTGGCCACATGCTTCGGCCCGTGGGCGTCCGATGACTCCGTTGACGACCTCGAAGGGCAGGTGTATGTGATTCACACCAACGACACCCACGGATACTACGACGACAACCTGGGATTCGCCAAAGTGGCGGCGCTCAGGGACGACCTGGAGTCCCGCGGGGCGACCGTGTTCCTGCTGGATGCGGGCGATGCTTTCCAGGGATCGCAGTACACCATGCTGACCCACGGTCAATCCACGGTCGACGTCATGAACGCCGTCGGATACGACCTCACGGTTCCCGGGAACCACGAGTTCGACTACGGATTCGAGACTTACATCGAGAACGAGGGCGGACTGACGTTCGAAACAATCAGTGCGAACCTGGTCTACGCCGACACGGGGGAGACAGTGTTCGAACCGTACACGGTGCTGGAGAGGGACGGCTACAGGCTGGGCGTGTTCGGCCTCTGCACCCCCGACACCCTTGACCTCGTCATGCCAGGGTATCTTGACGACATAACGATCACCGATCCCGTCGACGCGGCCCGCCAGATGGTGGATGTGCTCGAGAAAGAGAACGTGGACTGCATCCTGGCGCTGGGCCACATCGGCGTCGACCCCAGCTCCAGCATAACTTCGGACGAGATCTGCGCCCAGGTGGAGGGGATCGATGTGTTCATCGACGGCCACAGCCACACGGCGATGTCCGGAGGGGAGGTCGTCGGAGCAGACCTGGAGCTGGAGGAGTCGGACACGCTCATCGCCAGCGCAGGTTACGCCATCGAGCACATCGGCCTCGTCTGCCTTACCGCCGACGGAGGCTGCACCGCGGAACTGGTGGACTCGTACGACCGCACCGATTCCGAAGTCGACGCGGTGATCGACGACCTCCACTCCGATTTCGATGAGACCCTCGACATCGTCATAGGGCACACCGACGTCGAGCTCACCGGGGAGAGGACCCAGTCCCGCCTGGAGGAGGTGGGCCTCGGGGACTTCGTCACCGACACCATCAGGGCGCTCACGGGAGCGGACATCGCCCTCTACAACGGAGGGAGCATCCGCGCATCGATCGCGCCGGGAGACATTACCGCGGGCATGGTGTACCAGTCGTTCCCGTTCGAGAACTACGTCGTCACCAAGGTCCTGACCGGTGCCCAGATCGTGCAGGTCCTCGAGGGCGGCCTGGCAGGACTGCCGGGCGCGGCAGGTGCCTACCTGCAGATATCGGGGATCGTGCTCACGTACGACAGCTCGCTCCCCTCCGGCTCCAGGGTCGTTTCAGTGACGCTGTCCGACGGGACTCCGCTGGACGCCGATGAGGAGTACCTCGTCGCGTCCAACGACTACGTCATGGCCGGAGGTGACGACTACCCAATCCTAGCCGACATAGAGGCGGAGGGCCGTCACGGCCTGGTCTACGACGCCCTGTTCGACAGGTTCGCTTCCATAGGTGTCATCACCTGGAACACCGACGGCAGGTTGACCGACCTGTCGGCACTGCGATGACCCCGAAGGATCGGAAGGAGAGTAGTTAAGTATCGGCGACATAGGGTCTGGCATGTCTGATGAAAACAAGTTCTGCACCGCCTGCGGCGCCATGCTGCCGGATGGTGCGGAATTCTGTCCCGAGTGCGGTGCGGGGATCGGCGGTAGGGCCAACCCCCACTCCTATGCGCAGGGACCTGGCTACACCCCGGCGCAGAGAACCGGACCTCCGACGATCAGCATCCTCGTGCTGATCTACGGGGTCTTCGCCCTGATCCTCGGGGTCGTCTCCGTCTACCTCGGACTGACGTTCACGGAGGCCGACTTCCAGGAGCTGGTGGAGCAGTACGAGGCGATGGGCATGGTCTTCCCGCTGGAATGGAGCGACTCCTTCAGCAGCGAGATGCTGCTCACCGGAGGGATCACCATCGCGAGCGCCGTCTGCGCTCTGGTCAGCTACTGGTTCTGCTACAAGCGCGGACCCAAGACCTACGCCGTGATCGCATGCGCCCTCGCGACCGTGCTCAGCTTCGGGATGATCGGCATCGTCTCCGTCATCATCGGGGCCCTGGTCACATTCCTGCTGTACAGGGACAGCAACGGATTCGCTTCATGAGTGATAGAATGGAAGACAAACACTGCATAAGGTGCGGGGAGCTCATCCCCGCCGGTTCGGAGTACTGCCCGACCTGCGGAGCCGCGCTGGACGGCACGGCCTACGACAGGTCGCAGGACTTCTACAGGGACAGGACCGGGTTCGGCAGGAAGGATGTGGACCTGGGTAAGACCCCCACGTTCATCATGCTCTACGGCGTCATAGCATTCCTCATCGGAATCGTGATCACGTTCGAGTCCACATCAGTCGAGGCCATATGGAACGAGGTCGCGGACGAGAACGGGCTGTACGTGGGGCTCACCATGGCGCAGACTGAGACCGCCCTGCTCTTCACCGGGGTTTTCCTGCTCCTCAGCGGACTCTGCGCGATCGGCTCCGGGTTCCTGGCCACCAAGAAGACCAACCACAAACTGTGCCTGATCCTCTGCGTGCTGGCCTGCGTCCTCCCGCTGTTCATGGCGATCGGGCTGGTCAACATGATCATCTGGGGAATCATCCTGCTCCTGATAGGAGCGGCCATGGCCTACAGGATCTACTCCTGCGCGGACGGATTCTACAGCTGAGTCGCAACATCTTACGGCGGGACTACCCGCCGGAAACTGTTTCTTTTCGACTCTCACCCAAGATTTGGACCCGGGAGGATTCACTGAGTATGGCTCCAAATCCAGAGAACATCGACCGTGAACGTTTTTTCGTATCTTCCGCCGAATCAACGCAATCTACGTATAGGCAGGGCAGCCGCCGATGCAAATGAAGTTACTGATCATGCGGTTCCCGACATTCTCTGGAGATGATCGGATGAAACGAATGTAGCAAAGTCTGCATCGTAGTTCCGACCGGTCACAAATTCAGTAGACCGAATGTATGTGCCAGCCATCTAGAATCAGAGAATGGGGCCGAAGCCCCTAAATGATTTGAAAAACTGTTTGAAACAATCACGCGATGTGCGCACGCATCCCGGTGACCATGAAGTTGACCTTCTCGGCCATCTTGCATGCGTGATCTCCGACCCTCTCGAGGTACTTGATCACCGAGATGTAGTAGGTGCAGACGTCCGCACTCTGTTCGTTCTCGTTGATGAAGTCCACGATCTTGATCAGGTCCTCGCGCATGGTCCGATCGAGGAAGTCGTCCATCTCCGAGATCTTGTCCAGACCATCGACAGTCTTCTCATCAAACGCCTTGGTGACGATCTTCACCATGCGGACTGCGACCTCTCCGACAGGCTGGATGAGGTGGACGGGCTCGAACATCGGCTTCTCGCTGAGATACTTGGTCGCGGTGGCGATGTTGTAGCTGTACTTACCGATCCTCTCCAGGTAGGTGATGGACTTCAGGATGGTGGCGATGGTCCTGGTGTCGCTGGCTGTAGGCTGATAGAGTGTGAGGATCCTGATTGCGGCGTCCTCGATCTCCACATCGTAGCGGTCCATCCTGGCGAAGTCATCGATGACCTCGTCGGCCAACTCGACGTTCCCGTCCACGATGGCCTGTACGGACTTCTCGATCATATCGCAGGCGAGGTTGCCCATGTCAACGGTCTCACTCACCAGCGCTTCGATATCGTCTAGGAATCTCTGCATGTTATCATCCTCTGATCATCCAAACCTGCCTGTTAGGTATCTCTCAGTCATTGCCTTCTTCGGCTTGTTGAACATGGCTTCTGTATCGTTGAACTCAATCATCTTCCCGAGGTACATGAAGCCTGTATAGTCTCCGATACGGGACGCCTGCTGCATGTTGTGCGTGACGATTGCCACTGTGTAATCCTTCTTGAGCTCCAACGCCAGATCCTCGATTTTGGAGGTGGCGATTGGATCCAGGGCGGAGGTGGGCTCGTCCATCAGGATGACTTCGGGGTTCACGGATAGAGCACGTGCGATGCACAACCTCTGCTGCTGTCCTCCGGAGAGTCCGAGAGCAGAGGTGTCCAGACGGTCGGCGACCTCGTCGTAGAGGGCGGCCTGCTGGAGGCAGCGCTCGACAATCTCGTTGAGCTCCTTCTTGTCCTTGATGCCGTGGATCTTCGGTCCGTATGTGATGTTGTCCCTGATCGTCATGGGGAACGGGTTGGGCTTCTGGAAGATCATCCCGATTCTTGTCCTGAGAGCGTTGATGTCAACATCAGGAGCATACAGGTTGTCCCCGTGGAACAGCATCTCTCCCTCGATACGACATCCGTCAACGAGATCGTTCATCCTGTTGATACTCCTCAGCAGAGTGGACTTTCCGCATCCTGAAGGCCCGATGAGGGCCGTGATGGAGTTCTTCTTGACAGGCATCGTCACATCGAACAGCGCCTGTTTGGTTCCATACCAAAGACACACATTCCTGATGTCTATGGCAATCTCATCAGCGGACATCGGCGGATACTCGGAGGGGTCCATGGACACATAGCCCTCTTCGATCTTCTGTGCGGTAGCATCAGCATTCTCGAAGGTACTCTCCGAGGTCTCGACCGGTGCCGAGTCTGTTTCTTCGTTTTTCTTTAATTTGAACATACATTCACCACCTGGCCTTCTTGTTGCTGTAATGCCTGACGATGGATGCGATGAGGAACATGACCAGAACGATCAGCAGCAGAATGCATGCTGTTCCGTACTGCATGTCAGCAGCTCCAACGACTTCAGTGGATAGATAGTAAAGGTGATACGCGAGACACATGACGGGGTCGAAAGGACTGGATGCCATCACGGTCGTAAGTCCGGCGACTGCCGTGAACATAATCGGCGCAGTCTCACCGACGGAACGACCAAGGGCAAGGATGGATCCGGTCATGACACCTCCGAGTGCTGCAGGGAAGATGACTTTGGTGGTTGTCTTCCACTTGGATGCTCCCATGGCCCTCGAGGCTTCCCTCAACTCGTGCGGGACTTCCTCGAATGCCTCCTCGGTGGTCCTGATGATGACAGGCAGAATCATGAACGACAGTGTGAACCATCCTGCGATCATGGAGTATCCGAAGTCAGCAGCTATGACGAGCGCAGTGAATCCGAACAGTCCGAATACAATCGAAGGCGTTCCATTCAGTAGATCGATTGCCTCTCTGATCACCTTGGTGAGCCAGTTGTCCTTGGCATACTCGGCAAGGTAGATTCCGGCAATGATTCCGAGCGGAAGTGAAATCACAATCGTTCCTGCCAGAAGCTGCAGAGTTCCGATTATCATGGGATAGATTCCACCGTCGCGACCCATGTTTTCCAGACCGGCGGTCAGGAATTCCCAGTCTATGACAGGAAGTCCTCTGATGATGATGTAGCCGAGTATGTACACGAGAAGCAGAATCACAATCGCCATCAGAACCGTCAATCCGCCGTGGGCGACTTTCTGAGCTGTGTTGGAGTTTGCTTTGTTCATGAACGTCTTGAATCCGAATAGAGCCACGGTGACGATTGCTGCGACCCCGATCGAAACCACATCACTGCATTTCAGAGAAAGAATCATCCATATCAATACGAAGATCACAACAGCAGAAATCACACCAGTGATAGTGCCCCTGTGGTCATGGATCGTGCTCATGAAAGAGCTGTTCCTGATGACATCCAGCCTCTTGTTGAGGGCACTCGAGATTCCAGCGAGCGGACCTGTTTTTTTGGATGTGTCGTAACCCATCTTCCTGCGGGTGCTCTTTACAACCATGCGTGCAGCGTAGTTGATGAAGAACACGATCACCAGAAGGATCAGAGCCAGCAGGAACAGTGCGGAGTAGTGCGTACTGCCGACGACGACCTCGGGCATCTCGGATGCCATGGTTCCTGTGATTGTAGTGATCAGTGAGAATATGTTCCAGAGCGGGTCCGGAACCAGAGCCACGTTTCCAGTGACCATCATCACTGCCATTGTCTCTCCAATTGCCCTTCCTATTCCCAGGATGATGGCGGCGGACACACCGGAAATAGCGGCAGGGAAGACAACCTTCATGGTCGTCTCCCACCTGGATGCTCCCATAGCAAGCGATGCCTCCCTGTAGGACTGGGGGACCGCATGGAGTGCGTCCTCGGAGATGGATATGATTGTAGGCATCGCCATGATTCCCAGCAGAAGCGAGGCGGCGAGCCAGGAGAGCCCGTAGGTCACATCGAAAGTCTCCCTAAGGAACGGAACTAGGACGACGAGTCCGAAGAATCCGTAGACGACCGAAGGGATACCGGCGAAGATCTCACAGACAGGCTTGAGTATACTGCGGTATTTTGAAGGGGCAATCTCGGAGATGTAGAGGGCACAGCCGACTCCCAGAGGGATGGAGATGGCCATAGCCCCGATAGTGACGAGAATTGTACCCAGTATGACTGGGAATGCGCCGTAAATTCCCTCCTCAGGATCCCATTCGGATCCGAAGATGAAATCGAGTATGCCTACGCTACTGATAGCATCGACGCTGTTTCCAGCGATGAAGACGATAATAAGGAAGATGACCAGTACGGCCACACAGGCGATGCCTGTGAGGACGTACTTCATGATCTTGTCCTTGTCAGCCGATGCGCGCTTCTGTAGGCCGTACTGGTACGTTTCCATAGGTCAGCGAGGGATCCGATGCTCACGTATCCGATGGATCCGGGGGTGCTCTTGATGAACTCGAGGACAGAGTTGGTGGCGACCATCTCAGGGACTCCGGGCATAAGCTCGTAGCTGGGGTCGATGTTGGTCATGGCGTCCTCGAAGCACTCTCCGGTACCGGAGGCGCTGTCCCTGGCAACGACGGCGATAGCCGCGTCGACTCCGCCGATCTCGCTCCAGTTGGTGATCTTGCCGCTGTAGATGTCGGCAATCTGCTGCATGGTGATGTCGGTGATGCCGGCTCCGTTGACGACGAGAGCGACACCGTCCATTCCGATCTTGGTCTCCTGAAGTCCGAGAGCGATCTCGCTGTCCTTCAGGTCCCTGGAGCACATTCCGATGTCGAATGTACCGTTAGCTGTGTTGCTGGCTCCGACTCCGGATCCTCCGGCTGCAACGGTGATGTCAACGACCCTGTCGCTGTACTTCTCCTTGTAAGCCTGGACGAGCTCGTTCATGATGGGCTGGATGGTTGTGGATCCACCGATGGAGAGGTGGACGTCTCCGACGGGGTCGGTGTAGGTCTCAGAAGCATCGTCGAGAGGAACGAACATTCCTCCGAGGATCTCCTGTCCCTCGGTGCTGAGGGCTCCGAGAGTGCACAGGTTGAGGTTCCTCTGAATGGGGTAGTCTCCGAGAACGACGTTCTCCTCATTGGCGGCAACTCCGCCGATGCTGAGAGCGTACACATCGGACGAATCGTCGTTACCATCGTCGTTTCCTCCGCCGACGCCTACATAGACGGCGACAGCAGCCACGACAATAATCACGACTGCAATGATTGCAAATATCTTTTTGTCCAAGGTTGTGACACCTCGGTATTCGAGTAATTTGGTACGAGGTATATAGTTAGTCGAAATATTATATCAATTCATACATAGGTATATAATTGCTATATATTTCTACATAAAATAGGTTTAACGGAACCATATCAATTCAACATCTGGCTATCTTCTTTAAAAGAAAATGCATCCAACTCTGGACCTCCGTCTATACTGTAATATTGTATTATAACGTCCTAATAATACGATCAGAATCAAGGTGGAATTACAGCTTATGAGATTAATATATATTAGATATAGATAAATATATAATCATAAAATCAACTTTATATCCATAATGAAGCATCAATCCTCCGTGGACCTAAGAAGGATACAGATAACTGGCGGGTCATCATTCATGATCACGCTCCCGAAAGACTGGGCCGACTCCGTCGGCCTGAAGAAGAATGACACTGTCGGACTGCAGCCGCAGCCCGACGGGAGCATGGTTATCTACCCCGGTGGCGAACAGGCCGCCATCGCCGGGTCCACCAAGGTCATCGACGCCGACGGCATCACGGACCGCGACTACCTTTACAGGCAGCTCGTGGGCGCGTACATCGCCGGCCACGACGTGATCGAGCTCCGTTCCGAGGGCGAGCTGTCCAGCATGGCCGCCAGCACCGCATCGTCCTTCACTCAGACCGCCATAGGCCTGGAGATCCTCGAGGAGAGCGACAACCGCATCGTCATCAAGGACCTCATGGACCAGGGCGAGATCAAGCCCGCGAAATCCGTCGAGAGGATGAAGGTTCTCGTCAGGAACATGCTTAACGACGTGCTGGAGGCCCTCGAGCAGAGGGACCCGAAGCTCCTGGACGGCATGAGCGACAGGGACAGGGAGGTCGACAGGATAGACTGGCTCATCTCCAGGCAGGTCAACATCCACCAGAAGGACATCACCATCTCCCGCAGGATGGGCATGGACCTCTGCGAGATCACCAGATGCGGAAGCGTCAGCAGGTCCATCGAGAGGATAGGGGACCACGCCGTCCTGCTGGCATCCAACCTCAAACCCCTGGTCGAGGGGAAGTCCACCGCCGTGGACGAGAGAATCCTCAGCACCGGAAAGGACGTCGTCACACTCTTCACGGACTCCGTCGGGACATGGTCCAACAGGAACATGGTCGCCGCCAACAAGTGCATCGAGCGCGGCGAGATGCTCGTCCAGAGGTCCAAGGAGATCGTCAACCTGGACGACATCGTCGACGAGAAGACGGCGATGGCCGCCGAACTCATCTCCGGCAGCGTCAAGAGGGTCGCCGAATACTCCATGGACATCGCTGAGATTGCAATCAACTCCGCAATGGACTGAGGCTGGACAACCGTCCGAGATTAATCATCACCTCTCCTTCCGTCTGGACATCCATGGATTGCCCGACCTCCTGTTCGGTCAGAACAAGAACGCGGGCAATACACCCTCATAATGGGTACGCATCCTCAGAATGTTGACCACCCCCTCGTAGCAATCCACATCCAGGCACTCGATGGAGTAGACGATCCTGTCCACCGCGTTCAACCTGCGCGAGTAGAGATTGGAGTAATGTCCTTTGAGTCTCTTCGACGGTGCCGATGTCGGATTCTTAGACAGTTCACCCAGAATGCCATCCACCTTATCCTTGTAACCCTGGCGCTCCAGTTCCCTATAGTCCTTCGAGGCTTTTTTGGATAATGTGACCTTGTACGTCAATTCCATGCCTCACGTTCAGACATAGGGGTATTCAGCCCCTCCCGAACATCCTCTTCGAACTCTGGGTCGCTCATAAGATAAAGCGTTTCCAGGACACCTTCCCAATCCGCCTCGGACATCACAACAAGATTTCCGTTCTTTGTTGTTATGGTCACAAGCTCATTGTTCAGGACGTCTTCGGCAATGGAATAGAGATTCTCCCGGGCGTTAGTGATGTTGTATGTGGGCATCGACATGCCATCATCTTGAAATTATTAAAACGTACTTATTTACGTACGTATTATACATGCCATTTTTGGGACGGGTTAGATATACGTGAAGGAACCGTTTCTTCCAGCCATTTGAAATCATTCGGCGACGGTCACCATGATCATCGAGGTGAGATCCACCCCTATGCTGATTTCTCCACACCATCGATTGTCTGCAATCGCCATGATCATGACGATGCTGTCACTTTGCGACACAGTGAACTGGATTCTCTGAGGTAATGTCATCAGACATATCCGGCTCAGGTGACCTGGATTCCTCATGACCGAACATCTCCATGAGTTCGTCAGATCCGGTCATGCCCCCTTCGGCCATGTTCTCCGGGATATCGCCCGATTCGGGATTCTTCTCCTTCCCCTCGGCCTCGGATTCTACATAGTCGACAGATTCTTCCACCAGGTCCGAGTTCAGATACAGGTAGCCTGTGCCTGATACAACGAGAACGGACACCAGCGCCGTCAGAACGATGCTCTTGAAAGACATCGAATTCGAATCGCCGAACACCGTTATATGGCTGTCCGAATTATAATCTCTATAATATGGAGCTTTGTATATGGCCGAAATCGGTTTTCATATCAGGGATTCCTACCGAACCATTTTCTACCGCTGGATGATAATACTCATCGTGAGGTACGTCGTCGCCATATCGGGCGCCTCGGGCGCGATTTACGGCATCAGGCTCCTTCAGGAACTGGAGGGGGAGAAGATCCTGGTCATCTCCAGGACCGCCAGGGAGATCATCCCCGCCGAGACCGATTACACCGTGGAGCAGGTCGAGGCCATGGCGGACCAGGTCTTCGACGACGACCAGATGTTCGCCTCCATAGCCTCGGGCAGCTTCAGGTACGACGCCATGTTCGTCGCACCCTGCAGCGAGTCCTCGGTCGCCAAGTTCGCCAACGGGATCGCGGACACGCTCATATCGCGCGCGGTATCCGTCTGCATCAAGGAGGACAGGAAGCTGATACTCCTGGTAAGGGAGACCCCCAAGAGCGCCATCATGCTAGAGAACGAGCTGAAGCTCGCCAGGCTCGGGGTGAGGATAGTCGACGCCAACCCGGGATTCTACCCCAGGCCCCAGACCGTCGACGACATAGTGGACATCGTCGTCGGCAGGTGCCTGGACCAGGTCGGCGTGGACCACGGACTCTACAGGAGATGGGAGTGACCTCCCGACCCTATCATTTTCAAAGAGTATTCTGCCGACCGATCATCCGCGGATGCTGCTTCCGGCGAGGTCGAAGCAGAGCCTGAACCCTCCGGCATCATGGATGGTCCTGTACGCGATGCCCTCGCGGACCCATGCCATTCCGGACCTCCTGCCCCTGAACATGTACACGGTGTACTCATGGACCCCTCCGTCCACGGGCAGACCCTCGACGGCCATCGGGACCATGGTCCCTCCCAGAGAGCCCAAGACGCCATCGTCACCGACGGGCATGCGCATGGTGACCGACCTTCCGGACTCGTCCTCGATCAGGACCTCGGCCTCCTCGGAAGATACGGCAGTGACCTTCACCGCGAAATCCTCGATCATCTCGTTGCGGGTGCATCTTAGCCTGTACTCCGCCCCGTCCCCGACGGAGACCGGGTGCGTCCCGTCGGTCCAGAAACCGGGTATCCACATGCCGACGGCCTGGGCCACGGCATCGATGTCGAAGGTTGACTTGATCAAATCTTGGGCCTCCTGCCGCAGTGCGCGGCATAAGGTCATGAGACGGGGTGTTTAAAAAGGGGATTCGTTGAGATGCTTATATCAAGACCTCTTAAGACCTGGAGGCGGGATCGTCCTTCGGGAACATGCCCGCGTCCACCAGGTACCTTATGAACTCCCTGTTCTCCTCCTCGGAGATCGGTTCGCCCCAGGTCATCACGGTGTACGGTATCCCCTCGGACGTCATGTACTCCCGAACTGCCGTGAACCCGTTGCGCTCGTAGAAGCGCCTGCGGGCCACCCTCTGGGCGTGGTTGTCGGCCTCCGGGTCCACGGGCTCTATGTTGAGGAACAACTTCCTCCCGCCGGCCATCCCCTTGATGATGTCCAGCGCACGGCTGCCGCAACCGTTCCCGCGTGAACCCGGTGCGATCGCCAGGTACAGCAGGAAGAAGATGTCCCCGTGGGTGACGGTGTACGCAAGCCCGCGGAAACCGTCCTCCTCG
>CASFMM010000023.1 GCA_949295765.1 uncultured Methanomassiliicoccales archaeon | reverse complement strand
GGATGGTCCCCACTCCCTGATTTGAACAGGGGACCTGCTGATTTCAGCGGCTGTATCGGATTTTCTTCCGAAAACACTCTACAGTCAGCCGCTCTGGCCAGTCTGAGCTAAGTGGGGATTGGATTCTGGGATTACGCACTCTTATATAAGCTAATCGGCGACTCTCCGCATTTCGATGCACGGGGAGGGAAGGTGCCGACAGGCCCTGTTCAGGCGGAACCTCCGGACTTCCTCCTTTCGACCTCCTTCAGGAGGCCCATGAGACCTTCGACATAGGGTCTTGCATCCCTGCTGCCGTCCATGAGGTAGGGTAGCCCCACCGACGAGTTGGCCTCGCAGAGGTAGAACTCGCCCTCCTTCTCGCCGAACAGGAAGTCCACGCTTCCGAACAGGATGCCTATGGCGTCCGCAACGCGGACCGCGATCTCCTTCAGCTGCTCGGGTGGGTCGCAGAACTCCACATGTCCGCCCTGGTGGACGTTGGACGTGAAGCTGCCGGGGTTGCAGCGGACGATCGCGTCCACGGCCTTCCCGTTGATCACGACGATGCGGAGGTCCCTGCCCTTCGATGACATGATCGCCTGCTGGGCGATGACCTGGTCGGTCATGGGCGATGCGGAGAGGAGCTTCAGGATGTTCTTCAGCTCAGCCTCGTCCCTCACGAGGATCACGCCCTTCCCTCCCTCTCCGTGCAGGACCTTGAGGACCACGGGATATCCGACGTAGTCGCCGACGACCTTCGGGTCGACATCCCCGGTGACCAGCATCGTGCGGGGGATCATACCGGCGGGGACGACCCTGCTGACGACCTGGAAGGTCAGCATCTTGTCCGCGGTGATGTCCTTGCAGCCCGGCGGGTTGATGCACAGCGCCCCCATGTTCTCGAACATCCTCAGGACGGACTTGAGGCGGTAGTTCTCCTCCGCATCGAGTCCGAAGACCCTCGGGAACACAACGTCCGGACGCGGGATCCTGTCGCCGTTCGAGAGTATCACGGAGTCGTTGTCCTCGCCTCCGACTGTGGTCACCACGTCCTCGAAGCAGACGGCTTTCATGCTGAGGCCCGGTGTCCTGGAGAACAGCTCCATCTCGGCCTCCACATCAGTCTTTCTCCTGTTCACCAGATAGATTCCGTTGATCATGACGTCTCACCTTCGGGACTCGGATGCTGGATCCCCGGATGAGAATGCACTGTGAGGATATAAGTCAGGAACCTCGGACCCGGAGCGGATGTTCAGGCACCGTTCTCGGATTCGCGGGGGAAGAAGTCGCTGAAACCGGATATGCTGAGGACGTCCATGACGACCCCCTTGGCGTTTACGATCAGGAGTCTTCCGCCGTTGCCGATCGCCCTGTCCATCGCCAGTATGGTCCTGAGACCGGCGCTGGAGATGTAGACGAGATCGCTCAGGTCGAGCACAGTGTTCCTTCCGCGGCACCTGTCGACGGCCTCCTTCTGGAAGTCGGGGGACGAGGCCGAGTCGAGTCTGCCGAAAAGCCGGATCGTCAGACCGTCTTCGCTCTCCGTGAACATGGATCTGAACGATCTGTCTTCGCTCTCCTTGACCTTCTTCTTTCCGAACATGGGGACGCTCCCGAACGCTACAAGATTCGGTTCAACGTAGAAATAGCTAATCGGGGGCTGGCGGTCAGAGGGCGTTGAAAAGCAGCCTGGCCAACCAGTTCCCGGGCTGGTTGTCGCCGACCCCCTCGATCCCGATGCCGTCCTCGTGCCTTATCATGGAGATCATGACGCGGCTCTCGTATCCCCACTGAGACCTTATGTGCGTGTTCGTGCGGCGGTTGGCAAGAAGCAGGATGACAACCGAGTACACCCCCAGGGTGACCGCGAAGAGGACGATGTGTATGATCCAGCGGGCCTTGCGGACGGACGGCTCCATGGCATCGATCTCCAATCCGAATCCCGCCGCCCTCTCCGAAAACTCCCTGCTGAACTCGCACTGGAGCCGGTCGTGCCTGTAGGGGAACCCAGCGGTGGTGCCGAGCGTGAACACGAACTGCGCCATGACCAGCAGGTACACGTAGACGAACGGCACGAGCCCCCTCCCGTCCTCGGGACCCGTCCCGTAGAAGAGGATGAACCCCTGGATGATCGTGTACGCCGTCACCGCGAGCCAGAACGCCGTCCCGACCCAGCCCTTCGCCGTCCATCTGCCTCTTGAGGCCTCATCCCTTATGCCTCTGAGGGTCGAGGCGTCCGCCCCCTTCGACTCCGCGTAGCCGATGAGGCTGTCCATCCACACGATGTCGCGGGCGAGGTGGCTGCTGGAGCGCCTCGTCAGGACGAACAGTACGAAGCTGACGATGCAGCATTCCGCGTAAAGGGACACGTAGTAGACCACTTCGTACTCGTTCCCGTCGAACCAGTCGCCGAGGGCCGTGACCCCGCTGGCTATGAACGCCTGTGCCAGTATCAGCGGCACGATGATGACCAGGACTACGAGGTAGGTGCTGGGGACGCTGTCAGTCTCGGAGCGTCTGATCACGCAGTCGACGAAATCGTCCACCCACCTGTTCCTCTCCATGTCCGACAAATCGTTTATTCCATAGAAAACCATGACGCAGGGCTATGGTCGGTTCCGCAGACGTCCAGGGATTCGAAGGGAGGGGCGTACGGGCCCGTTTCTTCCGCAGGAGGGGCGAGGAGCCCCCCATCCTGAGGTTCGCGGAACTGTTCCTGATGTTCATCATCAGCATATACATCGCCAAGGTCTGCCTTCTGGCGTTCGGGATGTATCTCGGCTACGGGCTCCATCGCACATCGCTTCTGATGTTCGTGGTGGACATAGCCATGATGTTCCTGACGACGGACTCGCTCCTCGCCATAACATCGAGGAGGCCGAAGGCCTGGAAGAAGGTCACGAGGGCATCCATCCTCCTCATCGTCTTCAACCTGGCCTCCTGGCTGGGCATCATGGGGAGCACCGCAGCGAGCCTGGTGGTCTTCAACCCGGCAGTCGTGACCCCTCCTTCCCTGGCCGTCCTGATCATGATGTACCTGCCCTCGGTCCGCAGATACTACACGCCCATAATGGAGGAGGAGAGGCCGCTGTGGGCATGGTTCAGGTACTCCTGGTTCTGGCCCCTATACACCGCCGACAGGTACAGGGTCGTCTACGACGACGAACGGCAGGGTGTCGACGGTGCAGTCGAAGGACGTCCCGCGCACCCGAGGTCGTCAAGGAGGCGCGGCGGAGAGTCCGTATCGAGGACGTTCCCCGCGGATGCGGCGATGATGCACGACGTCCAGGATTTCGTCCGCGGGTTCATGCAGGATGTGGGCGCGTCCGAGAGGGCGGCCATGCAGATGGAGCTGGTGGCGGAGGAGGTGTTCACGAACATCGCACACTACTCCCACGGAACGCCGGGGGAGGGCACCGTGGAGGTCACGTGCAGCGCGATGGGGACCGCCGCGGTCGTCAGGTTCTCCGACGACGGTTCCGAGTTCGACCCTCTGTCCATGGGGGAGCCCGATGTGGAAGCCCCGATGGAGGTGCGCGGAATGGGAGGGCTCGGGATATACCTCGTCAGGAGGAACGTCGACGACATCGTCTACTCCCGCGAGGACGGTCGCAACGTCCTCACGCTGGTCAAGGACCTGTCCTGAAGCTCAATCGTGCCTGTATTTGAGTTTTTAATATCAGAGTCCGATACATATACGAGGTCTTCCGATGCTCAACCCGATGTTTTATCCAGGTTGCAGGTGTCATTCCCCCGGATGTGGATACCGGACGGCCTCGATTCAGGAGGTTCTGGTATGAGCGCGCCGTATGATGAGGTCATCTCCCTGCCGGACAGGGAGGCCGTCGGCATCTGGAAAGACATGTGCGGGGACTGCAGGGGGACCCAGGAGAGGCTCCTGACGTGCATCGTCGAATCGGCCAGGGACACCGCATACGGCAGGGACCACAACTTCGACAGCATCGGGTCGGTGGAGGATTTCCGCAGGGAGGTGCCCATCTCCGACTACGAGGACCTGGAGCCGTACATAGACCGTCTCGCCAAGGGCGAGGCGGACGTCCTCTTCGCCGGTGCGACCGACTATTTCATTTCGACGTCCGGGACCACGGGCAAGGCCAAGATGATCCCGGAGTGCAGGGCGAGCCTGAACGCCAAGAACGCGGTCAACAAGCTGAGGAACGCCTGCATGGCGGTGGCGCTCCAGAAGACGATCGCCGGAAGCAGGCGCCTGCAGACCGCCCTGGCATCTATGGGCGTGGATCTCGGGGCGATGTCGCCGAGGGACCTCGCGGGCAAGTTCACATACTACTCCGTCACGTCCGCCATACCGGACCGCAGGACAGAGGGCGGGATCAGCATCGGATTCGCATCGGGCAAGACGTTCGAGGGGTCCGGGTTCTCGGACATGCTCAGCTATCCCAGCGAGTTCATGGGGCTGTCGGACGGCGAGGCGACCATGTACCTCACGATGATGTTCGCGCTCAGGCACGACAACGTCGCTCTCGTAACATCCAACAATGCGGCTCGTCTGCACGCCAGGCTGGTGTACGCGCAGGAGCATGCGGAGGAGATCATCTCGGACATCAGGAACGGGACCGTCAGTCCCAGGCTGAGCCTCTCGGAGGAGGAGCGCAGGATCGCAGAGGGCCACGCGGAACCGGACCCCGCGAGCGCGGACAGGCTCCAGAAGATACTGGACACCGGCCGCGAGAACTTCACACCCAGGAACTACTGGCCGTGCCTGGCCGCCGCCAGGTTCTGGCTCGGCGGGTCGGTCGGTGTCAACGTGGACAAGGTCAGGCCGTTCCTGCCTGACGACGTCATGTACTTCGACATCGGGTACGGTGCCAGTGAGGCCAAGATCAACATACCCACGGTCCCCGGATCCCCCGTAGGGGTCCTGGGGACGATGTCGGTGTTCTACGAGTTCGTCCCATTGGACGGCGGCGAGCCGCTTCTCGCGGACGAGCTGGAGGACGGAGGGGAGTACGAGCTGCTGCTCACCAACATCGCAGGGCTGTACCGCTACAGGATGCACGACATAGTCCGTGTTGTCGGCTTCACGGGCAACACCCCGAACGTGGAGTTCGTGACCAAATCCCGCGAGATACTCAACATAGCCCAGGAGAAGCTCCCGGCGCCCAGCGTCCTGGACTGCGTCAACGAGGTGGCGTCGTCCCTGGGGTTCGTCCCCCGTCAGACGCAGATCTACGAGAACATCCCCGCCCAGGCATACGACGTGTACATCGAGCCGGAGTCCGGTCACCCGTCTGTGGACGTGTCGGCGATGTCCGAGGCCCTGGACGGGAAGCTCAGGGAGAGGTTCGAGCTCTACAACAGGAACCGCATGCTGGGTTCCCTCAACCGCCTGACCGTACATCTCATGAAGGACGGGTGGCAGGAGAGTCTTTTCAGGAAACGCGAGTCGGAGGGTGCGCCCAGGTCCCAGATCAAGCTGGACACAAGGATCCGGAGCCGGCCCGAAGATGACTGGATTATCAGGGAGGATTGAAGATGAGAGGAATGATGATCACGGGGGACTACTCCCAGTTCATGAAGGAGTTCGAGATGGTCAACACCCTTTTCTCGAGCCAGGGACTCGAGATGGATTTCGTGGACTACGACGACATAGAGGTCGTCGCCCTCGACAGGTTCGATGGCAGGATCCATGTGAAGGGCGAGGAGGTGGACTGCCCCGACTTCGTCTTCGTGATGACGACGGAGGAGCGCGAAACCTATCAGCTGAAGGCGGTGCTCCGCATGTTCGAGACGCTCGGCGTCCCCTGCGTGAACACGTACGACGCCATCGAGAAGGCGGGGGACAAGCTCTACTCCTTCCAGATAGCCAAGCGGGCTGTGCCCGGGATCAGCATCCCCGACACGATGCTGGTGGGCGACAACACCACCGTTTCCGACATAGCGGACAGGATCGGGTTCCCGCTGGTCATGAAGATCATGCACGGATACCAGGGTCGCGGGGTCTGTCTCATAGAGGACGAGTCCGAGCTCAAGAACATCCTCTCGGTCGTGAAGGCGGCGCCGTTCGGGGACCAGATCCTGGTCCAGAAGGCGGTCACATCGTCCAAGGGGAGGGACCTGAGGGTCGTCGTCGCGGCCGGCGAACTGGTATGCGCCTTCGTGAGGCACAACGACAAGGACTTCAAATCCAACCTCCACCAGGGAGGGTACATCGAGTCCTTCGATCCCCCGGCGGAGCTCGTGGAGCAGTCCATAGCCCTGGCCGACGCCTTCGGGCTGAAGATGGGGAGCATAGACTACCTGTTCGGCGAGAAGGAGGGGGAGTTCCTCCTGTGCGAGGTGAACTCCGTCCCGGGCATATCCTACGTGTTCAAGGCCCAGAGCGAGGGGGACGACGAACTCGTCAGGAGGTTCTTCTCGATGCCGAAGAAGATCCTGCATCGGGAAGGCATCCTGTGATGTCGGTCGGTGTCGACGGAAGAGTGGTTTCAGAGGACCGGTGATGACATGAGGGGTTTCCTGAAGGACTACGTCCTGCCGTACTGGAAGCACATACTGGTGCTGGCGGTTTTCATCGTCGTGCAGGTGTTCCTCCAGCTGCAGGTGCTGTCGGAGACCCACGCGATCCTGAACAGCGGCGTCATGAACCAGGACATGGAGTTCATCCAGGGCGCTGCGGTCAGGATGATCGCATTCACTGTGGTGTACGGTCTGGCCATAGTGGTGGTGTCGTACCTCAGCGCATACATAAGTGCCAGTGTCACCTGCGATGTCCGCAGCGACCTCTTCAGGAAGATCATGTCGTTCTCCCAGAAGGACTTCAGCAGGTTCGGTGGCTCCACGCTGATGACCCGCCTGACCGCCGACACCACGCGCATACAGATTTTCATGCTGAACTCCCTGAGGCAGGCCCTTCTGGTGCCCGTCGTCGTGGTGGCCATCATCATCGCCACCGCCATGATCAACATGCTCCTGTGCGGGGTCCTGGTCCTGGCGTTCGCGGTGACCATCACGATGATGGTCTACAAGAGCCGTCAGAGCATGCCGATGTTCAACGAGGTCCAGGTGGAGCTGGACAGTCTGAACACCCTCATCAAGGAGAAGGCCGAGGGCGCCCGCACGATAAGGGCGTTCGGAAGGCAGGAGTACGAGACCGAGAGGTTCGCGGACCTGAACGAGGAGTACCGCACGGATTCCACCGCGGCCGCCCTGAAGATATGCTACCTGACGCCCATCGCCCTGATAATCATGAACCTGGCGGTCCTCGTGATCTACTACCTCGGATCCCTGGAGCTCCAGCAGAGACTGGTGTCCATCTCGGACCTCATCATCTTCTTCCAGTACGTCACGTACTTCATCAGCTGCCTGGGCATCGTCCCGTTCATCGTGACCACGCTGCCCAAGACCGTGGTGTCCACGGCGAGGCTGGAGGAGGTCCTCTACTCCGAGACCACCGTGGTAAACGATCCGAAGGACACCGAGGCGGAGGACGACGGATGCGCGGTTAGGTTCGAGGACGTCTCTTTCGCGTACTCCGGTGCGAAGGATGCGGTGTCCGGCATAGACATCGAGATCAGACGGGGCACGACGACCGCGATCATCGGGCCGACCGGATCCGGGAAGAGCACCGTGGTGCAGATGGTGCCGAGGCTCTTCGACCCGACGGGTGGGAGGGTCCTGTTCGAGGGCAGGGACGTCCGCGACATGGATGTGACGATGCTGAGGGACAGGGTGTCTTACGCCAGCCAGCACACCATGGTGCTGGAGGATTCCGTCTACGCCAACGTGGCCATGGGTTCGGACATCACCAGGGAGCAGGCAGAGGAGGCCTGCAGGCTGACCCGGTTCTCTGAGGTCCTCGAGCAGATGCCAGACGGGCTGGACACGAGGATGGCCCGCGGGGGCATGAACGTCTCGGGAGGCCAGAAGCAGAGGCTGTCCCTGGCCAGGGCGATATGCAAGGACGCGGACGTGTACATCTTCGACGACTGCTTCTCGGCGCTGGACGCCAAGACGGAGGCCGCCGTCCGCGGGAACATACGCGAGCGTCTCAGAGGCAAGACGATCATCATGGTGGCCCAGAAGATAGCCACCATACGGGACGCGGACAACATCGTGGTGATGGACAAGGGCCGCATAGTCCAGCAGGGCACCCACGAGGAGCTGCTGGCGACATGCGGGGTGTACCAGGAGATCTACGCCACCCAGTCGTATGCGAAGGAGGGCCGGTGACATGACGGCGAAGTCCGGGAGAGGACCTCCGAAGAACCCGCTTAAGAGGCTGGCCGGCTACATCTACAAGGAGAGGTGGCTGGTCATCGTCGCCGTCGCCGTGATGGTGGCGGGGAGCTTCGCCCTGGCGTTCGCACCCAAGATGGCGGGGAACCTCATCGATGTGCTGACGCAGTACGTGAGGGACGGGTACACGGGCCTGGACATGGGCGCGTTCGTGATCATGATCCTGGAGATCGCCGCGCTGTACGTGTTCGGCAACTGCGCCACCATGCTGTCCAACCGCAACATGACCATCGTGTCGAGGAACGCCACACAGAGGATGAGGCGCAACCTCCACAACAAGCTCAACAGGGTGCCGATAAGCTTCCTGGACAGCCATCCCTCGGGGGACATATCGTCCCGCCTGACCAACGACCTGAGCACCGTGGAGTCGTTGATAGAGAGCGACCTGCTCAACCTGATCGTCCAGATCCTGCTGATCGTTCTGATCGCCATCATGATGGTCGTCGTCAACCCGCTGCTGGCGGTCGTCTACATAGTGCTCATGCCGGTGTCGTTCCTGCTGATAAGGTACATCACCAAGAAGACCAAGAAGGGCTTCAAGCTGCAGCAGAGCACGGTCGGGGACCTAAACGGTTTCATGGGCGATATAATCGGCAACCATGCTCTGGTCAAGTCCTACAACATGGAGGAGGTTTCCGAGAGGAGGTTCTCCGAGATCAACAGGCGGTTCCACAGGGCCTACGTCAGGTCCAAGTTCGCATCCGGGTTCATAATGCCGGTCACCCTGATCATCAACAACCTGGGATACATCTGCATCTCGATATTCGGAGCGTACATGATAATCGACGGGACCCTCTCACTGGGAGGGTTCACCGCGTTCCTCCTGTACGGGCAGATGCTCGGAGGGCCCCTGCAGAGCGCATCCTCGTCCATGAACCAGGTCCAGTCCGGGTTCGCGGCCGTCGACAGGCTGTTCGAGATCCTGGACGTGGAGGAGGAGCCCGACGAGAGCGACCTCGCCAAGCTTGACGTGTCCCGCGTGGAGGGCAGGGTGGCGTTCGACAGCGTCACCTTCGGATACGTGCCGGAGAAGACCCTGTTCAGGGACGTCTCCTTCGAGGCGGATCCCGGCAGCGTCGTGGCCATCGTGGGGCCGTCCGGGGCCGGGAAGACCACGATCATCAACCTTCTGATGCGCTTCTACGAGATCAACGACGGCAGGATACTGGTGGACGGGGAGAACACCCGCGAGATCAACCGTGACGAGCTGAGGAAGGCCTTCGGCATGGTCCTGCAGGACTCCTGGGTGTTCGACGGCACCATCGCGGACAACATCGCCTACGGGAAGGAGGGCGCGACACGCGAGGAGATCGTCCAGGCGGCGAGGACGGTCGGATGCGACACCTTCATAGACGTCCTCCCGGACGGGTACGACACGCACATTAGCGAGGAGAACTCGCAGTTGTCGGTGGGCGAGAAGCAGCTTCTGGTGCTCGCCCGCGCGGTGCTGGCGGATCCGCGCATACTGATACTGGACGAGGCCACGTCCAACATGGACACCAGGACGGAGGCCCTTGTGACGAAGGCGATGGAGAGGATGATGGAGGGCAGGACGACGTTCATCATCGCGCACAGGCTCTTCACCATCCGCAACGCCGACAAAATCATCTTCATGAAGGACGGGGACATAAAGGAGGTCGGTTCCCACGACGAGCTGATGGAGCTCGACGGGCTTTACGCCGACATGTACCGCAGCATGTCCTCGTCATGATAACATAGGAAAAGGAGAGAGAGGAAATGGAGATAATCGAGAGCAAAGACGGAAACAAGGTAGTGCTGAAGATCGTCGGCAGGCTGGACACGAACACCGCCCCCGAACTCGACTCGTACCTGAAGGCCAACGTGACATCGGACGCCGGCATGGTGTTCGACCTGTCCGAACTCGACTACGTGTCCAGCGCGGGCCTCAGGGTCATCCTGGCCACCCACAAGGTCATGTCCAGCCGCGGAGGCCTCACCATCACCAAGCCCAAGGACACGGTCATGGAGGTCTTCGAGGCGACGGGATTCTCAGACGTGCTGGACATCCAGTGAGGTCATCCGATGGACATGGACGTTTCCAAGCTCAGCCCGATGGGCCAGCTGAACATGAAGAACTACTCCGATGGAAAGCCCCTGTACGAGCAGCTCATCGAGATGACCAAGGATCCGATGAAGTACAACACGGAGCTGCTGATGAAGATCGTCAGGGACAACAAGGACACGGAGTACGGGAAGAAGTACGGGTTCGCCGAGATAGAGTCCATCGAGGACTACCAAAGACGCGTCCCGATCACCATGTTCGACGACTACGCGGGATACATCTACGAGATGACCGAGGAGGGCAAGACAAATCTCATCACAGCCTATCCCGTGAACCACTACGCCAAATCGTCCGGAACCATGGGCAATCCCAAGAGGATCCCGGTGTCCGACCCCTCTCTGTTCATCCTCAACAAGTACAACTACCTGATCCGCACCGCCATCCAGTGCGACGCGCTCGGGTTCGGCTGGATCGAACCCCCGGTGATCAACCTGATCGAGGCGCCCATGTCCACCCTCAAGAACGGGGCGACCTACGGTGCGATCTCCGGCAAGATCGTCGCGGCCCTCGGAGACAAGCTCCCGCTGTTCATGACCTCCCCCGTGGAGGCCCTGATACCCGATGTGAAGACCAACGCCCGCTACCTGCACGCCAGGTTCGCGCTCATGAACAAAAGCTCCACCCTCGCGATATGCAGCTACATCAGCATGATCCTGGAGATGATGCAGTACATTGAGAAGGAGTGGGACATGCTGGTCAGGGACATCGAGCAGGGGACCATCGACGAGAGCATCAAGATGCCCGACGAGGTCAGGGCGAGCCTCATGGCCAAGATCAGGCCCATGCCCGAGAGGGCCGCCGAGCTCAGGGAGATCTTCGAGGCCGGCTTCGACGAGCCCGTCATGCCCAGGATCTGGCCGGACATGGTCTGCATGGTGGGCATATCCACCGGAGGGTTCTCAGACTACCTCAGGAGACTCAAGGAGAAGTACGCGGGCGACGGCTACAGTTACCTGTTCCCCGGGGTAACCGCCTCGGAGGGTCTGTTCACGACACCCGTCGCGATGGACGACTTCCGCTCCATACTGGTTCCCGACAGCATGTTCTACGAGTTCATACCGGTGGACACCGACGACCCGGCGGACATCGTGACCATGGACAAGCTCGAGGTCGGCAGGGTGTACGAGATCGTGGCCACCAACCTCTCCGGATTCTATCGCTACAGGATGAGGGACGCCCTCAAGGTGGTCGGCATGTACAACAACACCCCCATGATGGAGTTCCAGTACAGGATCGACCAGTCCCTGAGCATGACAGGTGAGAAGACCACGGAGGTGGCCCTCAGGACCGCCCTGGAGATGACCGAGACGGAGCTCGGCTTCAGCGTCATCGACTTCTCGGTCTATCCAGATGTCGGCGACACCCTGAGATACGTGTACCTGATCGAACCCGACAGCCTGCCGGCGGGCCTGACCAGGGAGGCCGTGGCGGAGTCCCTGAACGCGAACCTGTGCAAGACCAACGCCCAGTACGGGGACAAGATCGTGAGAGGTCTCCTGCAGAGGCTGGACGTCAAGTACGTGCAGCCGGAGACCTATCTGCTTTACAGGGACCTCGCGATATCGAAGGGTACCGCATCCTCCCAGCTGAAGCCGCCACGCATCCTGTCCAACGACATCCAGAAGAGGTTCTTCCTGGCGCTCCTGGACGAGGAACTGAACCGAGGCTGATCGGATGGCTCAGTTGGAGGTGACGTCGGACAAGGATCAGCTGGACAAGGTCATGGGCTTCATACACGGCTGTCTGGGGGATCTCGGTGTTTCGGAGACGTCCATGATGCAGCTTGAGCTGGCCGTCGAGGAGATATTCGTCAACATATCCAACTACGCCTACGAGGGCACGGGAAAGGTGTGGATCGGATGCGACGTCGAGAAGGACACGATGTCCATCACCATCACCTTCAAGGACAGCGGGGCGGAGTTCGACCCCCTCAGCATGCCGGAGCCGGACACTTCAGCCCCCGCACTGGACAGGCCGATCGGCGGTCTGGGCATATTCCTGGTGAAGCGCAACGTCGACGGCATAAGCTACCGCCGTCGCGACGGATACAACATCCTGACGATCGAGAAGCGGTTGTCCTGAAATCACTTACCCGCCGGATGGCGGGGGTCATCTTTCATTCCAGGCCCGTGTACTCCAGCACGAACAGGGTGATGTCGTCGAACTGCTCCGAATCGCCCGTGAACCCAAGCACGTCGTCAACTATGGACTGCACCTCGGCGGCCACGTCGGCATCCCTCAGTTCAGCCGCCTTTGCGGCCAGCCTCTCTTCGCCGTAGAACCCGTGGTAGTCGTTGTTGGCCTCGGTGACGCCGTCGGTGTAGAGTATGAGCCTGTCTCCGGGTGCCAATGCAATCTCGAAGGGCTTGTATCTGACTCCGTCTATCCCTCCGAGCACCATGCCCGGTTTGGTGCGGACGAACTCCGGTTTCTCCCCTTTGCGGACCACGACCGGCGGGTTGTGGCCGGCGTTGGCGAACGTCAGCCTCCCCGTGCTTATCTCAAGGATCCCGAACCATGCGGTGACGAACATGCCCTCGTCGTTGTTGCGGCACACCGATGTGTTGACGTTGGTGAGGATCTCGTCGGGGCAGACCCCTGATTTGGAGTTGCCCTCCATCAGCGATTTGGTGATCGCCATGAACAGAGCCGCAGGGACACCCTTCCCGGAGACGTCGGCCACGGTGACCGCCAGGTGGTCGGAATCGATGGGGAAGAAGTCGTACAGGTCCCCTCCCACGTACTTCGCCGCCCGCATCGCGCCATGGACCTTCACGCCCATGTCCTCGACGGAGTCGAAGTTCTTGGGGATGAACGATTCCTGGATGTTCTTGGCGACACCCAGTTCGGCCCTGTACTTCTCCTGCTGGCTGTTCAGGTTCCTGATGTCCTCGATGTACTCCCCCATGTCGTCGTTCATCTTGGACAGCGACCTGGCCAGCTCACCGATCTCGTTCTTCGTCCCTGAGAACCTGGCGCACACGGCGGCGAAGTCCGATGCGGACTCCTCGTAATCGCAGCTGACGAAGTTCCTGGATGCGTGCGAGATGGCCTCGACGGGTTCGGTGACCCTGTTCTCGATGTACCAGAGTATGAGCACCGAGGGTATGAAGAACGCCAGCAGGGCAACGCTCATGTACAGGACCACGTTGCGGCTCAGGTCATCGGCCGACAGGGTGTCGTAGAAGACGTAGTAGCTGGTGAACCCGACTCCGACGCAGATGATCAGTCCGATGATGACGAACATGGCGATGAAGCGTTCGATCAGGTTGCGGTCGAACTTGTTGATCCTGAGGCCTCTGCCGACGACCGTGATCTTCTCGTCGGTGCGAGCGGGGCGGACCGGTCTCAGGAGGGAGGCCAGAAGCATGCCGTACTCGATCACGGCGAGCACGAGGAAGTCCTCCTCCCCGGGGCGGGTGCACATGAGCAGAGCCGGTACGATGGCCCCCGTGTAGAGGAGGACATCGAACCAGTGCCTGTTGATCCCGGTTCTGAATCCCTCGGGCGTTCCTCCGAAACGGGGGGTCTCGAACCTGACTCCGAGGTACTTCAGGGCCAGGGCGGCCGACATGCCGAACAGGAACGAGAACGATACCACCTTGAGGAACCTCGCCAGGTCCTCCAGGTCCAGGACCATGTTGCCCTCAAGGAACGTGTAGAGGATGTTGTACAGCAGCGTGTAGACGAGGCTGGTGACGACCATCACGAACATGAACTTCGTGACGTTGAACACGGAATCGAACACCGGGGGACGGTCATCCTTCTCCATGCCTATGCTGTACCACAGCCTGTACGGCAGGTAGGACACCATGAAGACGTTGAGGAGGTCCAGTATGACCAGGTCGAACGGGTACCCCATCCATGTGTTGTAGATGAAGCTGACCGCGTTCACGCCGATGATGCCCAGCGGGCCGAACAGCAGTCCGATGACGGGACACAGCGCCAGATAGGGTTCCAGCTCGATGGGCAGATGTAGGCTGATGTAGTTCGTCAGTGCCGTGGCGATGAACGCCAGGGCGATAATCGTCAGCTCCCGTCTCCCGAGGTATTCCCTGTATCTTATGTGTCCGACCATGTGACGGAATGCGAATGATCGGAAGCATCTTAAAGTGTGTGTCCGAGGTTCAGCGATCCATCCGAAACCCGGGACCACGCGTGGGCCATCCCGGTACAGAAATGCGGGAGTCGCAGGGCCGGAGCCGATCCGACGGGTTCAGATGAACTCGCTGAATCCGGACATGTCGAGAACGTCCTTGACCGAGTCCTTGGCGTTGATGATGGAGAGCTTGTTCCCGCTGCCGACGGCCTTGTCCAATGCGAGCATGGCCCTCAGTCCGGCGCTGGACAGATAGGTGACCATCTCCATGTCCAGAATCGCCGACTTGCCCCTGCACTTTGGTACCGCCTCGTTCTGGAAGTCGCTGGCGGACACGGAATCGAGTCTTCCGCTCAGCTTGATCAGGACTACGCCGTCGTCGCTCTCGCTGTATGTGACAGCGAGAGGCTCGTCCTTGGTCTTCTTCCTTCCGAACATAGTACCCACCAGATGTGTTAACCAGAATGGTACGCATACTATATAGAGGTGCCACGAGTCAGAATCGATTGAGGACACACTCTGCAACTTGCCTGTCCGCATGCGGACCGAGCCCATTTAATATCGTGTCAGCCCATCCCAACCATCATGTGCGGCTATGCGGAGGAGGTGGTCGTCTGAAGACAATCACCGTTCCATCCGATAAAAGCCGGCTGTACGATGTGCAGGATTTCGTCGAGAGGTGTCTCTCTGGATGCGGAGCATCTCAGAAGGTCCTCACACAGCTGGAACTCGTGATCGAGGAGATATTCATCAACATTGTCAGCTACGCCTATCATCCACAGGGTGTCGGGGAGATAGACATATCCTGTTCGGTGGAGGACGATCGCGCCAAGGTCGTCCTGACGTTCGCGGACGACGGTCCGGAATTCGATCCGCTCTCCGTCAAGGACCCGGACACCACCCTGAAGATGGAGGACCGCCCCATCGGGGGATTAGGCATATTCCTTGTCAAGAATAACGTCGACGGCATCACTTATAGACGCGACAACGGGCGGAACGTCCTCACTGTCGAGAAGAGGCTCTCCTGAGGCCGCCGGTCCGTCGTATCTGAGCAGGAGCATCGTGATGTCATCGAACTGGATGGCATGCTTGGTGAACTCCGCGATGTCATCCGTTATCGCCTTTATCTGATCGTCCGGAGAGGCGCCTTCGTTGTTCTTCAAGCAGTCGATCAGCCTCTCGACGCCGTAGAACTCGTCGAAGTGGTCGTTGGCTTCCGTGACGCCGTCCGTGTACAGAAGTATCCTGTCGCCGGGTTCCATGACGATCTCTGCCATCCTGTACTTCATACCCTCTTTGGCTCCAAGGATGAAGGATCTCGGCCCGATCAGGAGCTCGGGGTCGGTCTCGCGCCTGGCTATGATCGGAGGGTTGTGCCCCGCGTTGCAGTAGGACAGCTTGCCGGTGGTGAGTTCCAGGATGCCGATCCAGGATGTGACGAACATGTTCTGCTCGTTGTTCCTGCACAGACCGAGGTTGACCTTGCTGAATATCTCGTCAGGTGTGAACCCGGGACGCGACTGTCCCTCGATCAGGTACTTGGTGACCGCCATGAACAGCGCGGCGGGGACCCCCTTCCCGGAGACGTCGCCTATTGCTATCGCCAGGTGGTCCGTGTCTATCATGAAGAAGTCGTAGAAGTCCCCTCCCACGTACTTCGCCGCGTTCATCGAGGCCGCCACGGATGCGCCCGTGCCGTTTATCGAAGAGAAGTTCGTGGGTACGAAGGACTCCTGGATCCCCTTGGCGACGTTCAGCTCCGCCCTGTACATCTCCTGCTGGCTGTTGAGGGTCCTGAGGTCGTCGACGTACTCCTCGATGTCTGCGGTCATCTTGGTCAGGGACCTGGCGAGTTCACCGATCTCCGAATCGAGGTTGGTGAGGTCGCGGCATGTGTATCCGAACTCCTCGCTGGAGAACTCATGGTTGCTGCTGATGAAGTTCCTCGAGGCCTCGGACAGCTCCCCGATCGGCTCCGTGACGAACCTCTCCACGTACCACAGGAACACGAGCGCCGGGACGAAGAACAGTATCAGACCCATGCTCATGTAGAACACGATGGTGACGTCGTACCCCCAGCCGAACGCGTCCTCCAGGATGCCCATCCAGGCCGCGGCTCCGAAGGCCAGGCAGATCAGAAGGCCGTAGATGATGAAGATGACGATCATCCTCTCGATCAGGCTGCGGTTGGTGGCCTGCAGGGTCTCGATGTCCACGATGCCCCGCTCGGACTCCTTGGCCGCGTCGATGGTGCCCTGCTTGAGGGCGGCGGCGTTCTTCTTCAGCAGCTCGTTGGTCATGTCGCTCACCGCCCGCTGGGCCTCGATGGCCTGCTGGCTGTGGGCCAGGCCCAGGGCCAGCACCATCTGGCTCTTCCACAGGGGGATGGTGTTCAC
>CASFMM010000022.1 GCA_949295765.1 uncultured Methanomassiliicoccales archaeon | reverse complement strand
GGACATCCCAGATGACGTCGGTGACGTAATTCTCGACTTTCGCCGCAGCCTGATCGAGGTTGTCAGACGATCTGACGGCCCTGGCTACGAAGTCCTCGAACTCCTCCTCGTTCGACTGGATGACACTGGCGACGATCGGGTTCCCGACGAGTTCGGAATAGACGGTCATGTCAGCGCCTCCTGGGGGCGTTCCCGGACCTGTAGGATGCATTCCCACGGTCGGTGCGGTTCTCGGGCCTCCTCACGGGTGCGTTCCTCCTGCTGGCCGAAGCCTTCTGGGGCACGACGGGGCGGGAGCAGTATCCGAGGGTGTCGAGGCGCACGGTGCAGCGTCCGTTCCTGACGGTGATGTCGTACACGTCCCTGAAGCGTTCGTAGTCGGCGTCGCTGGTCTTGAACACCATGCAGGGGGCGCCGTTCACGTACGCGAGGTCGAACAGATCCACGGCGCAGTCGTTCCTGACGGAGTTGATCACGGACCTGTAGTCGGACATGATCTCGCCGTAGGCGCCTTTGGACCTGCCTGCGGCAGGGGCCTTCGCGGGCTTACCGGCGGGTTTCTTCGTCTTACCTGCGGATGCGGGCTTCTTCCTGGAGGCGGGCGCCTTCTCGACCTTGACGGTGGGCCTCGTCCCCTTGGGGGCGTCGATGCCGACCATGTCCGCGCGCCTGGTGTTCCTGAGGTAGTCCTCCATCATCTCCCTGGTGGGGTTGGAGGGGTAGACCACCCTGGCGGTCTTCTGGCCGTCGACGGTCATGGACCTGCGGGTCCTCTGGCCGGACTCGGCGACCATCCTCCTGGCCTCGGCGGGGGTCAGCCTCTTGCCGTCGGGGTACGTGCTCTTGATGTCGTACAGCACCATCCCGTGGGCGTTCCCGTTGGCGATCCTGTAGGCGACGAGCTGGCGCTCGGCCTGCTTCATCTCCTTCCTGGCGGTCTTGTTCTTCTTCTTGAGGCCGGCGATGTCCTGGTCGAGGTCCTCGATGGCGCTCCTGTAGGCCTCCTTGTTGCTGGTGGCTGTGACGGAGGAGGGCATGGGGTAGTACTCCTCACCGGTCCTGGTGCGTCCGCGGGCGGTGACGATCTGGGAAGCGGGACTGAAAACGTAGATCCCGTGCCCCGTGCCCCCTCTGTAGTTGTTCGCCTTGGTGTTGTACCTGCGGTTCTGTTTCTCCAGACGGGTCTTCTGCCCCGTCTTCTTCTGAATGGCCTTGATCTGCTCAAGTTCCGTTTCGTAGCTGGGCATTCTATCTTTCTCTCCCAGCCGCTCTGTTTCAATCCCGGCGTTATCCACGGCCTGCCGGTCATATCTCCGGGCTTGCCCGTTCCGCCCTCCCTTCTCGGAGGGCCCCCTGGGTCGTGGTAAGTCGGCGGAGGGCCCCCGGGAACGCCCGTGTCCCGTTCGGCCCTTCGCTCCGCCGATCGTTTGGTCGGATTGTGATGGTCAGTCGTCCCTGGGCTTCTCGCCCCTGAACCTCAGACCGTAGGTGCGTCTGAGGTAGCGGTCGATCCAGCCGAAGGTTTCTTTGGTCATCCTCATGCGGTGGCCGGGGAGCTCCACGTACCACCAGTGCGACCCGTCGGACTCGATGCCGTAGGAGTCGGAGCCGACGAGCTCGTGCACCTTGGCCCCGGCCTTGGTGCGGTCGGAGAGGGTCACACGGTAGATCTCGTGGTCCAGGAGCTGTCCCTGGTAGGGGGCAGTGCCTGCGGTCTCGGCTGTCTGGGTCATCATTGATTCCTCGCTCTCTCCAACGGGGTTTCAATAGTATCCGAGACCGAGGCAGTCATCGATGCAAACGGAAAGTGCTTTTATACTCAGGTCGGCAGGAAAACGGATGCCAGAATCGGATTCGTTCAACGTCATGAGGGCATGAAGGGTCAGATGCACCTGTGTGCGGAATCCTGTATGTCACTATGACGAACTTCGGAAATGAATGATAAGGGGTGTATGTGCCCCTGTGCCAGCATTAGATTTTTGTGCAGCGTTTTGAAAACATGTCGGGTCGGGATCGGCTCGTAACCGGCCGATACCGACCACTCACAAATAGCCAATGAAGGTGCCTGCGATCCTCATGATCTCGCGGTCGTAGGCGTTGTCGGGCTCCTCAGGCAGAAGCGCCTCGGCGAACTGCCTCATGAACTCGAGGTCCAGCCTTCCCGCGTCGAGGATGCCCTGGTACCACCCGTCGTAGAGGAACTCCCTGGACGGGTCGCACCTGTTGGCGAACGCGGAGTATGCCTCCACGTAGGCCGCCATGTCCGGGCGGATGAATCCGGGCTCCATCGTGGCTATAGCGATGGCGTCCCTGCTCCCCTGAGTGACCCTGTACCCGCACATCACCTCGGGAGGCAGGTTCGCCCCGTGTCCCTTCCATTCCCTGAGCGCGAGGCTCACATGGGACATCTCCTCTCCGACGAACCAGTACCCGTCGAGCTGTGCGACGGCGAAGTTCCTCCTGAGGAACCTGTCGAGGCCGCCTGTGGCCTCCACGTCGGAGGTCTCGTATCCCTTCTCGGAGACGAAGTCGTTCCCTTTCGTGAGGACATGGTAGTGCTCCAGGGGGATGGTGTCGAACGCCACCCTCCCCTTCCTGTCCACGACCGTCACGTCCCATGTCTCGGGGAAGCCGAAGCGCCTGCCCCTGGTGCTGTAATTCGCGATCCGGCTGCCCTTGAATCCGAAGAATCCCTTTCCTGTCATTCTCCATACCTCATACCCGCGTGAGTCGATTCGTAGAACGATCGGGAGGTGTCCTCCTGAGCGACGGCTTCCGATGATGCGGATGGAAAACGCTTATAACCGTCATCGGACCACGACCTGTCTGGCGTAGATGCCGTCCTTCCTGTACAGGAATTCGATGCGACGGGCATCGGCCGGGACGTCCAGGAACCTCATGTCCTCCGGGTCGACCCTGCGCTCCACGGCGTACTTCTCGAAGGTGTCTCCGAGAGCCTTGCCCTCCTCCCTGGTGCACACGTCCATACCATCCGACGGATCAGGCCAGCCTCTTCAGCCTCATGCCGAGGTCCTCGAGGTACTCGGACAGGTTCTCGTCCTCCTCCCTCTCTGCGCTCCCCAGTACATCGGCTGCGGCGTCGGTGAGGGCGTGCGGATCCGCTTCGGAGAGCTCCGTGGCCGTCAGGATGGTGGCGTGCATGGTGTCGGTGTCGTAGCGGTCGATGCCCTCCTTCCAGTCGCGGAACGCGATGTACTCCGAGGCGATCGTGGTGTGGGGGCCGTCCCCGGCTGCTGCCACGGCGACAGCGGCTCTGGCGTCGTTGTTGAGCTGGAAGGGGCAGCGCCCGATCCTCGCCCCCGGTGTGCGGGACTTGCGGGTGGACCATTCGTGATAGAGGTCGCGGAGACCGTCCTCATCCTCGACAGTAACACCTTCGGGGCAGTGCATAACAACGAAACCCTCGTGGACGGGGATCACGGCGTACCCTGTTGAGTGGAGGTAGGAGATACGCTCCCTGTCATTGGCCAGGGCGCGGAATATGTGGGCGTCGAAGCCGTCGGCGTCGAGCTCCATGCCCTGCCTGTAGGTCGATTCCGCTGACATGGGCTCGGTGGAGACCATCCCGTTGCGGTCGGCTATGACCACATCGGGGTCGGTGAAGCCCCACAGGGTCTTGTTCCTCTGGAAGATTGAGGCTGTGGAGCGGGAAGTCCTGAGCTTTATTTCCTCGCCCCCTTCTTCGTGGTGGACTTGGATTTCGAGGTCGTGGACTTCTTCGTCGTTGTCTTGGCGGGGGCGGATTTCCTCTTCTGGGGAGCCGACCTGCCGGATGCGGATGCCGTGGCAGCCTTCTTCGTCGCGGGGGCGGTCGCCTTCCTCACCACGGGCGGGACGTTCTGCTTCGTCACGGGCGCAGGAGTCTGCTTCTTCTCAACGGGTTTCGGCTTCGGGGCGGGTTCGGGCTTGGGGATAGTGGCGGGTGTGTTCCTCGACTGAACAATCCTGATGGAGTCCTTGGCGGGGACGTCGGAGAGGATCGAGGACATGGCGATCTCCAGCCTGTCCTTGTTCTTCTCCACCGCCTTCACCGCGGCAGCTCCCTTCAGGGTGCAGTTGCCCCCTCCGCACAGCTGTGCCAGCTGGCGCTTGTCGTGCTCGTAGGCGAGGCGTCCCCCGGCGTAGTCCCAGTACCCTGTGGGGTCGGGGTCGTAGTGGGTCCTGGCGGTAGCCTCCATGGTGGTGGCGACCTCCTCGGCGTCGTGGACCATCCTTCTCTCGGCGTCGGACATGGCGTTGTAGCGTCTCATGTCAACCTTGCCGTCCGCCCTCTGGGGGAACGCGGAGGATGTTGCCTTGCCGGGCGGACGGGTGGTCCTCAGGTGGTGGACCGCCTCGTGGACGATGTGGTCGGGGGTGCAGCCCTCCTCGAGGGTGATGAGCGGTATCTCCTGCCCGTCGGAGCGTCTGAGGTAGTACCCCACGACGTCCCCGCCGTCCTTGATGGTGCGGATGACGAAGGAACCGTCCTTGGCCATCCTCTCCAGCTCCTCGACGGTGAAGGCGTTGGCGAGGATCCTCCTGATCCTCTGCTGCTCCTTGGGGGAGGGCGTGACGATGCCTATCCTCCTCTGGACAGCCTTCATCCTCTTCCCGCGTATGCCGGACACGTCGTAGACGGTCGACTTCTTGGTGTCGATGCCCTGTATGTCGCAGCTCGACGGGTCGGCCCACCACTTCAGGATCTCCTTGGGTCTCGCGTGCGACGGGTATATCATCGCCGCATCCGCGCCCTTGTCCCTGCCGTTGTTGCCGCATTCCTGGTACCTCATGACCATCGCTTCGACGGGGACGTACCCCTCGCTGTCGATCGGTATGCTGTACTGTCTTCCCATGTAGTACAGACGGACTGTCCTGCCGTCCCACTCCTCTTCGCTCGCTTTCCTCTCCATGTCTCACTCATCTCCGCTCCCGTCCGTCTCGTCATGGGCGGAAGTCCTTACATTCGCATCTTCGTCATTGAAATCTGAAAAGTCGTCACCGGATCCACCGGAGGGGCCCCGGTCGGAGGGCAACCGCCCGCCAACCGTCCGGGGGTCATTTCCCGAGAATCCCGAGTCTACCCCCTCATTTCCCCCGTTCGTAGGATTATATAGATATGGAGCACGAGAAAGGGGGCTTGATTCGTCGTCGTTTTTTCCTCTGGCTATGCCCTGAAAAACCGAAGCCCCTTCCGCCTCGATGACACCGTTTTCGGGCTGTTTCCCAGGGTTCTCGGGGTCGGGGAACACCCTCTTCGGGAACAGCTCGGTGCGTCTGCCGTGCCTGCCCTTCGGCACCGATTCCTCGGAGCGGAATCTCGCCTCGGGCTGGTCGTCGAGGCCGTTCGCCCTGCGGTATTTCGCATACCAGGTCTGGCATGTCGACGTGGGTATCCTCAGGATGTCCTCGATCTCGCCCCATTTGAGGCCGATCACGCGCATCCTGTGGATCATCGAAGCCTTCTCCAGGCGGTCGTCGATCTCGGGGACGGCCACGTCCCCTCCGGAGACGCCGTCCATCTCGTCGAAGAACTCCTGCATGACCGTGGCCATCTTGTAGGAGGGCATGTCGGAGCAGCGCTCCAGGAACCCGTCGAAGTCGAAGGGCCTGTCCTTGTCGATACTGACCTTGAAATCGGCGTTGGCCAGGTGGTCGTAGCCGTACTCCCCGATGTCCAGCTCCTCCAGGGGGCGGGTCCAGGGCGTGGACGTTATCCTGACCCACACAGGAGGGATGTCGGTGCCGAGCTTGAGCTGGGTGAGCTCCTGGGGGTTCACCCCCTCGATGCCGTGGACCCTGATGTACTGGGCGGCCAGGTGCTTGTTCTTCCTCCACCTGGCGTTGACGTAGCCTGCGGGATCGCCGTCCAGGAAGTTCCTGGCACGGGGAGGCAGGTTGTTGATCGAGGGTGTGAGCAGCCAGAGGCAGGTGTTGAACTTCCTGGTGGTGCCGTACCACTTCACGAAGGCCAGGGAGGTCTCCTTCTGGTACTCGTCGGCGAGCAGGAAGTTCTGGGCCTCGTCGAGGACGACCAGGAACATGACGCCCTCCCTTCCGTACTCCCTCATCAGCCTGGCCTGGAGCCTGAACATGGCCTCCATGGAGGTGATGTGGTAGACGTTGGGCGGTGTCTCCATGACGAACTGCTGCTCTGCGTCGCCCTCGAAGGACACACGCTTTACGAAGATGATGTTGGTGAGCATGACCGTCTGGGGCATCCCCTTGAAGGCGCCCTCGACCATGGCCTCGGAGAACCCGACGGCCTGGAAGGTCTTCCCTCCGCCTCTGAGACCGTCGGTGACGTGGTTGGTGCCGGGCTTGAAGATGTCCGACATGAACCTGTTCTCGTCGACGTCGTCGTTGATCCAGCTCTGATCGGGCTCCTCGCGCGCACGCGCGACCACGCCGAAGCCGGCAGTGTTGTCTCCACGGTCTTTGGGATAGGCGGGATCCTCGCGCGTGCGTGTGACCACATCATCGGAATCTAAGGGATCCCCGTCGGGAATGTCCTCGAAATCCTCATCGTGGTCGCATGCGCGCGCGTCCACGTCTTCTGACCCGTCGTCATCGAACATACCGCGTCCGAGACGGCGCTCCTCGTGCTCGGCCCAGGCATCCGACATGCTCAGGACCTCCTCCTGTTGTACTCTGCGAGGGGGTTGACCACCCTGTCGTCCATGGCGACGTCCTCGGTGGGATCGTCCCATCCGCCGACGATGTGGCATTCCCTCATGATGCGCTCGTACATCCTCAGGTAGAGGAGGAACCCCTTACTGGGGATGTACTGGTTGTCGTCGTCCTCGTCGGGCAGGGGGTACTGGGAGGTCACCTCACGGTACTTGGGATGGTTGACTAGGAATCCCTCCTTCAGGAGGGGCGAGAGGTAGGTCTCGAAGGTCCTCAGGTAGCAGGCGTTGTAGTCGCCCTCGGCATAGTAGCGGCGGAGATCGTTGAAGGCTGCCTCGGCCCCGTAGGTGACCTGGATGTAGAGGCTGCCCATCAGGCTCCCTCCTCGGTGTCACCTTCGCGCGGGCGCGCGTCCACATCCTTGTTTTCGTTGCGATCGTCATCGTTTTCGGGGGTGTTTCCGGAGCCGTGGTCGCATGCGCGCGCGTCCACGCCTTTCTCGTTCCTGTCGACATCTGATCCGTCGGTTCCGTCTACATCCTCGCGCGGGCGCGCGACCAGGACGATACCGTCGTCACCGTCGTCGTACCCCTCGACCCTGCCCCAGGTCGGATGCTCCGACTGGAGGTGCCTCCCGTACCACTTGGCGAACTCGTCGGGGTGGGACGGGGGCATGAAGGTGGCGAGGACGTCGTCGACGGAGTCGACGGCATCCAGCGCGGAAGAGGAGACAGGACCGATCCTCTCGATCCTGCCGTACTTGGAGTCGAGGAAGAACCTGACCTCGTCAGGGGCTCCGGGTCCGAGCCTGACCTTCTCGACAGGCGGGACGGCATCGACGGCGTCCTCGGGGGAGGACGCGACGGGTCCGATGCCGACGTGGGGCTCCTCGGGAGTCTCGGGGACATCGCCCTCATCGGAGTCGTCCTCGGTAGTCTCAAGCTGATCCTCATCATCGTCCTCAGTGACGAAATCCAGCCCGACATGCCTGGGGACGTTGTTCAAGACGGACATGTCCATCCTGAACTCAGGTTCGGAACCCTCCTCGGCATCATCATCGGAATCAGAGACGGCCTGCGGGTTCGCGGCTCTCTTCGCCCTCTCGACCTGCTCCTTCCAGACCTCCAGCAGCCTGTCGCCGGAGTCGTCCTCGGGGTACTCGCGCTCCATGCGGTCGTACTCGTTGGCCATGAGGATCATCTCGGCCATCCTGGTCAGGGACCTCTCCTCGTCGGTGAGGCCGTCCATCAGACGGCCCTCCCTCATGTCGCGGACGCTGGCGTAGCTGTTGGTCATCCCCTTGGAGGCGCGCTTCTTGAACACGCGCTTCATCATCTCGGCGGAGACACCAGACTCCATCATGGTCTGGCCGTATTCGTACGCGCCGTGCATGGCGCCGTACGCCTCGACCTCGACCCTCCACTTCTCGATGGTGCGGACTGTGGACGCGGCGCGGTAGATCCTCTTGGCCTTCCTGGCGGCGTTGAGCTCCTCCAGGCTCTCGACGTGAGGCTTGTTCTGCGTGACAATGAAAGGCGAGCGGGTGAGCATCCTCTTGACGATCTGGTACTCTTCCCCGTGGCACGAGGCTATGACCTTCTCGTACTCGCGCTGGGCAGTCTCTTGCATCATGTCGATCAGGTACAGGACGGACTTGACGTCCAGGTAGGTCTGCCCGTAGGTGGCGAGTTCGGCGGTGTTGATGTCCGGCTGCTCGGGTATGACCCCGTAGGGATTGGGGTTCTGCTGACCTCCGAGGAGGCCGCCCAGGTCGACGGAGTTCACTCGGAGGCCCCCTGCTGGTGCCTCTCGGCAGCCCTCTTCCTGCGGTTGGCTGACTCGTCGCCCTCGGATCCAACCCTGGACGCCTTCCTGACGCCCTCGCCGGTGTCGCCGTTCCTCGCCTCCAGGTCTCCAATGACCCTTCCCATGACCACCGCGTCGGGGGTCATGCTGGTGATGGACTCGACGATCTTGACGGCCCCGAGGACTCTCGCCATGCGGATGTCGGCGGAGGCGTTGGCGTTCTCCACCTTCAGGCGCTGGTAGTTCTGGACGTACTCGTCGGCGATCTTGCCCTCGGTGTAGAAGTCGTAGGCGTCATAGGTGTTCATCGGGCTGGGCTCGAACACGAGGCTCAGGACCTTGAACCTGATCTCATGGCCGCGGATGACCCACTTGGTGACGTACTCCTCCTTCGGCTTGAAGGCGGAGGTGTCCACCACGTAGGCGGACAGCTTGAGGAACTTGCCCTGGAACTCCACGTACCTGCGGCGGGAGATGTCGTTGACCGGGAAGTCCAGCGGGCAGTCGACGTTGAAGAGCATGCGCTTGATGACGTACCTCATGCGCTGGGGCTGCCAGCAGAGCTGGTTCTGGTCGTTCCAGTAGTAGACGACCGGCTGGATGATCTGCTGGAGCTGGAAGATGTTGTGGCTGCTGGCGTACTCGTACAGCATCTCCTCCTTGACGTAGCCGTAGATGTACATCAGGAAGAACCCAGCCAGGATGATGTCGTGGATCGGGTCGTAGGGGTTGATGAACGCGTACTGGGGCGCGAGGTCGGGGAGAAGGAGGATCACGAACACCGACATCAGCAGCAGCCAAGACAGCGGGTCGTTGAACGGGATGATCATGTAGCTCCTGCGCTTGGCCCAGGCTCCTACGAAGAGCCCCGCCACCGAGGCGCAGACGGCTACGAGCGTTGACAGAATGGGATCCATCAGACCCCTCCGATGCAGGCGAACGACATGTTACTCCGGTCCCGCGTGCACGCACGCGATTGTTGCGTGACCATTCGGAGGCGGCGTTCTTGAATGGGAGAAGGCGGATTGGCGGTGGGATGATTCAAAGGGAAACCGCTTATATAGCGGTGGTCGGAGGGCAACCGGGGCGGGGCGGAGGATGTGCCACGATCGGATTTCCGGTGAGAGGGGGTCGCGCGCGCGAGCGACCACGATAGTCGGAATCCGGGGATTTTAGAGATTTCACTTCATTTGCTCTAGTCGCGCGCGAGCGCCCGCGCGACCACACCGAATTTTCCAGAAATCCCGGAATGTGGAAGTACATCATGCCTGGAATTCAGGTCAAATCGAATGCGGAATTGGGGGTATAGAGCAGTAATCTGTTCATGTATCGAATCGAGAATCATCCTCAGATTCTCTCTCACTACTTGGGTGATCCGACGTTGTCGAAACCGATCCGGCAGGGCTCAACAGGTATCTCCCGTCTCCGAGGAACCACAACCTGCTGTTCAGTTCTTCCTCGATCGGTGATACGCGTCTCTTCCAGCGTTGAACTGTGGATGGCGATACGCCGATGTCAGCCGCAACCGAACGAACAGATTGTCCGGAGGACAGGCGATGACGAACGTCTTCGATGAGTTCGGGAGGGTAGCGCGTACGGGCGTAGATCGAATCCGTACGTTCCGAATAACGACGACCGCAGACGCGACACTGGTAGATGCGGACACAACTTCCGTTCTTGAGGACCCTGCTTCCGCGAAGTACCGGGTCCGGGCTGTCTGGATCTTCCCAGGAAGGACACAATGGATACGGACAGCGTTTCCTTTTCGAGACTGGTCGTTGTTCTTCCCCGCTCATGCAACCCCAGCGAAATCGCATCATTGGGATGGTCTAAAGCCTTCCGTCGTTCCGGGGTCTAAATGCCTCGTTAACGAGTACATTTTGAAATCTATTATAAAGGGGAACCCGCGAAATCGTAACAGAAGTGCACCGCGGGGGCCGACCACGCCCCAGCGGTGAGGGGGTGAGAAGATGTATCTTTCGACCGAACACAAAGGCGGATACCTTATCGAGACCGAAGTCTCCGATACCGGAGATGTCGACGTCTACATCGTTCCGCCATGATCCCTCAGGGATTGTGTCTCTTTCAGAGACTTCGCTCCGTCTTCCGACGGAGCCATAGGAGTGTAGCGGGGAACTCCACCCTTACATCATGGCGGTCTCTCCTCGGATGTCACCATCCGAGTTCCTGAATCCCTATGGGAAGGTGATTTCAAGCAGTCTTCCTCAGCGAGGGATGATGGATTCCGAAACCGTTCTTAAACCACCATCCGTCGAAGACACATTCGATGACATTCTCGGTTGATTCTGACAGAATTAGGTAAAAACAGGAAGGGGTGTGAACCCCTCCAAATGTGTTTTCAGGACCTTCTCTGCGGGTACTCGTAGAACCAGTTCCCGCATGACCAGCACCTGCAGCGCCAGGAACCAGTCGGCTCCACGACGCAGAGGTCGCAGTCATCCGATCCGCACTCGTCGCACTTCAGCGGGGTGCCGTCCGGGAGGCACGTCACCGCCCCCTCCGGGACCTCGATGGAGCCGTCTCGAAGCTTCTTTCCGGGGATCTTCTGCGTCTTCGGCTTGGCGGGAGCCTTCTTCGCCGGTGTTTTGCTGGTGGGAGACCTCGACTTGGGTGCGGGTTTGCCGGAGGTCCTGACGGACCTGGAGCCGGCGCGGGACCTTGCCCTCGGATCGTACAGCCTCCTGGGGACGCCCAGGGACTCGAGCACGGGGTAGATCTCGGAAGGCGTGTTCTTAGGGTTCCACGCCTCCTTCCACATCTCGTACAGGGGGTAGAGGTTCCCATTCCTCTGGGCCTCCCTCGCAGCCCTGATCTCGGATGCGGTGTACCCGTTCTCGGCCAGCTTCCCGTCGGTGACCATCACGAAGTCGCGGACGTATTCCGAGGCCCTGCCGGTCTCGAGGTACTCGTCCACATCGTCGAAGAACCCATCGGGTTCGCTCTCGTACGAGATGCTTCCCATCGTCCCACTGGTGAGGCGGCCCACGTTCTCGGGCGTGACGGCCTCGACATACACGGAGCGGTACTTGGTGTCCAGAGCCGAACGTCCGGTGGCCCTGACCTCGTCGCTGATGCTGGCGAAGTCCTGGCCCCAGACGGTGCCGCCGACGTGGTAGTCGCCGTACTCGTCCTCGACGCGGGACAGGGTGGTGAAGTACTTCTCCACCTCCATGCCCCCGTGCTCCACGGTGATCAGGACCACCGGGTCATCGGGAGCGGCCCTCGTCGACCTCGAGGAGCGGACGGCGGCCCTTCCTTTGGTTGTTCTTGTTTTGCTTGCTACCATGGTATCAACTTCGTTCGTCCCCGACGTGCAGAAGGGGTACGGACGGTCATCAAGCGGGGCGGAACGGGTTTAAGCGGGGAAACGGACAGGGATGATGCGGAACGAAACCGTTCTTAAACGGGTCGCGGGATTTCAGAGCATCCACAATGGTGCCGTGCGTCCGGACGCTCCGGCGATGCTCAAATCCACGCAGGAAGAACGAACCTCTTAAGTCCTCCGACTCCCTCATTCAACCATGCAAGACGAGGATGCCCATCGGATCGTTTTCACGCTCACCTACCGCAAGGAGGTCATTGCAACCGGCATGCTCGTCCCCGACGGCTTCCTCGTACTGAAGGGCTCGAAGCTCGTGAACAGGTTGGGCGTCCCCAAAGGGATCATCGAGACCAGGCGCAACGCCCTGAGGGACAGGAAGATCACGGTCTACGGCCTGTTCCAGGAGGACTGGGGGGCGGATTCCTTCAAGGAGGCCGCGTCGGTGATCCTCGGATCCAACAACTGCGGGCTGGACGTGTGGGTGGCCGAGGACGGTAGGACGATCGGAGAGGTCCTCGGAATCGAGTGAGAATCTCTTTGTTACAAGGAGAACACAGCGGAGCGCCGGAGGTCGACGCCCCGCCGTCAAAGTGTTTGCTGGCTGGATCAGGACTCGAGTTCCCGTTTGAGGTCGCGGATGAGTTCCGCGACCCTCCTGCCCTTGTCGGTCAAGGTGATAGTCGCGCGGCCCGTGTTGCCATAGCAGTCCATACAGATCAGTCCGCTCTCCTTCAAAGCCTCAAGCTTTTCGGGCATCCTCGCACTTCTGGAGATGTTCTCGTAGATCTCGGTCTTGGTGGACCTGTCTCTCTCGGCAAGGAACGCGATGACGCTCAGGATATGCTTCTCTCCGAGAAGCTCGAAAGGGTCGTCGTACGTCGCGCTCATGACCGTTCGTCCTCCTCATCGTCCTTGCGCCTCTTGGCCAGTATCAGCAGGAATATGGCGAACAGGGCGCAGATGATGGCGAGGGTCATCAGCAGGACGGACAGCTCCTCATCGGTCAGCCCCCCGGTGTTCGGATAGTTGGTGATGTCGTCGTCGGCTGTTCCTCCGCCGCCCCCTCCGGGATATACGGGAATCCAGTCGTCATCGTCTGGCGGGATGTATGGGGGATAGGTCATACCTATAGCAGGGATGATCTCGGTTTCCGTTTCATCACACCTGGAACATTCTCTGACGGCATACCCATATTCGAATTGAGTGGGCTCTTCCACTGTAACCCATTCACCGAACTCATGTCCAAGGGCGTCGATGGACTCATTAGAAACGGCGTCACAATAAGCGCAGTCGCGATGTCCCGAACCAGTTTCGGTGCATGTCGGCTCCTTATCCACAACGAGTTCCCCGAAGGTATGGTCAGCGTTGACTACAATCTGTACAGTGACGGTATTTCCTGCCATGTCCGACGCAATCACCGTGTGGATGCCGGATTCCAGGATATACTTGCCATCGGACGGTTGAATCGTCGTGCCGTCTACTGTGACTGCAGCAAGATTCGTCTCTTCGATTTCGAACGATGTCTCGATGCATTTTGTGTCGTCTGATGCAATACCGATGATCACAGGGGCTGTTCTGTCTATCTTCAGTTCGATTTCCGTCACAGATACTGCTCCGAACGAATCATCTTCAGTTACGGATTTCACCAAAATCGAAATGTCATCATCCATCTCATCATATGAAATCGGGCCTTCCGACCACGTATTGCCACCATCAGTGCTGATGACATGACCTTCTGGTGGGTTGATGACTACTTCCGAGACATACCATCCGTTGGAACCATCGGGTTCCCCAGGCGAGATGACTGGAGCGGCTTCGTATTGAACAACCTCGAATGTTACTTCACCGGCCAACACCAGCTTGTAGTTGTCATCGGTGCTTTCGAGGGTGCCGATAATGAAACCGTAGGTTCTAGGATCCTCGCCAGAAGTTCTCGACAACTTGCCCGAAGTCTCTATTTCCCGGGATAATGAGAACAAGAATGTTGGGTCATCCTGGCCGGTGTATTTGTACTGTCCTTCTGTAGGTGTAACCAAAACATTCAATGGGTTGACTGTGAGTTGAACATTCTTTGTCACCGTTATCTTATCGTTGTTGTCGATTTTGATGGTAGTGACGGTCACTGAATAATCATATGTTCCAACTCCCAATCCAGTCCCTGGGTTGAACTCTGATTCATCGGCTCCGCTGATGGGCTCGCCATCGTCATCATACCATTGGATGATATATGATTGTCCATCTATTTCGGTGAAATCGACAGAAAACCGAGATTTGTCTTCAGAATAGCCGTAGTCGACATTGAGGTCTTCAACAGAGATTACAGGTTCCTCCGCGGGGGCCGTCGTCTTCACGTAGAAGATGTACGACATATCCGTCGTTCTATCGGAATCGGAGCCGATGACCGTGTTCGCAGACTGGTAGAAAGTAACCGCAGCCTTATTTGGCTCGTAGTAAAGTCCGTAAATAATCAGCAGATAGTAACCTCTGCCATAGTCTTTTTCGCTGTAATTCCCGTTGATCAGTCTCTCGTGCCGCGGCCCTTCAATGCTGATCATCGGTGTTCCGTCATTGAAGAAACCAGGTTTTGTGAATCCATCCTCTCCGGATATTGTACGCGGTCCTTCGAAACCTCCTTTCCAAACGTCGACCCACAGGTATCTGAACTTCACGTACCCTCCGTTCTCATCCCTGACTCCAGAATCGTAGAGGGGGTGGGTCACATTAACTCCGATCATTGCCCCATCGTTAGGGACGACAAGATCGATGTGAGAGTCCTCGTTCTCGACCGCCTCTCCATCTACGATGAATTCAACAGTGGGTTCCACAAGCTCAAAACCAGTTTGAACGACCAATTCAGTTCCAGAAGGTCTAAGTACAGTCGTAGAGTCGAGAAGCCTATTATCATACATCCAGCCTCCAGGCTGATAACCAATTGGTGCGGAAGCGGATCCGTCTGCCTCCGGCATAGTGTAGTCCTCATCGATGTACCACGTGTACTCGTCGGTTCTGACCACGTTAAGTGCCTGGTTGTACAGTTTGGGTTCTCCTCCTGCACCGGAGTCGCCGTAATGCAGTATGAACTCGTATGTCAGAGATTTGCCATAGCCACCAGTAATGCTGCGGGTGAATGTCTGCCATCCAGAGTATTGAGTGAATATGGTAATGCGATCCCCGACACCATATCTAAACTCGGAAGCCTTGAACGCTTCACTGTTGTATGCGCTGGTATCAGAAGCCTTCACGACAATCGTATCAATCTGCGATGTGTTGTAGAATGCTTCCTGCCCCACATATTCGATATTATCGGAAAGGACTACCATGGTGTCATCGGGGAATCCGGAGCATCCTTTGAACGACTGTCTTCCGATGATCTTCAGCGTGGATGGGAGTTCGAACACCGCATCTTCAGAGGAGGTTCTGATATACTTGATCCCAGAACATTCATTGAATACAGCACCTTCACTTTTCGTTCCAAGGCTCTCCAGACCGTCATTCAGTACAACCCCGGTTATCCCAGTACAGCCGCTGAATGCCGATTGTTCAATGGTCTTTACGCTGTTAGGAATGACGAGCTCCCCTTTGAGAGAACTGCAGTTCTTGAAAAGCTGCAAAGGTATTGTCTTCAGAGAATTAGGTAAATTAATCCCGGACGTGTGAACGTCTCCGTCGATCAGAACCGCCGTGAGAGATTTGCAACCGTTAAAAGCTGATGTCTGCAATCCTGTCAGACCTGATGGAAGAATCAGATCGCCAGCCATTGAAGAACAACCGCTGAATGTGTTTCCGGGGATGGTGGTGACGCCATTTGGAATCACACAACCTGTCGTGTGTTCATCGTCCCTGACAAGGACGGATTCGAGCGAGGAACAGTTTCTGAATGCCCCACCAGATGAGTTTCCGAGAGATGTCAGTCCTGACGGAAGTATCACTTTTTTCAAAGAGATACAGGAGTAGAACGCCATGTCGGCGATTTTGGTTACAGATTCAGGAATCTCGATATATTGTAGGTATTTTTCACTGCGGAACAGTTCTTTCACAATCTCTTTCAATTGTGAGCCTGTCTCAAAGGTAATGGATGTGATGGGATATACTTCACTTTGATCGTCACTTAGAGACTGATCCAATTTGGTGATGTTGCCTGGAACCACTATACCTACTCTCAGACAATTATCAGACGAATAGTTTGGATATGTCTCTATCATCTTTTCGATGTTGAGACCTTTCAAGGTGTTTTCCTCTATGATAAGGTATTCTGAACTCACCTGAGTATCAAAATACTGGTCAGACCCCCCCCCCGAGTCACCATCCTGAGCCTCGGCTGAGCCTATCGCAAACGTGGAGAATGCCAGGATCAGCATGAGCGCAGAGGCCGTCATAATCTTCTTCCAGGTTTCCATAGTACCCCTTTATGCTGGAAGTAAAGAGCATTAACTATGATATATAGACATTAGTTCAAGAACATAGAACATTGCGGAAAAAGGATGACGATTGCTGATGCACCATTAGTTCACGATGCAGTTTCTTCATGATGTGTGGGAGTGTCCGGGAATAGTGCAGTGAGAATGGTCGGGAGGGGTTGCCCCTCCCATCCGTCTTCGATGAAGACGGTAAGTGGTTAGAATCGGTTGGCGTCCATGTTCAGATCCAACTGAACGGCACCATTTGGTTCCAGTCGAAGGTTCCGGTTATCAGCCCCTCTATAGCTCCGGGAATCAGGATGCCTACGGCGAGGACGATCACGCCGACGAGCATCAGGACCTCCGAACCGATCATGCGTCCGATCAGGATGACGATCAATCCGAGCTCCGTGATAATGAGGGCGTAGAACAGGGTGACGTCCATGGTGTCGGGCACATGCCCGATGTTGTCGCTATTGCCGTCGTCACTGTCCGATCCGGTACCTCCTGGAGTTATGCTGTTGAACTCGAACGTGTAGCTCTCGACCTCCTTCCCATCGTAGATGATGTTCTCGATCTCGAGGACGCAGGAGCTGTCGAGGCCCATGGCCGCAGCGTAGGTGATGTTCATCTGTTGGTTCCAGTCTCCGAAGTCCTCCTTTGAGTCCCAGATAATGGCCGACCCGGTACCGACGAACTTGTTCTC
>CASFMM010000021.1 GCA_949295765.1 uncultured Methanomassiliicoccales archaeon | reverse complement strand
GCTCTGATGACAACCACCATGACCGCGTTCCCCAGGGTCGCCCAGGGACTCATCGACGCCGGCATGAACATCCCCATGATGGGATGCGGTGGAGCCGTCAACAGGGACTACGCCAACTCCTACGACCTCGGAATCTACTCCGAGAAGGCCCCCCAGACACCTCTGCTCGCCCAGAAGATGCTCGAGGGCTACGACTGGAAGAAGATCAGGGAAGAGTGGGACGACATCGTTGGAGCGTGATTACAATGGCAGTTACAAGATACACAAAGATGGCATACGACTGTGCGGACGACATGGTCTTCGGAAAAGCGAAACAGCCCGTTTCCTACGGATTCGGACTGAAGATCGGAGCCGGAGAGGTCATTCCCGAGGTCAACTACGCCCCCAGGCCCGGAACCGAGAAGGACGCCGACAGGCTCAGAAAGGAGTACGTCGACTACATCTCCAAGGACATCCTGAACAGGGCCGTCACCGCCGGATTCCCCAACGTCCAGCTTGAGACCGAGTGGGTCTCCCAGATGAACCAGGCCAAGCTGTCCGCCCCCGTCGTCGAGGGTCAGAAGGCCATCTGCGAGAAGTACCACGAGGAGTACGGAGTCAACTGCGCCGTCAGGCACACCATCCCCGACCAGCGTGAGGCCGAGGAGGGACTCAGGCCCGGAATGGGCGGATCCCACGCCTACCCCGAGAAGCTGTTCGAGTGCGCCGAGATCGCCTGCGAGAACGGTGCCGACAACCTCTCCTGCGAGTCCGTCGGAGGAAAAGAGTTCGCCGACTACGCCGTCACCAACGGAGACATCGTCGCCTTCCTGTTCGGAGTCGGATACCTCGGTTCCATCGACATGACCTACATCTGGCAGGAGTTCTCCGAGATCGCCAAGAAGAACAAGTGCGTCGCTGGAGGAGACACCAACTGCTCCGGAGCCAACGTTTCCATGTTCATGGCCGGAGGATTCCTCGACAACGATGTCCAGAAGACCTTCTCCGCCGTCACCAGGTGCATCTCCGCCGCCAGGACCCTGGCTGCTTGGGAGGCCGGTGCCGTCGGTCCCGACAAGGACTGCGGATACGAGGGAATCATCTGCAAGGCCATCGCCGGAAAGCCCACCGCCCAGGAGGGTAAGAACTGCCAGTGCGCCCACTGCGACCTTCAGGACCTTCAGGGTAACCTGATCGCCCAGTGCTGCGACCTGTGGTCCAACGAGTCCGTCGAGTACCACCCCGAGTTCGGAGGATCCTCCGTCCAGTGCTGGTTCGGATCCCTCGGATACGAGTGCGCTCTGATGAACACCGCCACCCAGCTCGGAACCGAGAAGCAGCTCAGGGACATGTACATGTACGCCGACAGGTTCAGAGGACCCGAGGCCTACGTGCTCGCCTACGACCACGCCTACGAGGTTGGAAAGGCCATCGCCGAGAACGGCAACGACCTGTACCTCAGGGCCAAGGCCGCTGGACTGACCGGTGCCAAGATCATCCTCAAGGGCTACGAGTCCAAGGAGCTCGGACTGACCAACAAGCAGCTCGACACCCTCCAGGACATCATCAAGAAGCTCGAGGCTCTCCCCGACGACACAGACAAGTTCTACGACTACTGCGTCAAGGAGTTCAAGGACACCGTCCCTCTGTACAACCCCAAGTCCTACGACCTCTGAGGCTTGTACTCTCTCCAAACCCGGGCGGGTGTCATTTCCCGTCCGGGAAACCCTTTCCAATTCTCCGTATCTGGCTCAGTAATGTTTATAGCCAGTCAAGCCAGTCCATATCCGCTATGACAACACTGCTGGCATATGATGGAAGGCCCAGCTGCAAGCGCGCCCTGGAATACTCCATCAGGTATGCTGTCAACTTCAACGAACCGCTCTACATTCTGACCGTGGTGTCTAAGGACCAGATGGATCCGGAGGATCCCGATCCGACCGTCCGCGAGTACATGGAGGCGGCCCAGAAGAAGGCATCCGCAGAGGGTGCCGTGGTCCACTCCATCATCGAGACCGGGAAGCCGGACGAGATGGTTCTGGATGTCGCCGACCGTTTCAACTGCGACACGATCGTGGTCGGAAGGTCCGACAGGTCCTCCCTCGACAGGCTCTTCCTCGGAAGCGTTTCGGACTACGTCATCAAGAACGCGGAGTGCACCGTCATCCTGGTCAGCGACGAGAGCAGGGATTGATTTTTGTTAAGGCCGTTGGGAGACGGCCTGCGATCGTCATATTCCGTACAGCGGTAGCTGTAGCCAGATATTTCGTTTGGAGGACCCAGCACCCATACGCAGGGGTTGTACGGACTTGAGAAACAGGTAAAAATAAGGGTGGGGCCCGAGGGCCCCTTGTGAAATCAGTTGGCGTTGCTGACCTTCTCCATCAGTCCCTGGGACTTGGCGATGGCGTCGGCGGACATCTTCAGGTCGTTCTCGATCTGGTAGTCCGTGTGCTGGTCCATGCAGTCCACGGAGGCGATGAGGATTCCCTCGTCCGTGGCGGTGAACTTCACGGTGATGGGCGTGTTCTTGGTGACGTCCATCGGAAGCTCCATCATGAACTCTCCGACGGGGGCTCCGTCGATGACGGCGGTCTTCTTGCCCTCCTCGTCGTTCATTGCCGCGTCCTCGTAGATCTCGACCTTGATGGTGGACTGTCCGTCGTCGACCGGGTAGTAGGTCTTGATGGACTCGATGGGCAGGACCTCGTTCCTGAAGATGATGTTGGAGATCATCTCGGTTCCGTCCTCGTACATGGCCTTGATTCCGAAGGTCTTGCTCAGGACGTTGTGGACGCTGAGGACTCCCTCGATGGGCTCGACGGGGGCTCCCGTCTCGGGGTTGAGGGGTGTTCCCTCGGGGATCATGGAGTTGGACTTGGAGAACAGCGCCGCTCCCTTGGCGACGGACTGGTCGGGGTCGAACACCTTGATGTCCGCATCGGGGTACTTGGCCGCGATGGCGTTCCTGACCTGGGGCATCCTGGAGGATCCTCCGACGAGGATTACCTCGTCGATGTCGCCCATGGAGAAGCTCTTGGAGGCGAGCACGCGGTCGATGATCTCGATGGTGGTCTGGATCAGTCCCGCGGAGGCGGCCTCGAACTCGTCCCTGGTGATGGTGAAGACGATCTTCTGTCCCTCGACGGTCAGGGTTCCCTTGGTGGACTCGGCTGTGGAGAGCCTCTTCTTGATGGTCTCGGAGTCGTTGACGAGCGTCTGTTTGATGTCCTCGTCCTCGTCGAGGGTCTCGATGTCGATTCCGGACTCCTCGGCGACCTTCTCCTTGATGATCTTGGAGATCACGGCGTCCCAGTCCTTTCCTCCCAGGAGCCTCTCTCCGTCAGTGGCGACGGCGGTGAACGAGGATCCGTCGATCTCGAGGATGGTAACATCGAAGGTTCCTCCTCCGAGGTCGTAGACCAGGACCCTCTTCTTCCCGTCTGCTGCGTTTCCGAATCCGAAGGAGATCGCGGCGGCGGTGGGCTCGTTGATGACGGTGACGTCGTCGAGACCGGCGATGGTTCCAGCTGTCTTGGTGGCGTCCCTCTCGTTCTGACCGAAGTAGGCGGGACACGTGATGACGGCTTTCTTCACGTCGCAGCCGTGGTTCTCGTTGAAGTCGTTGATCATCTTCCTGAGGATGACCGCGGAGAGCATGATGGGGTTGTACTTCTCCCCGTCGATGTCCACCTCGTAGTCGGTTCCCATCTGCCTCTTGATGGAGGTGATGATCCTCTCGGGCGGGTACATCATGGCCATGTCTTTCGCCGGGGATCCGACGATGATCTCTCCGTTCTCGTTGAAGAGGATGACGGACGGTGTTGTGTCCTCCTGTTCGAAGTTCTTCTCAACAACCGGGTCCCCATCCTCGTCGATATAGGCAAGGCACGAGTATGTCGTACCGAGGTCGATACCGATGCAGTAGTCTGTCATTCTTCTTCCTCCTTGCTTGTTTCAGCCTTGTTGTCCGCCGGTTCCTTCCCGACGGGTTCGGAAACCGTTTCCGAAGATGTTTCGGAAGTCGTTTCGTCGGACGTCGCCAGCTTGGCGTCGTACTTGTAGACCTTGACCTTCTCCTTGAGAAGGACCTTGTCTCCTATCTTGTACCCGTCCGAGAGCCTCTCGGCTATCATGCCGTCCTTGTCCGCCTCGCCGGTCGGCACGACGCCGACGATGCGATGGTGGAGCGTGTTGAGCCTGTCGTAGGGGAACGCGCCTATGAAGACGCCCCCGTCGGAGAGTATGTTCTCCATGTCGACGCTGTAGGCCTCGAAGCTGGAGAGCACGGTCTCCGCACTCATCTCGTCTATACGCTCCCTCATTCCCTGGCAGAGCTTGAAGAAGTCCTCCCTCATCACTGAGACGGCCTCCATCGCGTTCACCAGGGCCTTGTATCCTGCCTCGGCGTCCCGTTTGGAGACGGCCGCCGTGACCTCTTTGAACTGTTCCCTCGTGGTCATGTACTTGGACACGTCCGGCATCGCCGGTTCCGCGTCCTTCAGGTCCTCGACAAGGTACCTGATCCTGATCAGCTCCGTCTCCAGGTCCTTCAGGGATGCCCTGAGGTCGAGGCCGTCGTCGGGGATCTCCCTGGGCTGCGGCGTCTCGACCTCCTGTTCATCCGGCTCTCCGGAGACCTCGTCGATCTGCTCCTCTCCGTACTCCTCCTCGTCGCGCTCCTCCTTGGGCTGGAACCCGTTGATGAGGAAGTTCTTCAGTTTGTTCTCGTCCATCACTGTCCCTCCCTGTTGAGGAGCCAGATGAACGGGTCCTCTACCCTCATGGGCGACACGCCCCTGGGCAGGCTGTTGCCTGTGGGGTTGCAGCCGAGGGCGGAGACGGCGAAGTAGCAGTGCTCCCTGAACCCGTTGACCGTCTGGATGAAGTTGTCTCCCAGGCATCTGCGGAGGTACTCCTCCAGCTCGGCGTCGATCTGGTCGAAGTTCTCCTTGTCGAACCTGCCGTGCTCGCGCGGGATGTGGAGGGCGGAGCTGGGTCCGAACAGGACCTTGTCCTCCTCCTCGTTCTCGGGCGCCTTGAACAGCACGTCGCTCTTGGTGAGGCACACCGCCAGCGGGATGTCGATCCTCTCCTTCGCCTTCAGCTTCCTGTTGGTGCGGATGATCTGGCAGATGTTGTTCAGCATGTCCGACTCGTCGGGCCCCACCTGGGGCTTGTTGTCCACGTGTATCCTCTGGTTGATGTAGCGGACCTGCAGGGGGTCTACGAGGAACACTATGCCTGCGGCGTTGGAGATGAAGGAGTTGAGGCTGAGCGCCATCATCCTGTCCGTGGAGGTCAGGTCCTCCCCGGCGGTGTCGAAGAACGCGAAGGTGAACACCTTCGGCTCCTTGGCGTCGAACATCCTCAGGTAGTAGATGAGGGGCTCCCTGCTCTCGTCGGACACGTCGAACGAGCGTGTGGGCGGGAGCTTGCGCTTCTCCTCGAACAGCCTGCGGTAGTACATGTCCCTGTACTTCAGGGTCGTGCTGTCCGTGGCGGCGTTCAGGACTCCGTTGAACTCCTTGGACACGTAGTTCTTCAGCTGGTTGATCAGCACCGCGATGTAGTGGCTCTTGCCCACCCCCTTGGGGCCGAGGATGACGAAGATCCTGTTGCCCTCGTCCTCCGCTCCCGGGGGGATGATGTTGTGGCACACCGGGCAGACCCTGGTGTAGACGGGCCTCTTGCAGACGTCGCAGAGTCCCGAGGAGTTGCGTATGATGTGCTGCTTCGCCACCACGGCGTTGGGGCTGTTGGGGTCCTTGCCGTAGAACAGGCTCTTCTCCGGGTCGATCTCGTTCTGTCCGTCCCTGGAGACGTACTTCATGAGCTCGGCGTTCCTGGTGCTGGAGACGGTGGACGCGAAGGTCTTCGCGCAGGTCTGGCCGGAGCACAGGTAGTGCACGTTGGCCATGTCGACCCTGGCGAAGCAGTAGGGGCAGATGTACTCCTTCCCAGACGGCGTCGTCGTCTCCTTCTGTTTCCTCATCATCTCAGCTCCTCCCGTACAGCGGGTGTATGAACCTGAACATGTTGTAGTCGGCGTCGTTCTCGAAGAACAGCCTCATCCTGGAGGGGTCCTCGAGGTTCTTGCACTGGACCGTCAGGCTGCCCTTCCCCTGGGTGATGGCCACCGGGTTGTGGGACCTCCAGATGATCTCGCCGTCGCCCCTCTTGAGGGGTATGCCGACCGCGACCTGCACGGCGACTATGGGCGGGATCTCGGTTATGTCCGGGTCGGTGGAGAACTCCATCCTCATGCCTCCCCTCTCCGCCTTGACGGTGTAGCGGACCTTCCTGCACTCCGCGGAGTACACGTCCACGACGATGCCGCGGGACGCGATCATCTCGTCGTTGACCTTGTAGAGGGCGAAGATGTTGATGCACTTCTTCGCGGAGTGGCCCATGGGGATGCGGATCTGCTTCTCGTCCATGTACTCCTCGCGCCTGACCGTCTTGATCTCGGCGTCGATGTCGTCGAGTCCGCGGGCCTCCCCGTTAGATATGACCAGCTTGGCCTCGACGGCGTCGTCGGGCCATGCCATGGTGATGATGCAGTCCTTGTTGCTGATGGTCTTCTCCACGTCCCTGAAGGGCTTGAGGTTGGCCACCAGCATCTCCGTCCCCTTGATCCCGACCTTTCCGCGGGGGATGATGGGATAGATGTACTGGACGGAGCCGTCGGGGAGCGAGAAGCGCATCCCGTCGGAGTACTCCATGATGGGCTCTATGGGCTTCATCCATGACATGATGTCGTCCATCTTGACCATGTTCCCCGGTATGGTGATCTTCTTGGGCGTGTAGTACAGCTGGACCGGCTCTGTGGTGCTCCACTTGGCGGTGTAGGTGCCGTCCGTCTTGTTCCACTTGACCTTCATGTCCTTGACGGGCTTGGGCGCGTCGACGGCGGTGCCGCTGAACACGACTCCCTGGGACCTCTCGACCTTGTTCCTGCCCTCGTACTCGGCAACGAACAGGTAGTGGTACTTCCTTCCGCCCACCAGTCCGATGTCGTCGTACACGGTCTGTCCGTTGAGGGCGATCTCGGTGCCGATGCCGTTGCCGGAGCCGTCGGTCCTCCAGAGGCGGACCCTGGTGGCGCCGCGGGGCTTCTCGTACATGATGCGGAGTCCGCCGTCGATGGGCTCCAGGGTGACGGTGTCCACCTCGGAGATGGTCATGACCGGTCCGATGTGGGCGCCCTCCTTGGACAGGATGCCCCAGCGCTTGGAGTAGATGGAGTAGTAGTACTCCACTCCGGGCTCAAGGGTCTTGTCGACGTAGACGGTCCCGGGGATCTCCGCCAGCGGGCGGGTCTCCTCGGTGATCTTCGGCAGGGAGTTCTTCTCCCTGTAGATGCAGTACGTGATGCCCGACGCGTCCGGGGGTGCCTCGAACTTGATGGTGAACGACCTGTCACCTAGCTTCCCCATGGCGTCCGCGGGTCCGAGCGGGGGGTCGTCCCTCAGCTTGGCCTTGGCGGTGGGATGGTCGGGGCAGATCTCGACTGCCGCCACGTAGAGGGCCATCTTCTGTGACTTGCTGTCGGCCACGGCGGCTTTCTGGCAGTACATCTCCGCGGCCTTGTGGCGGGTCACGCAGTCTCCGTACTTCTGCTTCAGCTCCAGGTCGTCCGCCAGGGCGTCCGGGAACTGGTCGACCAGGCTCTCGCAGGAGTTCTTGGCCTCCGTGAACTTGCCCTTGTTGTAGGAGTCGATGATGAGCTTCCTCATGGTGGCCATGTTGGTCTTGGCCTTCTGGAGCTCAAGATCCATTCCCGCCAGGCCGTTGTACCCGGAGTACACGTCCTTCAGCTGCGTGAGGGACTTCTCGGCCTTGCCGATCTTCCCCTTCTGCATGTTCATGCGGAAGTCGAGGGCCAGCCTGTTGGCCTTCTCCATGCCCTCCTTGAAGTTGAACCCGCACTTGATGCAGATGACGTTCCTGGACTGCTGGGCGGTGCCGCATGCGGGGCACACGGTCTTGAAGTTCTTGCCGCAGGATGGGCAGAACACGGTGTTGGGTCCGGCCTGGACCATGAGGCCGCACTCGGGGCAGCGTATCATGGTGCTCTCGGCGTCGGAGAAGTTCGCCGCGATCTTCTTCTTGTGGCAGAACAGCTGGAGGATCTGGATCGCCATCTTCGAGTCGACGTCCTTCGTGAGATGGGCGTTCATGAGCTCGTCGATGTACTTCCTGGTGAGCTGGGTTGAGTACTCCTGCTCGATGGTCTCCATGACGGGGACCAGGGCGCGGTTGCACTTGCCGTAGGCGATCAGCGTCGCCAGCTCCTTGTCGGGCTCCAGGACCAGCTTCACGCTCCTCATGGTCTGGATGTAGGAGTCCTGCTCCGGCAGAACGTCGGGGCGGACGCTGTTGACCCTCTTGTCGCAAACCTCGAAGGCGTTCCTGACCTGGGAGAAGGAGCTGCCGTCGCTGAGCGGGGCTATGTCGATCTCCAGGTTGGGGTGCTGGATCAGCGCGTTCAGCATCTCCACCGGGGTGTAGGAGTCCACGGCCCTGAGGCCCTTGTACGCGTTCAGGACCTTGTCGCTGGCGGGCTTCGGGGGGCTCCCCTCCTTGATCCCTGCGAGCTTCAGGACGTCGCTCTTGGTGACGCCCTCCCAGTGGAGCTTCTTGGTGTAGCTGTCCGCGGACCCGGGGAGGGCGATGAAGGTGCCGTCGCTGAGGATGATGCAGTCCATCCTCAGCTTCTGCACCTTGCCCTTCAGTATGCTCTGGGCGTCGCTGAACTCCTTCCTCTTCAGGATGGGGTCCTTCATGACCCTCTCCATGTCGGAGGTCATCTCCACCAGGCGCTCGGACTTGAAGCGCTGCTCGGTGTCGTTCTGCTTGTTCCTGCTGTCGTTGGCCCATTTGCCCCTCTTCGTCTCGATCTTCTTGAGGATGGCCTCTGTGCTGTAGGTCGATTCCTTGAGCGGGTTCAACCCGAGCAGCTGACAGTAGTTCTGTCTCTTCTCTGCCATGTGTGGCCCTCGATCACTCGTGTTCGGAGAGGTTGGTGCGTCCGGGTCCGCCCTCCCTGACGGAGAGTCCCATGTTGCCGGACGTGATCGCTGTCGCGATGGTTCCGAACGTGTCGCCGAGCCTGTCGATGGTTGTGAACAGGGCGCCGTCGTCGACGGTGGCGATCTGCCTGAGGAACGATGTGTCGGCCTCGCCGAGACCGACCGCGATGATCGTGATGTTGTCGGACCTGCATCCCATGGCCTGCTCGACAGCCTTGTCCCTCTTGCCCCAGATTCCGTCGGTCAGCACGACGATGATGCCGACTCCGGGCCTGGCGAGCATGCTGCGGGCGACGTCGAGCGGGCTGGCGTCCGTTCCCCTTCCGACCATCTTGACCTTGAGGTCGTCGATGGAACCGAGGATCGTGCGCGGGTCGTTGCTGAGCTCCTGGACGACCTTGATCTTGTCGCCGAAACCGATGAGGGCGAAGTAGGTGTCCCTGTCCTGCAGGGTGTTGACGAAGTCGCGGATGGACTGCTTGGCGGCCTCGATGGGCTCGCCGTCCATGCTCCTGGACAGGTCGACGCAGATGGCGATGTTCTTGAGGATCGCCTCGTCGCTGGGCCTGTCCCTCGGGCTTCCGCCCATCCACCTGATGTCCTCGGGCACGGGCTGGGCCTCCACCTGGAGGGGCTCTCCGTCCTGGAACGCGGTGATGTTGACGACGCCGTTCTCGTCGTAGTTGTACTCGATGTCGACGATGACCCCCTGGCCCCTGTTGTAGAAGCCGGAGATGACGACCTTGGCGAGGACGTTGCAGTCCAGGGGCACCCTGGACTCTCCCTGGAGGGTGTACACCTCGATCTTGTCGGTGACGTTGCCCTTCTTGATCGTGAACTGCCTGCGCACGGTGCAGGGGACCTTGGAGTTCCTCTTGATCATGATCTCGTTGACGAACTTCTTCCCGTCCTGGCTGACGGAGAGGATTCCGAGGCTGTGGGCGGTGACGTCGGCGATCTGCATGGCCCTGAGCCCGGTGGCGTTGCTGCAGTAGAGCTCGGCGGTGATGGCGGCCCCCTTGGCCACGGCCAGGTCGGTGTCGCTGTGGGCGATGACCTCCCTGCCGGTGAGGTCCTTGAGGAACCTGGCGACGGAGGGCATCCTGGTGGATCCTCCGACCAGCAGGATCTCGTCGATGTCGGTCCAGGACATTCCGAGGTCCTGGATGAGGTCCACGCAGACGTCCTTGGTTGCCACGAGGAGGTGCTCGGTCATGGACTCGAACTCGTCCCTGGTCAGGGTGTACTTGGCGCTGTAGCCGTCGTAGTTGAGCGGGATCGTGACGCTCTCGGCGATGGAGAGGGTCTTCTTGTAGCCCTCCGCGGCGACGATGAGCTCGTTCTTGGTGGGCAGGTCGTCCCTGGGGTCCACGTCGAACTCGTCGATGAACTGGTCGCAGACGTATTTCACGATGGCCGCGTCCCAGTCCTTGCCTCCGAGGATGTGGTTGCCCTCGGTTCCGACGACCTCGATGTTCCCCTTGCTGATCCTGACGATGGTCACGTCGAAGGTTCCTCCTCCGAGGTCGTAGACCATGACCGTCTTGTCAGTGGAGTGCTTGTATCCGTAGGAGATGGCCGCCGCCGTGGGCTCGTTGATAATCTTGGGCACCTTCACCCCGCAGGACTCGCCGGCGCGGATGGTGGCGGTCCTCTGGAAGTCGTTGAAGTACGCGGGGACGGTGATGACGGCCTCGTCGATCTTCTCGCCGGTGGCCTTCTCGGCGTCGGCGATCAGGTGCTTGAGCAGCATCGCGCTCAGGTCCTCCGAGGTGTAGTCCTTGCCGTTGAAGCTCACGGCGATGGACCCGTCGCCCATGTTCCTCTTGAAAGCGGCCGCGTTGACGCCGGTTCCGTTGGACTGCATGTCCTTGGCGTCCTCACCTACGAGGATGTCGCCGTCGTCGAGGAAACAGATCACAGAGGGTGTGATCTCCTTGCCGAAGGCGTTGGGTATCATAATCGGTTTGTTGGAGTTTCTGTCATATCTTGCAACTGCAGAGTACGTTGTTCCGAGGTCTATTCCAACCTTCATTTCCCATCGAATTTCGTAATCGCATATTAATATAAAAACATCAAGACGTGTTTACAACGACCGCTACGATTTTCGTAGCGGATGTTACAGTGGCACCTAAACTAATCTCGCTCGTTAAGTTCCACTGCGAATATCGCAGGACGTCTGGCTCAGTCCTCTTCGCCGACATGCTCCAGGGCCGTCTCCAGAACCGTCCTCACATGGTCGTCGCAGAGTGAGTAGTAGATGGACCTCCCGTCCCTGCGGGATGTCACCAGATGGGCGTCCCTGAGCATCCTCAGCTGATGAGACACGGCGGACATCGACATACCCAGGGTCTCGCTGATGTCGCACACGCACATCTCTCCGGCGTCCAGTGCCAGCAGTATCCTGACCCTGGTGCCGTCCCCGAAGATCTTGAAGAAGTCCGCCAGCTGTTCCACTGTTTCGGGGTCGGGCATGAATACCCTCGCCTTGTCGACGGCGTCCCCGTGCACCTCGTGGGTCTGGCATACGAGTTCCTCGTCCATCTCAGCTCTGCCCCTTCATGCGGAAGAACATGACGATCATCACGATGACCGCTATCAGGGCGACCACCCCGGCGGCAGCGCCGATGACAGCGATGTGCTCCGGTGCCAGAACGACTGCGAAGGACAGGATGATGAGTATCGTGGCGAGAACCGCCGCGGCTGTGACCAAAGGTCCCTTCGTCATGCCAATGTGATTGTCATTCTCATTCAAATAAAGTGTCCAGCACCGGCTACGAAAATCGAAGGCGGTGAGACGGCAAGGCTCTTATCGTCCGCTGGCTCATGCAGGTCGCATGACCGATCCCGCCGAGCTCTGCGAGAGAGCTGTTAGACTGTACTCCACCGATCCGCAGGCCGCCTACGACCTGTTCGCCGAGGCGGCCCAGCAGGGCTTCCCCAACGCCTTCTTCGGGCTGGCGGAGATGAAGATGTCAGGTGTCGGGACGGAGAGGGACGTGGCGGGTGCGCTCGAACTGTACACCGCGGCGGCCGAGGCGGGTCATCCCCCGTCCATGTACCGTCTCGGTGCTTACTACAGCGGGGTAGACGGGGCCGCGGAGGACCCGGAGAGGTGCAGGTTCTGGTTCGAGAGGGCCGCCAACGCGGGGATGGAGCAGGCCTTCCCGGAGATCGCAGGGATATACCTCTACGGATACGGCACGCCCCAGGACACCGCCAAGGCGTTCCACTGGTACAGGAAGGCCGCCGATGCCGGGGACCCCCTGTCCATGTTCAAGGTCGGCTACATGTGCTCGGAGGGGGTGGGCACCGTAAAGGACACGGACGAGGCGGTCAGGATGTTCAGGATGTCCGCTGTCGCCGGGGTCCCGGAGGCGATGTTCAAGATGGCCACTTTAGCTAGGGACGGTGTCGTCCCCGGAGGGGCCAAGGCCGCCCTGACCTGGTACCGGTCCGCATCCGACGTCGGGTTCATGCCGGCCACTTTCAACCTGGCTACGATGTACTACGAAGGGGACGGCACTGAGAAGGATCTGAAGAAGGCGTTCGAGCTCTACAGCAGGGTCGCGGACACCGGGGACGGGGACGCCCTGTTCATGGTGGGCAGGATGTACTTCGATGGTCTGGGTGTGGAGAAGGACATGGTAAAGGGTTTCGAGTTCTTCGGGAAGGCTGCCGCCGCCGGCAACAGGATCGCCCAGGAGTTCGTCGAGGACATCCGTCGCAGGCAGAACACGCAGCTCATCCACATAGACGGGAGCTGAATCACTCCTCCCAGGGCTCGAACTCGGACTTGGGCTCGCCGCAGACGGGGCAGCACCAGTCGTCGGGGAGGTCGGCGAACTTGACGCCCTCCTTCTCCTCGTCGTAGATGTATCCGCACATGGGGCATCTGTATTTCATAAACGCCGTTATCTTCTTTCGTTATAAGAAGATTTCATTGGAATCCAGACTCTTTCAAACAGTGTGGACAGACTCACAAGCTTCTTCCCATTCAAACTGTCTAGAACATTCTGTCTTCGAATCCACGATTGAAGCACTCACTCCATGGTCAGTGAATTGCATCTGATTCCAAGCTGTTTTGCCTTGATACAGATTCTGCTGATCAGGGACTGCAGGTTCTTGGTTCTCATTGCAGCACCGTCAGGTAGTTCGAGATTTTGTTCTTGACATGGAATATCTCGGAGGGGGATGTTAAACCAGCGTGTGTAGCGGATGTGCGATCGTCGCCCATCCGCCACCGGGCCCACGAAGGGTCCCACGCAGATCCAACCGATGTGGTCAGTCGGGCTGACCGTTTACCGCTAAGCGGAGGGACCGCATCCCCGACCCCAGTATGTTGATCGCCGCGTTCCTGTCCCTGTCCATGACGAGGCCGCATTGGTCGCAGCGGTAGACCCGCTGCGACAGCGGTAACACGGCTTTCACGTGCCCGCATCCGGAGCACGTCCTCGACGTGTTCCTGGGGTCCACTTCGATGACGAGTGCGTCGGCCCCTTCCGCCTTGCGCCTCACCATGTTCAGGAGCATCCCCCAGGATGCGTCGGTGTACCTGTCGCGGACGACCGCGGGGTTGTCCGCCTTCTCCTTCATGTTCTTGGGCGATAGCCTCTCCACCACGATGACGTCATGGCAGTGGACCATCTCGTGGGCCAGCTGGTTGAGTCCGCCCTTCCTCCGGCGGTGTATGTCCTCGTGGATGGCGGCCAGACGGCGCCTGGCCCTCTCCCATCCGGGAGAGCCCCTGTCGTTTGATTGCATCCTCCTCTGGAGCTTCGAGATCTCGTCCCTCCTCTCGGAGTACAGGTTCGGGTTGGGGTACTTCCGACCGTGCGTGTCCGTGACCACATCTTTGAGCCCGAGGTCGTAGCCCTCCGGTACGGCGGGGTCGTCGAGGTCCTCTTCGCTCCTGATCCTCTTCTCGACCCGGAACACTATGGCGGCGTACCACTTCCCCCTGGCGTCACGGCTCACGGTGCACGTGCGGGCCTTCCCACCCTTGGGTCTGTAGTCGTGACGGTACGGTACCCTCCCGATCTTCTTCAGGAGGATGCGGTTCCCCTGGATCTCGAAGCCCTGCGACGACGGATAGGTGAACGAGTGGTATCTGTGGCGAGATTTGAACCTGGGCAGATGCTCCGGATCGCCGTCCCCGTTCCATCCGCATCCGGACATAGCACGGACCACGCGCCTGCAGACGTCCTGCAGGCACTGGGCATACGGTGTCTTAAATCTCGGATCGGCGGCCTTCATCCCAGGGAGCAGGGATGTGAGCTCTTCGTAACTCCTCTGTGGGATGCCTTCGATGGCGTCCGCCTTGCATTCGGCAAGGATGTGGTTGTAGGCGGATCCGCACGCGGACAGGGTAGCCTCCAGAGCCCTCCTCTGGGTGGGGCTGGGGTACAGGGCGTACTCTATTGTCTTGTAGACATAACCCCACTCCTCCTCCCCGGTGCCGTCCCCGCGCTTCATGGATTGCACATCGCGAATACCAGTATATAAGTCGAACAGGGGGAGGTCACCGAACAGGGTACCCCCTGTTTTCGATGTCTGGCCATGCCCCGGACAGCACCGAACAGCCTCTCACAGCAGCGTAGCGGATTGCATGAACGCTACACGCGCTGGTTTAACATCACCTCTCGGACTATTCCATCAGCTTGGGGATGTCTGCCTTGTCGGAGTCGACATATTTTCTGATGGACTCTGCCATCACGAAGTCCATTCCCTTGTTCCCGCGGGCGTATTCGCATATGCTGCGCTCCATGTCATAGGCCTCCACGTAGTTCCCAAGCATGGTCTTGACCTTTGTCCTTCCCAGATCATATAGCTCCGGCACAGACCTTCTGACTATAATCTCCCCTTTCTTGAAAGATGAAGCGTTGTATTTTCCTGGGAAAGTCATCGTGAATCTGAATGGCAGGAACGTCGTCAGATTGTGAAGGTGCAGGGCGGTCTCGAACGAGAAGATCCCCTTCCTGTACCTCCTCTGTATGGCGACCAACTCGTCATAGCATCTTTCGGAGGACAGGTACAGGCCACGGTCCACTTTCTCCAGGATTCCCTCATCCACATACTCGGTCAGGAGCCCATGGTACACATCGTTGGATTATGCCGCTTCGATTGTGATGAACCCATCTGGCGAGCTGGCTATCAACTCATCCAGTTTGACTCTCGCCCCAGCCATGATTACTAAATAAGCATAATATGTGATTAAATTATGCTTAGATGTATATACAGTGTAGATTTAGCCAGTTTATCAAGCCATAGAATCAAAGATCTGGATTTGACAAGGTGGAAGACGGGGGATCGCTCCCCCTGTTTTGCTTAAGGAATCAGTCTTTCTTCTCGCAGCAGTCGCATCCGCCCTCGTCTACGGTCACGTTGGATCCGCATCCGGACTTGCAACGGGTGCAGCCCTTGCAGCCGCAGCTGCTGATGCCCTTCCTCCTCTGGTGGATCATGTAAGAGACCGATGCGACCACTATGAGGGCGATCACTATGCCCACGACGAGGTCGTTGCTCATGCCTTCATCTCCTTCTCTTTGTCGTTGCCGGCGAGCTGTCTGAACGGGTCCTTTGCCCACAGCAGGTAGACGATGATCGCGAGCACCACGATGCCGGCGATCGTGCTTCCGATGGGCGCGGCCTGTTCGACGAGAGTTCCGTCGACCACCAGGGAGTTCCATCCGCCGATGTAGCTGGTGAAGCCGTAGATGATCAGGGCCACGGCGTAGGCCAGCAGGCACTGGTACAGGACGGCCAGTCCGGTGTCCTTCCACTTTCCGAGCTCCCTGTGCATGGCACCGATGGCGGCGAAGCAGGGGGCGCAGATCAGGTTGAAGGCCAGGAATCCGAGTCCTGCGGACTTGGTCAGCATGCCGGACAGGACGACCTCGAGTCCCTCGCCGTTCTCGCCGGCCTCGATTCCGAACAGGGTACCGAAGGTACCGACGACGTTCTCCTTGGCGATGAGTCCGGTGATTGTTCCGACTGTGAGCTCCCAGTTGTCTCCCCATCCGAGGGGCGCGAAGATGACGCAGACGGCCTCTCCGAACGCGGCGAGGATGGACTGGGCGTCTCCGACGTTGTCTCCGATGTAGTGCAGGCCGGTGTCGTAGCTAGCAAGGAACCACAGGATGATGCAGGACACCAGGATGATGGTTCCGGCCTTCTTGCAGAACGCCCATCCCCTGTCTAGGGTCCCCTTGACGATGTTGGTCGCGCTGGGGATGTGGTAGGGGGGCAGCTCCATGATGAACGGAGCGGGGGTTCCGGAGAGGCTCTTCAGCTTCTTCAGGATGATTCCGGACACGAGCACCAGGAAGATTCCCATCACGTAGCAGAAGACGGCGATGAGACCGTTTCCGGGGAACACGGCGCTGGTGATCATGGCGATCACGGGCAGCTTGGCGCCGCAGGGTATGAATGTGGTGGTCATGGCGGTAATGCGCCTGTCCCTCTCGCTCTCGATGGTCCTGGAGGCCATGACTCCGGGGACACCGCAGCCGGTTCCCACGAGCAGGGGGATGAGGGTCTTCCCGGACAGACCGAAGTGCCTGAACACGCGGTCCATAACGAACGCGATCCTCGCCATGTATCCGATGTCCTCGAGTATGCACAGGGCGAGGAACATAAGCAGCATCTGGGGGAGGAAACCGATTACGGCTCCAACTCCTCCGATGATTCCGGAGCACAGCAGAGCGTCGACGGCGCTGAAGGTGCCGTCGCTCTCGCACCACTCCCTGACGGCGGGGTCGATCCACTCGCCGATGAACACGTCGTTGACCCAGTCCGTGCACCAGGTACCGATTCCGACGACCTCGAAGTCGCCCCAGGCGAATCCGATGATGCCGAAGAACACCACGGCGATGACCCCGATGAATATGGGGATTCCCCAGATCCTGTGGGTGACGATCCTGTCGACCCTGTCGGAGAACGTCCCGCGCTCGTCTCTCGGCGCCTTCTTGACGACGGACTGCGCGATGTCCGTAATTCTGTTGTACCTTCCGTCGGCGACGATGGAGTCCGCGTCGTCGTCCTTCTTCTCCTCCAGCTCCCTGATGACCCCGGCGATCCTGTCCTTCGCCTCCGGGAACCTCTCGCACACGGCGTTGTCGTTCTCCACCAGCTTCACGGCGTAGAACCTGAGCGCCTCGTCGGGGACCTTGCCCTTGAGCGCCTCCCTGGCCTGGGAGACGGCGGCCTCGACGTCGCCGTCGAAGTACATGGGCTCGGGGGTCTGCTTGGCCTCTGCGACCTCTCCGACCGCCGCAACTAGCTCCTTGATGCCCTCGGCGTTGAGCGCGGACACCGGGACGACCTTGCATCCCAGCTCCTTGGAAAGCTTCTCGACGTCGATCTGGTCTCCGAGCTTGCGGATCTGGTCCATCATGTTCAGCGCGATGACCGTCGGGATACCCGTGTCTATGATCTGGAGGGTCAGGAAGAGGTTCCTCTCCAGGTTCGTCGCGTCGACTATGTTGATGACCGCGTCGGGTCTGTCCTCTATGAGGAAGTTCCTCGACACGATCTCTTCTGGGGAGTACGGCGACAGCGAGTAGATTCCGGGAAGGTCCACGAGCTCGTAGTCCGTCCCGCGGATCTTTCCGACCTTCCTGTCGATGGTGACTCCCGGCCAGTTCCCCACACGCTGGTTCGCACCTGTCAGTTTGTTGAACATGGTGGTCTTCCCGCTGTTGGGGTTACCGGCCAATGCTATTGTCAGACTCATCTTTCTTCTCTCCTTGCATAGCTCGCGCTGACAGTGTCGATAATCGCGCAGCGCGAGTCAGAAAACAGGGCGGTCACTCGACCTCGATGTTCTTCGCATCACCTTTCCTGAGACTGAGCTCGTAACCTCTGACGGTGATCTCGATGGGGTCGCCCAGCGGCGCCACTTTGCGAACGTAGATCTGGCATCCCTTGGTGATGCCCATGTCCATCAGATGCTTCTTGAGAGCCCCCTCTCCGCGGAGCTTCACGACCTTGACCGTGGAGCCCACTTCGGCATCTTTCAATGTCGTCATTCTATCAGCTCTCTGGGCAGAACAGGATCTTGGACGCCATCTTGCGGTCAATGGCGATCTTCGACCCCTTGACGTCGAGGATCACGTTCCCGCTGGCTTCGCTGACGGCCCTCACCTCAGTGCCCGGTGTGAATCCGAGTCCCGCCAGGAATCTCTTGGTCTCTTCCCTTCCAGAAATGCTGACGACGGTACCCTTGTCCCCCACTCTGGCCATGGAGATAGGGATACCCGGCGAACTCGCCATGCTGTTGCCGCTGCAGGATGCGCTTTTTTCAAACCCCGCACAAGCGTAGGTACCTGGATTCATACTTTTGAGGAATCCCTAAAAAGTATTTAACTTTAGCTCAACCTAAACATTTTTAGAAATTCCTTTGAAATCTTTAGTGAATCTTAACATTGATATAGGGGTGGATGCCGGCCCAGGGGCGCCGAAGTCATCGTATTTAATCCTGAGTCAGGAATCGGAGGGGTCGGGCCAGCGGCATTCATCCAGCCTCCGTTTTGAACCTCCGTTAACCCTTCCGGGGATTAACGGAGTGAGCGACGGCTCGGTTGCACCGTTCCCTTTTTTATGGTACTTCTGGTAACATAGGCTCATGATGAACGACATCGAGATCGCAGAGTCAGCGAAGGTCAAGGACATCAGGGAGATCGCATCCAAAATCGGTCAAGGTGCCCCTGGCCAGCCTCGAGAAGCTCAAGGACAAGAAGGACGGGAAGCTCGTGGTCGTGACCGCGATCACCCCCACTCCCGCCGGGGAGGGAAAGACCGTTACAACCATCGGACTCATCCAGGGACTCGGCAAACTGGGCAAGAACGTCGTCGGGGCCCTCAGGGAGCCCTCGATCGGGCCCACCTTCGGAATCAAAGGAGGGGCCACCGGAGGGGGCTACTCCCAGGTGTACCCCATGTGGGACATCGACCTCCACTTCACCGGGGACATCCACGCCGTCACCGCCGCGCACAACCTGCTGTCGGCGATCATCGACAACGAGCTGGTGAGGGACAACGCCCTCAACATCGACCCCACCAAGGTGGTGTTCAAGAAGGCTATGGACATCAACGCCCGCGAGCTCAGGAACATCGTCACCGGTCTCGGAAGGGACAGGATCCTCGGAGGGGTCCCCCACGAGGCGGGGTTCCTCATCACCTCCGCATCCGAGATCTCCGCCATCCTCGCTCTGTCCGAGGACAGGGCCGACCTCAGGAGGAGGCTGGAGCGCATGGTCGTCGCCTACACCTACGAGGGCAAGCCCGTCACCGTGGCCGACCTCAAGTGCGTCGGTGCCATGATGGTCCTGCTGAAGGACGCCATCAACCCCAACCTGGTCCAGACCCTGGAGGGCGAGCCCGTGTTCGTCCACGGGTTCCCGTTCGCCAACATCGCCCACGGAACCAACAGCATCATCGCCACCAAGGCGGCCCTCAAGCTCGGGGACTACGTCATCACCGAGGCGGGATTCGCATCCGACCTGGGCGGGGAGAAGTTCATGGACATAGTCTGCAGGCAGTCCGGCATGAGACCCGACTGTGTGGTGGTCGTCGCCTCCATCAGGGCGCTGATGACCCACGGCGGAGGCTTCCTGGACAAGCCCGAGACCCTCACCGTCGAGACCCTTAAGGCCGGACTGTGCAACCTGGACAAGCACATCGAGAACATGTCCTCCTACGGGCTCCCGATCGTGGTGTCCATCAACCACTTCGAGCACGACACCCAGGAGGAGATGGACCTGGTCATGCAGCACTGCAGGGAGATCGGCGTCAGGTGCGCCTTCTCCGACGCCTTCATCAAGGGCGGAGAGGGAGCAATAGACCTGGCCAACACCGTCCTGGACGCGCTGGAGAACGACAAGCCCGACTTCAAGTTCCTGTATCCCGACGAGGCGTCCATCAAGGACAAGATCGAGGCCGTCGCCACCAACATCTACGGCGCGGGATCCGTCACGTACACCCCCGCCGCGGAGAAGACCATCGCCCAGATCGAGGCCGACGGGTTCGGCAACCTGCCCGTGTGCATCGCGAAGACGCAGGCCTCCCTCACGGACGACTCCAAGCAGAAGGGAGCCCCGAGGGGATGGGTCCTGAACGTTAGGGAGGTCCAGCTCTCATCCGGAGCGGGATTCGTCGTCCCCGTCTGCGGAACACTGACCCTGATGCCCGGACTGCCCAAGGTCCCCGCCGCCATGAGGATGGACCTCCTGGACGACGGGAGGATCGTCGGACTCAAGTGAGTTCAAAATCGCAGGGGTTCGCCCCTGCACCTTCTCAATCGGAAGTTCCCGGTTTCCCGGCGACTCCCTTCTTCATGATCGCCTTGGCCGACTCCGGCAGCCTGGTCAGATAGTTCTCCACGTTCAGGTAGTTCACTCCCTTCCCTGTTTTCGCATCTCCGCCGCGGTACAGGACACATCTGCCGACTATGCGTCCGTATGTTCTCTCCACATAGTCGCACCTATCAAGGTCTATGAGGTGGCGGTACTGTGTCGCCACACGCGAGGTGCTGTGTTTGATTTCGAACAGGGCACAGGTCAGCTCCTCATTGTCCACTATCACCATGTCGAAGTCCCCGGAGTCCATGAACAGCTTGAACACCGAGTACCTCTTCGGATTCAACGACTTCATCGTGTCGTAAAGGACGATCTCTTCCAGAATGTGTCCGAATATCGTGTCCTCCACCCTCTTGTAAACCGCTTTGCGTCTTTCGGGAGTGATTTTCCTGAACTCGGGGTCTCTGTTCAGCGACCTCATGAACTCCTGAGCCTGGCAGAACCTCATTCCAGGCTGGATGCAGATGGAGTAAGACGACGTGTCCATGTCGGGGTTCTGTGTCTCGGCGGGCATCCTGGCGAAAACGTCCAGCTTCTCGAGATAGTTTCTGATTTCCGCAACACTGCGTTCGTTCAATCTGGTGTTATCGTCCGGGTCGCGGATGTCGAGTGCCGACATGAGATCGGAGTTGATGCGATCCAAATCCATCAGGTTGAAGATTCCGTCGCGGGTCCTGAGGTTCTTGTCGTTGCTGACGTTCCGATACGTCTCCTCGAGCATCGTGGATCTGTAGTCCTCGTTCAGGGACACCGCGAGGAAGCGGTGGTTGATGTCCTCCACCACACGATTTATCGCCCCCGTGAGAGCATCTCTCTCGTAAAGTGCGAGCAAGCTGTTGAAACGGTTCCCCCAGTCGAGCTTTTTCAGAGAGTTCTGTATGTTCCTCGCTATTGCGATATCCACATATCTACTGGCGGTCTCTGCATCCCGGAAGACGAGGTCGTCTATGACGTCGGGCGGGTCCTCGATGTCGAACTCCCCTTTCATGAGAACGCCCCCGTATCTGATGTAGTCGTCGACGTCTATTGTGCCGAGGAGTCTGCTGTGCTCTCTGAACGGGATATATGTGGTGTGTATCATCACGGCCTTTCCGTACAGCCCGTCGTTCTCCGCGAAATAGAATCCGAGGGAGTCCGTGCCAGACAGTACGACCCGCATCCCTGTGCCCGCGATGACATCGGCGAACCACGAAGAACTGCCTATGAAATCGTTGGTAAGCGTCGGCTCATCGATGAAGACCGTTCTGAATCCGAGTCTCTGCAGTTCGAAGATGTCGTGATGGAGGTAGTTGATCCATGTGTTCCTTTCAACGCGGATGTATGCGGTCTTCTCCAGTTCCTCGTCGGTCATGGCATCCATGGCGTGGAGCATCAGGGTGGTTTTCCCGGTGCGGCGGAGGCCGTATATGACGCACACCTTCTTGGAACTACTACGGAGATAGCGTTCAAGTATGGGGTAGCAGTCACGCCTGTCAAGGTCCATGACGTCATCGGACAGGTTGCGTAGGGCGAGGCCAGTCATGACGTTTAGACGGAACGTCGGTTTGTCCGACGATTGTTCACCGATCTCCTCCAACTTTCTCTCAAGGGCCTTTCTGTATTCTATGTCCCTCTTTAGCATAGGGTATTCTTCGATTTTGACGTACCTGGTGTTCTGCTTGTGCTGCTCGTACCACTGATGATAGTATCTGGTCTTCCCGCGGATCGTCTTGACTGACACGATCCCCTTTGGGAGGGTGGCGATGATCCGCCTGATCTCCTCGGGGTCGTCTGGAACCACTCTGTTCTCATCCATGTATCTCGGATGCTTTGCAACATATAACATTCTTTCTCTGTTGCCTGATGTTATGAGTGGTTATGTATCATTCACTCTCGTTTTTCAACGAATTCATGCCCATATGTGCATGAATGTGTGTATATGCATGTGCATGTGCATATGAATATGCATATGAAGAGCAGGTGCATCGTTGATCTTTGAGTCCCTCAGGGTCAACGGATGTCAGAGCGGCAAGACCCTCGCAGCCTCATTGGGATACAAGGGGGTCAACAACACGTTCCGCAGATGTCTGCAGGAACTCATGGACGAAGGTGAGGTGGAATACCTTTATCCGGACAGTCCCAAGTACAAGCGTCAGAAGATCCGTCTGGCGAGGAGGCTCACAGCTTCTTCAGATTGACCTTCCCGTCGGCCATGTCGTACCAGCGGTCGGACTCCTCCCTGTCGGGCTCGACGCCGTCCCCGATCCTGTACATGTTGCCGAGGAGGATCTGCGCGCCCTTGTGCCTGTTCAGCGCGGCGGAGGTGAGCCATTCGACGGCCTTCCCCATGTCCTTGGGGACGCCGGCTCCGGCCTTGTAGAACTGTCCGATCATGAACTGCGCCTCGGCGTGGCCGTTGTTGGCCGCCCTGAGCATCCATTTCGCGGACCTCTCCAGGTCGCGGGGGATGTCGTCGTCCCTGAAGTACAGGAGTCCGATCTCGTACTGGGCGCGGACGTCCTCGTCTGCGCATTTGAGGAACAGGCGTTCAGCGGCGCGGGAGTCCCTCTGGACGCCGACCCCGGTGGAGTACATCTTCCCCAGGAAGTAGGTGGCACCCTTGTGGCCCTTCTCGTGGGCCTTCTGGAACCAGGACAGAGCGGCCTCGTAGTCCTTGGGGACGCCCTGTCCCCTGGCGTACATCATGCCGAGGCTGTACTCGGCGTCGGCGTCGCCCTCGCGGGCGTTGGTCATAAAGATGTTGTACGCTCTGGCGTATCCCTTCTCGTTCCGATTGCGGAGGACGAACTTCGCCCATTCCATGGGCTCCATGTTCTCTGAATCGGGGTTCATGCGCGTACCACTGAGTGCCTGGATTGGAGCCTTACATAATAAAGGGTTGTTTGAAAACGCCGCATGATGTGCAGCACACACATCGAGCTGGATCCGGTAAATCGGTCATCGTGCAACCTGTCCTTCCCTATTCTAGGAAGGATTATTATAAGGAGCAATTATGGACGAGCCATGTCTGATTCACAGAGCACCGAGGAAGGTCTGTTCATCCCTTCCCGCAGGCACATGGACTGCGCTTCCCCCGAGTACGATCTCCGCGAGGCCGCCGTCCAGGCGGAGAACGGGGCCGCCGAAGCGAACCCCGACGCACAGTACCTGCACGGGCTCTTCCTATACACCGGCGAGGCCGGCACGGTCAGGGACGAGAAGACCGCCCTGGAGATGTTCGCCCTCGCCGCCTCCGCCGGATACCGTCCGGCCGACATCGTCCGTCAGGAGATCGAGAGGAACGATCCGCAGGCGGAGTCCGGGCTCGTCGCGCTGAGGCTCAGGGGCGAGCAGAGGGACACGGACGCCTGCTCCAAGCTCTTCGATATCTATGACAACGGCCTGCAGTCGGTGAAGAAGGACCATGCCGAGGCCATCAGATGGTACACCGTCTGCGCCGAGAACGACGACGTGGACGCCCAGAACACCATCGGATTCATGTACCTCATGGGCAAGGGGGTCCGCAAGGACCGGGAGAAGGCCGTCATGTGGCTCAAGAGGGCCGCCGAGAACGGCTGCGCCCAGGCCATGTACCGCATCGGCAAGATGTACGACGAGGGCCTGTGCGACACCGAGCCCGACCTCAAGAGCGCCATGTCCTGGTACCACAAGGCCGCTGACGGCGACGACCCCGACGCGGAGTTCGCCCTCGGGTTCATCTACTCCATGCCCAGGACCAGGTACTCCGACGACAGGGAGGCCGCCAGGATGTTCGGCCGCGCCGCGGAGAACGGCCATGCGGAGGCCCAGTACCAGATCGGCATGATGTACGCCTACGGACAGGGCGTCCCCCGCGACCCGTCGGTGGCCGCCAACTGGCTGGAGAAGGCCTGCGAGGGCGGATACCAGCAGGCTATGGTCGACTACGCCAACATGTGCTTCGAGGGGCAGGTCCTGCCCAAGGACTTCGAGAAGGCCGCCAAGTGGTTCACCGTGGCGGCGGAGAGGTGCAACGGGTACGCCCAGTACGCCCTCGGGTGCATGTACGGCTCGGGGTACTACTTCCCGCAGAACAGCACGGAGGCCGTCAGGTGGTTCACCGAGGCCGCGGAGATGGGAGAGGTCAACTCCCAGTACGCCCTGGCCTGCTTCTACTATGAGGGCAGGGGCGTGGAGAAGGACCTGGACCAGGCGGTCATGTGGTTCGACCAGGCCGCCGACCAGGGTCACCCCGCCGCCAAGTCCTTCCTGGGCATGCTGCAGATCACCGGAACGGGGACGACGCAGGATGTGGAGGAGGGCCTCAGGAACCTCAACGAGGCAGCCGACCAGGGCTACTACGAGGCCCAGTACTACCTCGGCAAGCTCTACTACGAGGGCAAGTACGTCAACAAGAACGTACCCAGGGCCAAGAAGTTCCTGAACCAGGCCGCCAAGCAGGGCGACAGGGACGCCGTCGCCCTTCTGAACAAGATCAAGACGGAGAGATCCCGTTGAGTCCGAACCTGAGACAGGACGCCGCCCACGGCGACCCCTACGCCTGCCTGGCGCTGGCCTACTTCTACCAGACCGGCAAGGAGATGGCGCAGAACATCAACATGTCCCTCGAATGGTACGAGAGGGCGGCCAAGCTCGGATGCGCCAGGGCGCACTGGGAGCTGGCGCAGATGTACGGCAGCGGGGAGTTCGTCGAACAGGACAACGAGCACTACATGAGGCACCTCTACGCCGCCGCCGGGCTCGGCAAGCCGGAGGCCCAGATGGCGCTGGCGCGCGAGTACGCCCTGGGCGAGCTGGTGCCGAAGGACGACAACGTGGTCTTCGCATGGCTGAGCAAGGCCGCGTCCCAGGGGGACTCCCTGGCGAAGTTCGGTGTCGGTTACATGTACGCCAACGGGCTCGGCGTCGACAAGTCGATTCCTGACGCCGAGACGTGGTTCGCGTCCGCGGCCATCTCCGGCGACGCGGAGATGTTCCTGCACGTGGGCCTCGGATACGAGTTCGGCATCCACATCATGAAGAGGGACCTGGTGGAGGCCGCCAGGTGGTACAAGTACGGCGTCGACATGGGCCACGAGAAGTGCCTCATATGCTGGAGGTCCGTGCTGGAGACCCTGGACGGCCAGAAACCGGAGACGCTTGAGTCCCGCACAGCCAGGCTCCTCTCCACCGACTCGCAGTCGGAGATCGACGAGATCGAGAGCGCCCTGACCACGGCCGACACTCTGTTCGAGTCAGGGGATGAGTCCGGTGCGATGGACTACTACCAGCTGGCGGCCGACCTGGGCAGTCCAGACGCGATGTTCACCATCGCCATGATGTACCATCAGGGGATAGCCGTCAGGAGGGACGACGGGCAGTCCCTGAGGCTCCTTGCCAGAGCCGCAAACGCCGGTTCGGCCGACGCCCAGTTCTACCTCGCGTCGGCTTACGAGAGCGGGCTGATCCCGGCGGACGACTCCCAGATCGTCAAGCTCTACTCCGATGCGGCATTCAACGGTTTCCTGGCCGCGTTCTACTACCTCGGCAAGTACGTCGACCATCCCGAGGTTTATGTCCGCAGGACGCATACGAGGCGCTGACATGTCCTTCGAAACAGTTCTCAAGGCGGCCCAGAACGGGGACGCCGACGCGCAGGTGGCCATGGGCTACCTCTTCTTCAAAGGCGAGGGGGTCCTCCAGGACCGCAGGGAGGCCGCCAGATGGTTCGGCCTCGCGGCCGACCAGGGCAACGCCGAGGCGCTCTGCAACCTCGGGTACATCAAGGCCCACGGGACCGGGGTCAGGGCGGACCTGGAGAGGGCCATGGAGCTCTACGAGAGGTCCGCAGAGCTCGGGTACGCCCGCGCGATGTTCAACCTCGGCTTCATGTACACCGACGTCGAGGGCATAGAGCAGGACTGGGAGAAGGGGTTCTACTGGTACTCCCGGGCGGCGGACGCGGGCAGCGTCATGGGGTTGTACAGGGTCGGAGTCATGCTCCTGGAGGGCAGGGGCGTGGAAAGGGACCCGGCGAAGGCCGCGGAGGCCTTCATGAAATGCCTGGACGGCGGCTACGCCAAGGCAGGCTACAGGCTCGGGACGATGTACCTGAACGGCGACGGGGTCCCAAAGGACGTCGCGAAGGCGTCGAAGTTCATGATCAAGGCGGCGGACATGGGTTCCGAGGACGCGATGTGCGAGCTCGGCAAGATGTCCCTCTCGGGCGAGGGGATGGTTCGCAGCGACAACAACGCCCGCAAATGGCTTTCAAAAGCCGCGGCACGCGGCAGCGAGGAGGCCGCGCAGATCCTGGAGGGGATGAAGAGATGAGGATGAACGAGTACCAGAGGGAGGTCGTGACGGAGCTCCTGTCGGAGATAAAGCACCGCAGCCCTTTCTACGCGGAGAAGTTCAAGGACATCGACCTGACGAACATCCGCACCCAGGAGGACTTCGAGACCCTGCCGTTCACCGACAAGGGAGACCTGAGGGAGGCCTACCCGCTGGGCCTTGCGGCAGTCCCGGAGAAGGACATCGTCAGGATCCACTCGTCCTCGGGCACCACCGGGACCCCGGTGGTCATCCCCTACACCAAGAAGGACGTGGAGGACTGGGCGGTCATGTTCGAGAGGTGCTACCGCATGGCGGGGATCACCGAGAAGGACCGCATCCAGATCACACCCGGATACGGGCTCTGGACCGCAGGCATAGGCTTCCAGGCCGGATGCGAGAGGCTCGGGGCGATGGCCATACCCATGGGGCCCGGCAACACCGAGAAGCAGCTCCGCATGATGGAGGACATGCAGTCGACTGTGCTCTGCGCCACGTCCTCGTACGCCCTGCTCCTCGCCGAGGAGATCAAGAGGCGCGGGATAAAGGACAGGCTCGCCCTCAGGAAGGGCGTGATCGGCTCCGAGCGCTGGGGGGAGAAGATGCGCAACGAGATCGCCGCCGACCTGGGTGTGGAGTTCTACGACATCTACGGCCTGACGGAGATCTACGGTCCCGGCATAGGCATCAGCTGCGACTACCGCAACGGCATCCACATGTGGGACGACTACCTCTACTTCGAGATCATCGACCCCAAGACCGGGGAGACCGTCCCCGACGGCACCGTGGGGGAGCTGGTCATAACCACCCTGAGGAAGGAGGGCGCGCCGCTGATCAGGTACAGGACCCACGACCTGACGAGGATCATCCCCGGGGACTGCCCCTGCGGGTCCAGGTTCCCCAGGATAGACATCATCGTCGGGCGCACCGACGACATGATCAAGGTCAAGGGGGTCAACATGTTCCCCGCCCAGTTCGACGAGGTCCTCTCCACCATAGACGGGGCCACCAGCGAGTACCAGGTCATGATCGACCATCTCATGGGCAGGGACGAGGTCACGGTCTACTTCGAGACCGACCGCCCGGAGGACCAGAGGCCCGCCATGGAGCAGGAGCTGGTCCAGAAGATCAAGTCGAAGATCAACGTCACCGTGAAGCCCATGGCGGTCAGCGTCGGGTACCTGCCGAGGAGCGAGAAGAAGACCAACAGGATCTTCGACAACAGGTACTGATACCATGCGCGAGGCCGAGTTCATCCAGAGGGTCTTCAGGGAGGCGGCGCCGATCGTCCTGGGAGGGGACCGTACCGCCGAGAGGAAGGACACCGCCCTGGGGGTCTACGACGTGGTCACCGACTCCGACGTGAGGACGGAGGAGTACATCCTGTCCAGGATCGCCGAGGAGTTCCCCGGGGACTCGATAATCTCCGAGGAGACCCATCCGGACGCCAGGGAGGGGGAGAGGTGCTGGGTTCTGGACCCGATCGACGGCACCATGAACTACACCCGCGGGATCCCGTTCTTCGGCATGCAGGCCGCCTTCCTCGAGGACGGCGTCCCCACGATGGCGTGCATCTACCTGCCGGTGTTCGACGAGATGTTCGTGGCCACCGAGGACGGGGCGTATCTCAACGATAGGCCCATGAGTCCCGCATCGCCGAGGCCACTGAGGGAGTGCGTCCTGTCCACCGGCGATTTCAGCAGGAGGTCGGAGGAGTTCAGGAGGGGGCAGGCGAACCTCATGAGCAGATGCTTCGACGATGTGGGCCGCTTCAAGATGTTCGGGGCGTCCTGCGTGGACTACGCCTACCTGGCCTGCGGTCGCACCGACGTTCACGTCCGTTTCCTGAACAAGAAGTGGGACTACCTGCCGGGCATGTACCTCGCTGTGAAAGCAGGGGCGGTGTTCGACAGGAGCCTCACCAGGGACAACCGCTTGCTGATGCTGTGCTCGTCCGAGGAGGTCCTGGACGAGGCGGTCCTGAGGCTGGCGCCCGTCATCCTGTC
>CASFMM010000020.1 GCA_949295765.1 uncultured Methanomassiliicoccales archaeon | reverse complement strand
GGGAGCGCTGTCGGTGAACGAGACCTTGGATTCCAACGGGGTGGATTCGCCGTTAGGAGCCAGAATGGATGCCTGCATCATGTACATCTTCGAACCGGACGCGGCGTCGTTGATGTATCCGACAGGGGTCTGGCCCATCTCGGACATCATGACCATCAGAGGCCCGGAACCGACCTCCTCCAGATCCACGGTGACGGATCCGGCGCTGTTGGTTACCGTCAGCTCGGTGACCGGCCCAGCGTTCCTGGTTCCCAGAAGCGTCGATGCGTCGGCGACGAAGAACACTCCGCCCTCACCGATGTCCACGGACAGTCCTCCCTCCACGGAGACGACGTCGTAGTCCGCAGGGGCCCAGAGCTCCTGGATCTCGGCGTCGTACCTGACGTAGTAATCCCCTCCGGGCATCGCTATCTGGATGCCGTCGAACCATCCGGCGAAGACCATTCCCGCCTGGGAGGTGCTCGCCTCAACGGTGACGGTGGTTCCGTAGCTGTACTCGGCAGCGGTTCCGTCGACGGTCAGGGTGAACGTGACCAGCCCCACGGGAACCGTGATCGTCCCCCCGCTCAGGTCGGTGAAGGTTGCCGTCCCGTCGTCGTTGAGCTCGTACGGAACTCCACCCTGGGCCGGGTCGTAGGGTTCGATTCCGAGGAAATAGCTCTCCAGGTACATGTCGGAGCAGAGGACAGCCTCCGCGGACACGATGCGGGAGTCCTCGAAGTCGAAGGCGACGTCGTATCCGCCGTAGCCGTCCACCGTGAAGGTGCGCTCCGGATCCGCGACGGTGTGCATCCAGCCTCCGCAGACGTACGCTGTTCCGTTGACCGTTCCTCCGTAGACGGCCAGGTCGCCCACGTAGCTGTCGAGGAACTCGACGGTCATGCCGTCGTACACGGCGATACCCGACGAGACGAAGGATAGGCTGCCGTCCAGCGCCCTGTAGGTGTTGTGCCCGAGGGCGTAGACGTAGTCTCCCGAGATGTCCCCTTCCTGCGTGGCGGCGACATCGGTCGCCTCGACGTATCCCTCGCTTCCGTCCAGACCCAGGACGTCGGCACGGTAGCGGTCGAACGAGAGCATGAGGCCCTCTGCCGTCGAGACCTCCATTCCCGTCACGGTCTCTGTGATGGTGTCCACGGCTACGCCGGGACCGCTCGCGGTCATGCTTTCGACCTTGACGTACGACACGGTCGATCCGGTCATCTGCGCCTCGATGCCCTGGAACTCCACGGTGCGCTTCTGATAGGTGGAGGCACCCACGGGAACCTGGACGTCCATGGACACGGATTCGACGGACAGGATGCTGATGGAGGATGTCTGGCTGCCGATGGCCGAGACTGTCATGCCCCTGACCTCCGCGCCGAATGCGAACGGGCTGCCGTCGGCGCCCAGGTCGGCCCTGGCAGAGCCGATGGACGCATCCAGGGTTATGCCGTCCGCCCCGATGGCTGCCGAGACCATGAGTTCCTCGGTCGATGCGGTGACGGATGTCGTGACGCCCTCGGCGACCGCTGTGTAGTGGACCGCGGCGGTGCCGGACTCGATGGTCATGTCCGTATCGGGGACAGTCTGTCCGGTTGCCAGGTCCATGGACACGAGCACACTCGCATCGGTGAGCGTGAAGCCCATTGTGAACACGATGCTGTCGTCCGCGGTCTGCGCCATGCCCAGGCCGAGCGAATCCACAGCGACCTCGAACGGGGCTCCGTCGGAACCTCCGTCGATGGAGACGGACCCGTTGGAATCCATGATCATACTGAAGTCGGTGCTCAGACCGCTGATGTCCGCTGTGAGGGAAGTCCCGCTGTTGGACATCGTCGCGCTCATGGAGCCCACGTCGATGCTGACGGGAACGGTCATGGATTCTCCGACAGATTCGAGGGAGAAGGTCATCCTCATGTCCTCCATGCTCATCTCGAGCATGTCCGGGACCGAGTACACGCCGGACTCCACCTCCATGAAGGCGGGGCCGCTGCCGTCCATGTCCGTCATGGACATGGTTCCGGCGGCCAGGTCGACGGAGGCCCTCATCTCGAAGGTCATTCCGGTCATCTCGCTCTCCAACGATTCGAACGGAAGCTGTACCCCAGGGTACATCGAGGACATCATCAGGCTGGTCATCGTGCCGCTGGTGAAAGGTATGTCCATGCTCATGGCGATGACGATGGCGCTCTCGGTGAACTCCACCTGGGCCTCGGCCTCCTTGTCGGGACCTCCCCTGGTCACTCCCCCGAGCATGCTGAGCTCCCCGCCATCGCTGATGTCGATGCTGAAGCTCCCGCTGGGGGTCTCGGACATTATATCCATGTCGAACGAGAAGTCTACGGATCCGTCGAGACCTATGTCGATGGTCTCCGTGACCGCGTACAGGTTGCCCATGTACGACACCACGGACCCGGGCATGAGGGTTATGATGGTTCCGGAGGCCTCGAGATGCGTGCTCCCGTTCACGGAGAGCACGGAGGCCTCGTGGAAGACGAGCCTGCCGCCTTCTGTGAAGATGAGGTTCTTCCCATCTAGTTCGTAGGTCTGCAGAGCGGTGAACTCCATCGTCTCATCGATGGACTCCGCATCGGACGGGGCGGCCTCCGAGGGTTCGGATGCCGCTGCCATCCCAAGCGATACCGCGATCAGGACGGCCAGGACGGCCGCCGTTATCGTTTTCGCATTCATTCGATCACCTTACGAATCTTGCTAAGTGTTTTCCGTGATTCGTATCGCTGTGGACGTTAAAAGATGGTTCGTATCAATGCTCTACGATAATCGTAAACAGCTGAGAAAAGAACGGGGTAATGGAAAAAAATGAAGATTGGGCCCGTCCTGAGACGGGCCCCTGGAGTTTGATAATCACCAGTTGGTGGCCCTGACCTCGAAGAAGGACTGGGCGTGCTTGCAGACGGGGCAGACTGCGGGGGCCTCCTCGCCTACGTGGATGTATCCGCAGTTGCGGCATTTCCACATGGTGACTTTGTCCTTCTTGAAGACGACACCGGTCTCGATGTTCTTCAGGAGGTCGAGGTACCTCTGCTCGTGGGTCTTCTCGATTCCACCGACGGCCTCGAAGAGGGCGGCGATCTCGGTGAATCCCTCCTCCCTGGCGGTCTCGGCGAACTCCTTGTACATGGTGGTGTACTCGTAGTTCTCTCCGGAGGCGGCGTCCTTCAGGTTCTCGATGGTCTTGGGGACCTTGTTGTCGTGGAGGGCCTTGAACCACAGCTTGGCGTGCTCCTTCTCGTTCTCGGCGGTCTCGAGGAAGATGTCGGCGATCTGCTCGTATCCCTCTTTCTTGGCCTGGGAGGCGTAGTAGGTGTACTTGTTCCTGGCCATGGACTCGCCAGCGAAGGCGGCCTGCAGGTTGGCTTCGGTTTTGGATCCTTTGAGTTCCATGATTCAACCTCTGGGAACAACAGAGGTGGAGAAGGTATATAACGCTATTCAACGGCGTTACATCCTTCTACCTCCGTTAACAAATTTTATATACCAAATATGGAGGACCTAAACAATTCAAGGGTCTCCGAAGCCCCGTATCAGCGCTTCAGCTTCCCCATTATGCCCTTCTTCTTCAGGTTGCCGTCCCTGTCGAACTTCTCCCTCATGAGCTTGTCGTAGTTCTTCCTGAGGTTCATGTCGCCGGGTTTGACCGAAAGGAGGTACTCCAGCTCAGACTTCGCCTTCACGTAGTCCTTGACGTCGTTCAGGAGCAGGACCGTGTAGTTCAGATGGTAGTCGTAGTTCTTGGGATCCAGGGCGATGGCCTTCTCGTAGTACTCCCTGGCGCGGTCGAAGTCCGTGATCTGGTGCCTGAGGAACCTGGCGTACTGGTTGTACATCTCCGCCGACGGCTCCAGCTCCAGGATCCTCTGGAACTTCTCGTCGGTCTCCTCGTTGTACTTCTTGTGCTTGGCCAGCACGGTGACGGCCGCCTTGAGGGCATCAACGTTGTCAGGCTCCAGGTCGAGGATGATGTCGAGCTGCATCATCCCGTACTTCATGTCGTCCAGCTTGTGGATGATGATGTCCGCCAGGAGGAGCCTGGGCTTGGTGTTGTGCGGGTCCGTGCGCAGATAGGCCTCCAGCGTGTCGACCGCACCCTGCGCGTTGCCGCTCTCCGCCTGTCTCTTCGCCTTGCTCATGGCCTCGTACGCCGCATCGCTCATGGCAATCCCGAACGTGTTCCAGTAGTTAACGTGGTCGGCGGATCCCCCGGGGACACCGATATATCCTGATCCGCGCTACGGGAGGGGCATGGGAGCCAAGGATGCGCTGGTTTCGTTCGCCGGGGGCCTCGTCATGACCCTCGTGCTGGTCACGGTTGTCCCCGTGATCGTCGACACGGTCGTCGAGAGGTACGTGTCCGAGTTCGTGGGGGACTCCTCGTTCCTGATGCTGTCCTCCGACGTCATAGTGAACCTCGTCGTCTGGGCGGTGATCATCGGGTTCATGGTCCTCCTCGGGTCCGGCGGCATCCTGAAGAGGTACGGCGTCTTCGGCGTGATCGGACTGGTCGCGGCGTACTGGCTCCTGGGCGATGTGACCGACGCCTTCATCCCCCTGGCAACGCTGGCCATCGTGCTGGTGGTGGGCAAGACCATCCAGATAAGAAGATCCAAGAAGACCGGGGAAAAATCCTAACGCCGTGAAAACAACGGCGTTTACTTCAGTTCTCTTTAAATATGATGAGCTAATCGCGTTTTTAAGCAGGGAAGTCTCAGCCTTTGTGGCTCATCATTTTCCTCCTTTACCAACTGATCAGGTCGACGGACCTCGGGGACTCTCCCTGCTCTCCTTGCCCTCATCGAACTTCTCGCGGATGTCCCCGCAAACCTGTATGTCGAAGTTGTTGGCGTATATCGCGCCGTAGACTATCGAGGTGGCCAGGAGCGGCACCAGGAACGACACGTACGTCCTTATGATCTCGGTGACGCTGTTGCCGAGGTAGACGGAGAGTATGAACATCATCATGAACACACCCAGGGCCGCGAACGTGGAGAACAGCCTGGTCCTGGCTCCGATCCACAGGAAGTAGTCCCTGGGGGCGTCGGAGCGCACCTTGGCGCCCAGGCTCCTGACTATCATCCATGGGAGGATCAGCGCCGGAGTGAACATGGAGAGCATCATCGTCACCGCCAGCATGGTCTTCCATCCCATGACGGATATCAGCAGGGGGTTGACGAACAGGTACGAGGATATCAGCAGGCCCAGGACGAACAGGTAGACGGTGACGCTGACGGCCGTCGAGAAGTGGAAGGTGTGCTGGTCCCTCTCCGGCTCCAGGACGACCTCCTTCACATCGATTATGTCCGGCACCATGAAGAACTTCTCGGCCTTCCCGCGCTTACCGGTGCATGCCCTCTTCTGCATGGACAGGAACACACGGGCCATGTAGGTGCGCATGTAGGCGCTGATGACGCTTAGGACCCCTATGGACGTGAAGAAGAGGATCGCCAGCGTCCCTCCGAACCCGAGCACGAACTGCATTATGTCGTCCAGATGGAAGCCGAGGGTGTTCATGATGTCGTAGATCGCCTCCGCGTAGTAGACCTGGCCCATGTAGATCTCCGAGATCCAGAGTAGGCCGGTCATGAAAACCGACAGGAGGAACACGATCCAGTTGTTGAAGACGCCGCGGTCCATCATCAGAAGGCAGGGGACCCCCAGGGCGGCGAAGCACGCGACGAACGCCAGGCACAGGATCTCCACGAGCTTGGAGAACGAGTAGTCCCCCAGGTACACTATGCAGCACACCCAGATGACGAGGCACATGGCCAGGAAGCTGGGGAACGCCTTGATCAGGCGGCGGTCCCTGTCCGGAACGGGCTTGATCCCGTCCCTGTTGGGATGGAGCCTCTCGGCCGCGCTGTCGAGGGCGTCGCTTACGTCCTCCACCTTGTCCGAGAACCATCCTTGGCGCATGGTCTGTGTGAACATGTCATCGTTTAAAAGTTGATGGCATCGGGACTTCGATGTGCCAGACCTCGGGAAGAGGGTTCTCGGGTGACTATTATTACCTTCCAGTTGCATCCAGGGGCCATGGCAGAGCACAGCGGACTGAAGAACCGCGGGTACACGGCGGCAGACGTGGACGAGCGCCGCAAAGCGGCGGAGGAGTTCACGGGAGCCTCCCTTGAGACCGTGTCCAAGTACGGGTTCGACCCGGAAGGGGCGTCCAAGAACATCGAGAACATGATCGGAACCGTCCAGATCCCCCTGGGATACGCCGGTCCCGTCAGGATAACCGGCGAGTACGCCGACGGCGAGTTCCTGGTTCCGCTGGCCACCACCGAGGGCGCCCTTGTGGCGTCCATCTCACGCGGAATGTCCGTGATGAACGACGGAGGAGGCGTGAGGACGATGGTCTGCGGCGACGCGATGACCCGCGCCCCCGTCCTCAGGGTCGAGGGCATCGATCACGGCAAGAGGGTCATGGAATGGATAGACGGCCACATGGACAACATCCAGGCTGCGGTTGCGTCCACAACCAGCCACGGAAAACTCGCCAGAATCGACAAGTACCCCGACGGAAGGAGCCTCTTCCTGAGGTTCGCGTTCGAAACAGGGGACGCCATGGGCATGAACATGGCCACCATAGCGTCCGAGGCCGTCTGCAGACTGATCGAGAAGGAGACCGGCGCAGTCATGATCTCCGTGTCCGGGAACATGTGCTCTGACAAGAAACCGGCCGCGATCAACATGATAAACGGGCGCGGGAAGACCGTCGTAGCAGAGGCCAGGATCCCGAAGGACATCGTCGAGAGGAGACTCCACACGACATCCGCGGCGGTCGTCGAGACCAACTACAGGAAGAACCTGGTCGGGAGCAGCATGGCGGGCACCCTGGGTGCAAACGCCCACGCCGCCAACATGGTCGCCGCACTGTACATCGCCACTGGTCAGGACCCGGCGCAGGTGGTCGGAGGCAGCATGACCGTCACTTCCTGCGAGGACGTCGACGGGGACCTGTACATCTGCGTCAGGATGCCCACCGTCGAGGTCGGCACCGTGGGCGGCGGTACGAGACTGCCCTGCCAGCGCGAGGCGCTGCAGATGATCGGATGCCTGGGCGAGGGCAAGGCCAGGAAGCTGGCGGAGATCGTGGCCGCCACCGTCCTCGCCGGAGAGCTCTCCACCCTCGCAGCTCAGGCAGCGGGACAGCTGGGCAGCGCGCACGCGGCGCTCGGCAGATGAGCATGAGGGGCTCCGGCCCCTCGTCCACTTTTTCCTGCTAACCCGAGACCCGTTAGCGGGCACACACGCGCACGCGTGCGTTTATTATAGGGCGTCTCCGATTCGGGCGTCATGCCTTTGATCAACTTCAAGTACAGCGACCTGTGCAACATGCTGGGGCAGGAAGTGCCCCAGGAGACGCTGGTCCAGAGGATTCCCATGATCGGTGCCGACATGCACGACACCGAGCCGGGATGCGAGGACATGGGCGTCGAGTTCTTCCCGGACCGCCCCGACCTCTACAGCGTCGAGGGCCTCGCGAGGGCGCTGCGCGCATTCCTGGACATCGAGCCTGGGATGAAGAAGTACGATGTCGGGGATTCCGACATCGAGGTCACGGTTGACCCGAGCGTCAAGGAGATGAGACCCTGGTTCCTCTGCGGAGTCGTCAGGGGCGTCGACATCGACGACGAGTTCCTCAGGTCCATGATGGAGCTGCAGGAGAAGCTGCACATCACCATCGGCAGGAAGAGAAGCAAGCTGGCCATAGGCATACACGACCTGAACAAGGTCGAACCACCGTTCGTATACAAGCTCGTGGACCCCCACTCCGTGAGGTTCGTCCCCCTCGCCATGGACGAGGAGATGGACCTGGCGGAGATCCTCGAGAGGAACGAGAAGGGCAAGGCTTACGCCCACCTCCTCGACGGCTTCGACAGGTACCCCATCATCCTGGACAGGAACGGATCCGTGCTCTCGTTCCCCCCGATCATCAACGGCGTGCTCACCACCGTCACCGTCGGGAAACACGACCTGTTCATCGACGTCACCGGCAACGACCGCAAGGCCGTGAAGGGCGCCCTCGACATAGTAGCCACCGCGTTGGCCGAGCGCGGAGGGAGGATCGAGACCGTCATCATGCACGACGGGGAAGAGACGTTCCGCTCCCCCGACCTCACACCCTCCAAGAGGACGATCTCCGCATCCGCGTGCGACAGGTTCCTGGGAACCGCGCTCGGCCCCGAAGGCATGGTCGAGTGCCTCCGCAGGATGGGCATGGACGCCGTTGCGAAAGGGGACGAGGTCGAGGTCACCATCCCCTCCGTCAGGCTCGACATCATGCACGACGTCGACATCTACGAGGACGTCGCCACCGGCTACGGTTTCGAGAGGTTCGGAGGGAGGCACGCCCTCGTCCAGACCTCCGGCTCCATGTCGCCGCTCACTACGTTCTCCGAGAATCTCAGGGACGTCATGGTCGGACTCGGATTCAACGAGGTCACCACACTCACGCTTAGCAACCAGAGGGACGAGTTCCAGATCTCCGGGCTCCCGGAGGTCGACGTCGTGAGGGTGCTCAACCCCATCACAGAGGACCACACCTGCCTGAGGCCGTACCTCATGCCCAGCCTGGTCAGGATCCTGAGGCACAACAAGCACAGGGACCTGCCCCAGAGGATCTTCGAGATCGGCAACGTCGTCAGGGACTTCCACACCCAGCCCCGCCTCTGCGCCATGGTCACCGCCTCCAAGACTTCCTTCACCGAGATCAAGTCCCTGACCGAGTCCGTGCTCAGGGAGATGCGCCTCGACTACACGCTCGAGCCCTGCGACCTCCCCACGTTCGTCCCCGGCAGGGGCGCCAGGATCATGATGGACGGGAAGGAGATCGGAATGTTCGGGGAGATGGCCCCGTCGGTGGTCGTCGGATACGAGATCACCCACCCGATCATCTTCATGGAGATCGACCTGGAGCCTATCGTGGCCATGAAGAAGGACACCCTGTTCTGAGGTGAGGGCATGGACGTAGGAGACAGGTTCCCGGATTTCGTGCTCAGGGATGAGAACGGCGAGGAGTTCGACAGCAGGATGCTCGAGGGCATCAGGCACATCGTCTACTTCTACCCGAGGGACAACACCCCCGGATGCACCAAGGAGGCCGTGGAGTTCACGGCAAACGTCCCCAAGCTGATGATGCGCAACATCCCCGTCATCGGGATCAGCAAGGACTCCACCGACTCCCACAGGAAGTTCATCGACAAGCAGCAGCTCAAGGTGAAGCTGCTCAGCGACCCGGAGCACGAGCTCATGGAGAAGGTCGGCGCATGGGGCACCAAGGTGTCCTATGGGAAGGAGACCGTCGGCACCATCAGATCCACATTCCTCATCGGCAAGGACGGCAGAATCGAGGCGGTCTGGCGCAACGTCAAGGTCGCCGGGCACGCCGACAAGGTCGCGGAGTGCGCCATATCCCACTCCAAGAAGACCGAGTGAGCTGGCACATCCATCCCGCTTCATAAACCATTTAAATATTTTCTAAATCGATTTTCATCCCGGTGATATCACGACCGTCAGGATGGAATCCAAGGAACGCTGCGTAGCGGTGTTCGACGGCGATGTCCCCGACAGGGCGCCCGTCTGCGACTTCGGCAACGCCGCCATGCTGGGATACACCGGCCACACGCTCGACGAATGCAGGAAGAGCCCCTCGCTCGTGAAGGAGATCATGGGAAAATGGGTGGCCGACACCGGCGCCGACCTCTTCTTCGGCCCCATCGAGACCAAGGGCATATTCATGGACCTCCCGGGAATGGAGGTGAAACTGCCGGAGAACGACCAGGGCTCCCTCAAATCGGCGTACTTCACCTGCCCGGAGGACGTGGACTCCAAGGAGCTCTACGACCCGCTGGACGCCAAATCATGCCCCAACCTCCACAGGTACGTCATCGACATGCTCAGAGCGGTCGAGCAGGCCTGTCCCGATGTCATGACCGCGGCATGGTGCGAGGGCGTGCTGACCACCACAGGGTTCCTCAGGGGCGTGGAGGACCTCCTCATGCTCATGCTCATGGAGCCGGACGAGGCCAAGAAGGTCATCGCCAGAGGAGCGGACTTCTCCAGGGACATCGTCACCGCGGAGCTCGAGGAGATCGACGCGGACTACGTCGTGTACACCGACCCGGTCTCCTCCGCCAGCATGATCGACGACAACATGTTCAGGGAGTTCAACAGGGACCTGCTGAAGAGGAACATCGAGCACTGGAGGAGGGACTACGGAGTCCCCACCATGCTGCACATCTGCGGGAACACCAGCCCGATGCTCAACGACTTCGCCATGACAGGGGCGGCGGCCATGAGCCTGGACCACGCGGTGGACCTGAGGGACGCCAAGGCGGCCTTCGGCGACAGGATGGCGGTGATGGGCAACATCGACCCCGTCTCGATAATGCTCAACGGGACGCCTGACGACGTCAGGGCCGCCGCTCAGAAGTGCTTCGACGACGCCGGCGAGGGTGGAGGATTCATCTTCGGAGCCGGATGCGCCGAACCCAACGGGACACCTATCGAGAACATCCGCGCGATGGTGGAGGTGTCCGAGAGGAACCCCTACTGAACCAACGAATGATTATAAAGAGGGCCGCAAGGCCCTCGATCCTTGTTCTCAGAGCGCCCTGTCCATCTCCCTCAGGATCTCCCCTGCATCAGCGATGAGACTGAGGTCCGCATAGTGGTGTATGGGCGCGTCGGGATCGCTGTTGACCGCGATGACCTTCCCGGCACCGGACATCCCGACGCGGTGCTGGACCACGCCCGATATGCCGAACGCGATGTACAGGTCGGGGGCTACGGTCCTTCCGGACATCCCCACCTGGCGGGAGCGCGGCATCCAGCCCTTCTCGACGAGCGACCTGGAGCATGACACCATCCCTCCGACCTTCGCCGCAACGGACTCGGCTACATCGATCAGGGACCTGTCGCGGATGCCGTCCCCCAGGGAGATCAGGACCCTCGCGTCGCGTATGTCCCTGCCCGAATCTACGACCCTCTCCTCCGAGACGATGTCCTTGCCCATGCCGTCCCCGAACTGCCAGTATATCGCGGTTCCGGTCCCCTCCCTCTCCTCCGGCATGGGGAACGTCCCCTGACGGACCGTGGCCATCTGGGGGAACCTGAGGCACTCGATGTCGGCGATGAGGTTCCCTCCGAAAGCCGGGCGCGTCATCACAATCTTCCTGCCCTCGGCCCTCAGGCCGGTGCAGTCCGCGGTCAGGCCCGTGCCGAGCTCCGAGGCGATCCTGGGTGCGAGCTCCCTTCCGCGGGTCGTTGCGCCGATCAGGACGGTGGCGGGCTCTATGCGCTTGATGAGTGAGACGATGCATGACGCGTAAGCCTCGGGGCGGTAGACCTCGAGCTCCCTCTCCCTCACATGGTAGAGGGAGTCCACGCCGCATCCGAATATCCTCGGGTACAGCGGCTTGACCTCCGTCCCTCCGAACACGACGGCGAAAACGCGTCCGTCGGAGAGCTTCCTCGCCGCACCCAGGAGTTCGGCGCTGACGTCCGCCATCCTCACTCCGTCCCCGTCGGGCTCGGTCTCGATCCAGACCAGGATGCCGTCGGCGGTGGACTGGTTCAGGTTGTACACCTTGAGCATCCCCGGAGGGAGCCTGTCGGGATCGTCGGAACCGCATGAGGAGCATGTGGAGCACGATCCTCCGGAACACTCGCTCATCTGACCGCCTCCAGTTCGTCGATGATGAACCTGGCCCCCTTTGCAGGGTCCGTGATCTCCACCTTCCTGTTGCGCCTGGCGCTGGAGGAAGCGGTCGTGGAGACGATCCTGGTCATGGACCCCTTCAGCCCGACCGAGTACAGGCCGAGCCCGATAGACACCCTGTCAACCTCCTCGACGACCTTGGATCCGGCGGAAAGGTAGTCGGATATCGACACCAGGGTCCCGTTGGGGTCCACTGTCCCGAACGAGACGACCGATCCCCTGGGGACGGAGCACGTCCTGCGGACGTCGCCGTAGTCCTGGACGGCGGTGAAACCGTCATGCGAGACGGAAAGCAATTCGACATAGGCGAACTGCTGGACGCCCAGCTGGGCGGCCACCTCGAACGGCACCTGGCCCGTGTCCCCGTCGATCGCCTGCCTCCCGAACACGTAGAGGTCCGCGTCCGGGACGAATTTGATTATGAAAGCTGTCAGGGCCCTGGCCGTCGCCCAGACGTCGGCCCCGGCGAAGTCCCTGTCCGTGAGGAGGTACGCCCTGTCGGCCCCCATCTCGAGACATCTCTCCAGCGCCTGCCTGGCCTGGGGAGGGCCCATGGTGAAGACGACGACCTCGTCCCCCTCGCGCCTCAGTTCGAGCACCCTCGACAAGGCGCACTCGTCGTAGGGGTTCAGTATGGAGGGCACCCCGGCCCTGACCAGAGACCCGTTCTCGTCCACGGACATCTCCATGGTGTCCGGGACCTGTTTGACGGCTACGGCGAACCTCATCGGTCGACCTCCACGATGTTGCCGCGGCAGAGGATGTTCTTGGGGTCCAGGATCCTCTTGATCCTGCGGATCTCCTCGACCCCCTCCTCTCCGTACATCAGCTGCATGTACTCCCTCTTGATCTTGCCTATTCCGTGCTCCGCGCTGGGAGACCCGCCGAGCTCCACGGCCTTCTCGGCGAACCTGCGGTACACCTCCTTGGCCCTGTCGAAGTCCTCCATGGACTTCAGGATGATCTCCACATGCGGGTGGTTGTTGCCTATGTGCCCGAATATGACGTACTCCAGACCGGCTGAGTCCAGCTGCTCCGAGTAGTAGGACATCATCTCGTCGGCCGCGTCGTCGGGGACGGACATGTCGGTGCCCATCTTGTGGATGCCGGGCATCTCGCCCTTCAGGGAGGCCACGTACTCGAATATGGACCTCGGGATCGAGTGCCTCAGCTCCCTCATCCTCTCGCGGTCGCGTTCCTCGTGGCCGCACCAGGACCTGTCCAGGGAGCCGCCGTGACGTTCGGCGATCTCGCCCACCCTGGCGTACCTGGCGGGCATGTCGTCCGTGAGCTGCATGTCGAAGAACAGGGCGGAGCCGGCGCTGTCGGGCAGCCTGGGCACCCTGATCATGGCCGGGTCAGAGGATGTGACCCTGCGGATAAGGTCCAGCGACCTGCAGTCCATGTACTCTATGAACTCCGGGTCCACGATGCCGTCTGACCTGATCTCCCTCACGGCCTCCAGACAGTCGGCGTCGGTTGGGAAGAACAGGATGTTGGACACCAACGGGTGCCACGGGGCCACGTACACATCGGCCTCGGATATTATGCCGAACATCCCCTCGGATCCGACGAACATGTCGATGAGGTCCATGTCCTCGTGGAACATGGGGCCGGCGGCGTTCTTCACATCTGTGTTGAAATCGTACGACGGGATGTCGAAGGAGTAGTACGACCTGCCGGCGGGGAAGCTGATGCGCCTGCCCTCGGCCCTGTAGTCGCCCCTCTTGAAATCCACGAACTGCCCCTCCGGCAGGACCACCCTGAGCCTCCTGACCCAGTCGCGGGTGGGCCCGTACCTGTATGTCCTGGGGCCTGACGCGTTGCACGCGATGTTCCCGCCTATGGACCCGTTCATCTCGGTCGGGTCCACGGGATAGAAGTACGGCACCGGCTCAGACAGGAGCATGTCCCTCGCACCCTCAGTCACATCCGCGAGGTGGGTGAAGTCGCGGTTCCTGAGCACCCTGTTGATCTCCTCGATCGTGGTGCAGGGCAGGACCCTGACGAAGTAGCTCCTCTCGTCCCTGCCTATGCCGAGGACGCCGGACATGCGCTCCAGGGATATCACGTCCCCCTCCAGGGGGACGCATCCCCCGCAGACGCCGGTCCTCATCGCCGCGACCGTGATGGGGTTTCCCTTGGAGTTGTTGATCCTCACAGCCTCCCTGAGCTCGGAGTCGTCCACGGGGATGATGACGTGCTCGCCCCTCCCCGTCATCTTGGACTCGTCTGTGAGGTACTTGGAATCGCTGCGTATCCTCTGCCTGTAGAACATCTCACTCATCCCATATGCGCGGAATCATCGCCGCGGTGACCGACTGCTCGGTCAGGGTCTTGCGGTCTATGAGGCCCTTGCTGAGCAGGCCGACCGCGCCCTGCCTCTTGCCTATGTCCGTGCTGCCGTAGACCTCGTGGACGGCGTCACCAACGGTCATGCCGGACCTCACCAGCTCCGCGATCCTGTCGGGGTACCTGAACCCGGACCCGTGGCCGTAGGTCTCCCTGCCGTCGCGGCTGACGATGGTGCAGTGCTGGATGTCGTAGAGGCCGTCCAGCATCTCGAACACGCCCGCCTCTATGCCGACGGCCATGTCGTGGTCGCCGAGGGCCGCCAGGGCCCTGTTGCGGGACCCCTCGTGGGTCTGTCCCTCGAAGGGCTGCGGGGGAACGCCGCTGGGGACGTCGACGGCTGTGATCCTCACCTCGCCGTAAACACGCTCCATGACCGAGCGTACGGCGGAGACCTTGACGGGGTTCAGGGAACCGACTGCTATGTCCACCACGGAACGGTGCCCGGACCTTCCGTACTCCCCCCTCAGGATGGATGAGGCGCTTATCTTGGACCCGTCGTCGCTCCTCACCAGCGGTACGACCGACAGCTCCATGGGCTTCAGCCCCCTGGAGACCCTGCGGTCGTTCAGCACCCTGCCGTTGCCGAGCGTCTCCTCGGAGACGACGAGGACGTCGACGTCGTCCATCTCCTCGTCCGGCCCGTAGATGTCGTCGATCTCGAAAACCCTGAAATCGCCCATCCCGGACAGGTGGCGCTCCAACTCGGCCCTCCTCAGATGCAGCGGGACCGAGACGTCCCTGCCCTCGCCGGCCATGCGGTCGGAGGTTATCCCGACCACCACGGTGTCGCCGACCTCGAACGCGCGGGCCAGCAGGGCCTTGTGCCCGTCGTGCAGGATGTCGAAAGTGCCGGCTACGGCAGCCTTCGTCATCACTCAGCACCGAGCGTCAGGACCACCAAGACGATCGTGACTGCGACGATCGCAACCCAGATGAGCCCCAGCTTCTTCAGCTTGCCCTTGACCTCGTCTCCGGCGGTCTCCTTGCAGGATTCGCTGCAGAACCTGCCCTCTCCGACGAACGCCTTCCCGCAGTTGACGCAGTGCCTGTGCTGCGGGATCCTCTCTACGGTATCTGCCATGGTATCACCTCATTCCGACCTGCGGTCGGCCTCGTTATGGACTATGATCATGCAATGGTCCGCATGCAGGCTCAGAGGCCCGATGCGTATCTTGTCGGGGCCGTACGACAGCAGCTCCGACTCCTCATCCTCGGTCAGGTCGCGGTTGTCCCCTAGAACGAAGACGGGGTTCTCGGGGAACGCGTAATCCCTGCAGTCCACCCCGTCCTCCTTCAGGTAGACGAAGCTGCCCCTATCGGAGAACCTCCTGAGGACGTCCGGGAAGGACATCCTGGTAACGTAGACCCCTGGCGAGGACTTGATCTCCTCACCTTCGGCGACCGGCTTGAGGAGGGCGTTCCTGATCAGGGAGGCGGTGCTCCTCTCGTCCGGGTTCAGGTACCTGAGGTCCTCCCCTTTGAATACGACGGTCTTCGGGGCGTCGTCGCCCCCCTCGAGCACCAGGTAGATCTCCACGTCCTTGCGGAGGTTGTGGCTCAGGAAGAAAGCGGAGTTGACGCACCTGCACAGGATGTCCAGCCTCCCGGCCCCTCCCGCGATGTCGTCGAGCTTGAAGTCCCCCGTCGAGACGGCCTTGTGCCCTGTGATGACGAAGTACCTCATCCGGATCCCTGCAGTTCCTTGAGGCTGTCGAGGTCCACTCCGGCCATCTGCTTCATCATCTGCTTGCGCATCTTGCGGTCCTTGCCGAAGGAGGTCATCGTCTTCTTCATCGTGTTGTACTGCTTGAGCAGCTCGCGGACGTCGTGGGGCGTGACGCCGGCCCCGTTGGCGATCCTCTCTATCCTCTTCGCCTTGATGAGGGAGGGGTCGTCCTTCTCCTGAGCCGTCATGGAGTCCATGATGGTGCGGAAGATCAGCAGCTTCTTCTGGGAGGCCTCGTAGTCGATCTTGTCCTCCATTCCGCTCATCCCGGGGAGCATGGTCATCAGCTTCTGGAGCGTGCCCATCTTCCCGACCGCGGCCATCTGGTAGTACATGTGATTGAGGTTGAACTTGCCGCTGAGCATCTCCCTGGTCATCTTCTCGGCCTGCTCCGGGTCGTCGATCTCCTCCGCCGCCATGGCGACGAGGCCGCCGAGGTCCCCCATGCCGAGGAGCCTGGAGATGAACTTGTTGGCGTCGAACGCCTCCAGGTCGCGGATGTGCTCGCCGGTTCCGATGAAGACGATCCTGGCATTGGTCTTGGAGATCGCCGAGATCGCCCCTCCTCCCTTGGCGGTTCCGTCCATCTTAGTGAGGATGACCCCTGTGACGCCCACAGCGTTGTGGAACGCCTCCGCCTGGGGGCCGGCCTGCTGTCCGACCTGCGAGTCGAGGACCAGGATCCTCTCCTCGGGCTTGGCCACATCCGCGATCCTCTTGATCTCGTCGATGAGGTCGTCCTCCAGGGCGTGCCTACCGGAGGTGTCGATGATGACCATCTTCTTGTCCTTGAAGCGCTCGAGTCCGTTCTTGACGATGAGCGCGGCGTCGGTCTGTCCGGGCTCGCCGTAGACCTCCACGCCCACCTTCTCGCCGAGCTGCCTGAGCTGGTCGAGAGCCGCGGGCCTATAGACGTCGGCGCCGATGAGTCCGACCGAGAGGCCCTTCTTCGAGAAGTACATGGCGAGCTTGCCTGTGGTGGTGGTCTTACCCTGACCGTACAGTCCGACCATCATGATGGTCTGCGGCTTCACGGCGATGCCGGGGGCGTCGCTGTTGACCATCCTGACGAGCTCATCGCGTATGATCTTGACCACATGGTCCTTCATGCTCCTGCCGGCGTCCGGAGCCTCGTTGAGTGCGCGGTCCTTCACCCTGTTGGTGACCTCGAGGACCAGCTTGACGTTGACGTCGGCTTCCAGAAGCGCACGCTGGAGGTCCTTGCATATGTCCTTGATGAGTTCGTCGTCCACCGACGAGGCGCTGCCTATGCGCCCGAGGACTCCCCTCAGGGATTTGCCCAATCCTTCCAAGACCATGGTTAATCGGGCGATACATCCGCGCGCGCGATTTAAAATTATTCTTAAGAAGGTCGCAGAAACTGTAAGGGTGTGGGGATCGGCCAGATTATAAGAAGGGATGGGATGCACTCTACAGCCTGGCCGTATCCCAGCAGTTTGAGATAAGTTCAGACAATATATAAATTTTATCAGAAAAATTAAGCTGTGTGCTTAATTGATTAAGCTCAAAGATAAAATATGAGGAGGGCTGGGAGACCAGCCCTCCAATGAGTTTCAGAGGTACCCGGACTTCTGGAGGGCCATGAGGTCCTCGGTGGAGAGCTTGTCTCCGGCCTTGAAGCGCTCGAAGATCTCCTTGGCCTCCTTCTTGCCCTCGTTGTCCGACTTCTTCTTGCGGACCGAGTTCTTCTTGTTGCGGAAGCTGGATGCGTCCCTGTCCATCTCGTGGACGGACTTGATCTGCTCGATGTGCTTCTTGTGCTCCTCGTCGGCGGCCTGCTTGCACTCGACGAACTTCGCCTGTGCTGCGTCGGCCTCCTTCCTGAGCCTGTCGGCCTGCTCGTAGAAGCCGATCATCTTGTCGTGAGCGGCCTGGGCCTTCTCGGCGTACTCGGAGACCTGGTGGTGGTACACCTCGGCCTCGGCCTTGGCGTCCCTGAGCTGCTGGACCAGGTTCTTGACCTCGTCGTTCTGCTCGTAGATCTTCTCCCTCTCCTCGATCTGCTTGGCGAGGACGGAGATCTGCTTGATGATCTCGTTCTCCTTGTCCTTTCCGAGGGGCTTGGTCATCTGGGTGTACTCAAGATCCTGGAGCTGTTTCTTCAGCTGCTTGACGGGAACCTCGTTCTTCTCGTCGGATTTCTCGTTCCTGTAGGGGGCGAGCTGCTCCTTGAGGGCGGTGCGTCTCCCTGACCTTCTGGTTGAGCGAGTCGCGCTCCTCCCTGCACTTGCCTGCCTCGTCGACGAGCTCCCTGACCTGGGCGTTGAGGGCGTCCCTCTTCGCTTTCCACTCTTTGGTCTGGTTGTTCAGCTCGTCCCTGAGCTTTCTGTGCCTCTCGGCATCCTCGTTAACGATGTCGCGCTTCTCCTCAAGGGCCTCAATGGTCTCTTCGGAAACGACCTCGTTCTCTGCAGTCTCCTCAACAGCGGGGACGGCTTCAGTCGTTTCCTGTACCTCTGCTGCCTGCTGCTCTACCTGAGAATCCTGCTGCTGAATTTCCTCCACAAAATCTTCCATAAATTTTCACACCTATGTTCAACACGGTCATGATCGAAAGCATGACCCACTTGCGAGAACGGCTATCAGGAATTCCCTTATAAGGATTTCCATACCTTGTTACGCACGTACCTAAACAAAGTTATTAGGGCACGTTTCCTGAACGGCACCGACCCGCGGACCCGACCGTTTTTATATAGCTCCGGAGGCTCCGGGAGCCCTCGGAAACGGCTTTGCTGTCGGCGCATATCATTTATATTTTAAATCTATCCGCGCACACGATCAACATGAGCAACGTCTGTCCCCTTGACTACCGCTACGGCCGCGAAGACATGAAGGCCGTCTTCAGCGAGGAGAGCCGCATCTACTACCAGATGCAGGTCGAGGCCGCCCTGGCCCGCGCACACGCATCCCTCGGGACCATACCGCAGGAAGC
>CASFMM010000019.1 GCA_949295765.1 uncultured Methanomassiliicoccales archaeon | reverse complement strand
CCGATACCGAGAAGCATGGCGCAGAGCTCCGTCAGCATCAGCAGGGTGACAAGTGCGGAGACACCGATGACGATGCTCCGGATGACGTTCCATGAGGACTGCACGGGTTTCTCCGGAACAGGCCGAAGGGGTCTGCCGCAGGAAATGCAGAACGCATGGCCCTCGGCCATGGATTCCTCGCAGTGCGGGCACGCGTCCAGCGGTTCGCCGCAGTGGATGCAGAACAGGTAGCCCGCCTCGCGGCATTCGTCGCATCTTTCGCAGGACATGGTTCACCTCAGGAGGGCGGCTATGTTCTCGGCGCGTTCGACCTCTATCAGGGCCAGGAGGCTCTTCTTGTACCTCGCCACGTCCCTTATCTGGTCCGCTATGTACCTCTCCCTCTTCTCGGAGACCTGCCTGTAGCCCTTGACCTCGTGAATGAACGAATCCCATTCGACCGCGAACGCGGTCGGTTCGGTGGATCTGAACTTGCGCTTCATGCCCTTCTTGGCGAGACGGTGCTCCTTCACGAAGTCCCACGCCCTCACGGTGTCGCAGTACATCTCGGTGAAGTCGGCGTCGTTCATGTCCAAGGCTATGACGTTCCTGCCGTCCCTGGCGCAGAGGTCCACCAGGACGCACATGGCGGGGGACGGGATCTCCACATGCTCCCCCGTGAGCTCCTCCATCCTCTGGGCGTACGCGATGTCCAGCTCGCTGACCTCGAAGTCGCTCTCGAGTTGGACCCTGTTCTTGATGGCCTGTATCCCCTCGATGCCCAGCGATGCGCCGTACGCCTCGAAATCCCCGTAGGCGGACTCGACCTTCCCGGTCTCGGACAGCAGGCCGTTGACCACCGGCAGGATGCAGATCCTGCAGCCGTCCACGGTCAGCTCGATCATTTCCTGGTCCCCCTGGAGGCCACGAGGTCCGTGAGGTCCTCCGGGGCGTCGATCTTCTTCAGCTCGTCGTTGGAGACGACCGCTGTGGAGTCGATGTTGTCGCGGTCGTGCTTGTACTCCACTATGAGCACGGAGAAACGGTCCATGATGCGTGCGATGTCCGATGCCACGACTGCCTTCTGGACGAGCTTGGCGTCGTCGGTGCCTAGTCCCGTCAGCATGAGGGCCTTGTCGTTGTGGCTCACCGCCTCGAAGGGGCTCTTGATGACGGGGGTGACCGAGAACCCGAGGTTGCAGAGCTGGTTCACCGCGAAGGTGTCGATCGGCTCATGGCCGGTGCGCTCCTCCTTGCTGCGCTCCTCGCTCTTGAACTCGAAGGGGTCTATCGGCTCGATTATGGGCAGTCCGAGGTACTCCTCGATGCGCAGGGCGGCGTCGATCATGGCGCCCATGCCCGACTCGTACATCTGGATGGTCCTGCGGGACACCCCTGCCGTCTCCGCCAGGGCCCCGAGGCTGATGCCGCGGTCCTCCCTGATGGTCTTCAGCAGGTCGCCGTCGAGCTTGACGTAAAGGCCGCCGGGGGCGGCGAAGATGAACGGAGGGGCCTCCTCCAGCAGGAGGTCCGCCAGGGTCTCGTTGGAGACGATGGATATGTTGAACCTGGAGTAGACGATGCTGGGCTCCAACGCACCCGAGCTGGAGCGCTCCCCGACCACGAGCGGGGTCGCGCTCAGGGCGTCGGCCAGGACCTTCATCTCCTCGGCGTTCTCCTTCGAGAACGCGTCGATGTTGCTGAGCACCTTGATTATCAGGACCCTCTGGTCCAGTCTGGCCACGACGTCGAAGCAGACGCCCCTTATCGTCAGGGCGGACGAGACGTCGAACCCCGCCTTCGCTAGTATCGCCCTGGTGGTGTTGATGAGGTCGTTCCTGCCCATGCCATTCAAAGTGTCAGACCTTCTATATAAAAGGGTGCCAGGCTCTCCCAGAATGGGTGGAAGGGCCCGGCGAGGGGCGGACGGCCGCCCCTCTGGGATCAGGCGATGCTGATCGTCTTGCCCTCGTGGGAGGGCGACACCTTGTTGAGGGTCACCTCCAGGAGGCCGTTGTTGTACTCCGCCTTGGCGGAGTCGACGTCGACGTCGCAGGGCAGGGCGAGGTCCTTCTCGAACTTCCTGCCGGGGGTGTCGACCTTGATGGAGAGCATGTTCCCGGTGCACCTGAGGGTGATGTCCTCCTTGGCCACCCCGGGGATCTCGGCGACGGCCCTCACGACGGAGTCCTCCTCGGTCACGTCTGTGAAGAACTCCCTGGTGTCGCCGGAGCTCAGCGCGTTCAGCCTGCTGCCGGAGTTGCCGAACTCCTTGACATGCCTCACGCCGTCGGGCCCCTGGTACATCGTGTACCCGTACGTCTTCACGTCGGGACCGGTCATGTCCATCTGCGAGAACATGTCCTCGATCCTTCTGTTCAGGCTCTCGAAACCTCCGAAGAGGTCGTTCCAGATGTCATCTGCTGCGCTCATAGTCCATTCCTCCTTTGTCGATTTTCCTTCGTTTTCCAGCTGTCTGGCTCTTTCTTCCTTCTTTCATGATTAAAGGGTTTGGGGAGGGGAGGGATCACTCCCTCCCGTACTCCTTCAGCTCCTCCCTCACCTTGGGGCCGAACTTGTCGAGGGCCTTCTGGAAGTCCTCCTCGTCGACCTTGCAGGCTGCGATGTCGTCGTCGCTGGGGTTGGGGTTGGACGAGACCAGCTCCCTCACCGCGTTCATCACCGCCTCGTTGCAGATGGCGGCGATGTCGGCTCCGGTGCATCCGTCGGTCCTCTCGGCGAGGTCGTCGAGGTCCACGTCGTCCGCCAGCGGGCGGCCCTTGGTGTGGATGCCGAAGATCGCCCTCCTGGACTCCTTGTCCGGAGGTCCGATGTAGATCGACTTGTCGAATCTGCCGGGCCTGAGCAGGGCGGGGTCCATGATGTCCGGACGGTTGGTAGCGGCGATGACCACGACGTTGTTCAGGCTCTCCAGGCCGTCCATCTCGGTCAGCATCTGGGAGATGACCCTCTCGGTGACGTTGCTGTCGCCGTTGCCGGACCCCCTCTCGGGTGCGATCGAGTCGATCTCGTCCATGAAGATGACGCAGGGCGATGCCTGCCTCGCCTTCCTGAACGTCTCCCTCACGGCCTTCTCGGACTCCCCGACCCACTTGTTGAGGAACTCCGGCCCCTTGACCGCGATGAAGTTCGCCTCGGATTCCGTCGCGACGGCCTTGGCCAGCATGGTCTTACCCGTTCCCGGGGGCCCGTAGAGCAGGATCCCCTTTGGGGGCTTGGCGTTCATGTGGTCGAACACCTTGCCGAACTTCAGGGGCCACTCGACGGCCTCCTTGAGCTCCTGCTTGGCGTCCTCCAGGGCCCCGATGTCCTCCCATTTGACGTTGGGCTTCTCGATGAGGACCTCCCTCATGGTCGAGGGCTGCATGTCCTTCAGCGCGTTCCTGAAGTCGTCCTTCGTGACGCTGATGGAGTTCAGCACCTCCCTGGGGATCTCCTCGGCCTCGAGGTCCACGTCCGGCAGCACCCTCCTCAGGGCGGCCATCGCGGCCTCCTTGGTCAGAGCGGATATGTCCGCTCCGGAGTACCCGTGGGTCTTGTCCGCCAGCCACTTCAGGTCGACGTCCTCCGCGAGGGGCATGCCCCTGGTGTGGATCTCCAGGATCTCGAGCCTTCCGTCCCTGTCGGGGATGCCGATCTCGATCTCCCTGTCGAACCTGCCGGGCCTCCTGAGGGCCTCGTCGATGGAGTTGGGCCTGTTGGTGGCTCCGATGACCACGACCTTGCCCCTGGAGTTCAGACCGTCCATCAACGACAGGAGCTGGGCGACGATACGCCTCTCCTCCTCGCCGTTGACCTCCTCCCTCTTGGGGGCGATCGAGTCGATCTCATCGATGAAGATGATGCTCGGCGCGTTCTCCTCGGCCTCCTTGAAGATCTCCCTCAGCTTGCCCTCGGACTCACCGTAGAACTTGCTGACGATCTCCGGTCCTCCGATGGAGATGAAGTTGCTGCTCGTCTCGCCGGCGACGGCCTTGGCCAGCATGGTCTTACCGGTTCCGGGTGGCCCGTGCAGCAGCACTCCCTTGGGAGCCTCGACGCCCAGCCTCTTGAAGAGCTCCGGGTGCCTCAGCGGCAGCTCCACCATCTCACGGATCTTCCTCACCGCGTCTCCGAGTCCCCCGATGTCATCGTAGGACACCTTCGGGACGTCCCCGTTGTTGGCGGCGGGCTTGTCCGAGACCTTCACCTCGGTGGTGTTGGCCATCAGCACGGCGTCGCCCGACGGGGCGAAGGACGTGACTATGAGGTCTATCTTGTTGCCCATCACGTTCAGGGTGATGGTGTCCCCCTTCGCGAGGGCCCTTCCCTCCAGGACCTGCCTGAGGTACTCCTCCCCTCCCTGCAGCCTCAGCTGCTCGGTGGGTGCGAACGTTATCTTCTCGGCGTTCTTGGCGGTGACCTTCTTCACCGCGACCCTCTCGTCGAGGGAGACGCCCGCGTTGCGCCTGGTCGAACCGTCGATCCTGATGATGCCGCGGTTCGCGTCCTCGGGGGCTCCCCTGAGGACCTTGGCGACGGTCTTCTTGTTACCGTCTATCTGCACGATGTCGCCGACTTTGATTCCGAGGATGTCCATCAGCTCGGGGTCGAGTCTGGCTATTCCCCTGCCAGTCTCGCCGGGCTTCAGTTCGGCGACCTTGATCGCTTTCTCGTTAACCATACTCATACCTCCCTTTCCATTGTCATTTGTTCGATGTTCCCATCCGTGGCCTGTTCCTCCGTCCCGGTTTCCGCCATCGCCTGGGCGATCGCGTTCCTCTCCGAGACGAGAGCGGCGCGCTCCCTGTCGAGCTCCTTGATCCTTGCGTCTATCTCTTCGATGCGTTCGGAGGCCTCCTCCACCGTCATCCCCTCGGGGGCGCCATCCACGGCGTCCGCGGGCCCTATGACCTTGGCGGAGAACATGCTCCTGTGCATCTCCACGACCAGCGTGAACTCGGTGTTCGGGGTGTATACGATCCTCATCGGGCCCATGGAGCTGTCGACGCGGCTGCTGACCACGAGTCCGTTCTGCTCCATCAGTGCCAGATTCTTCATCACGGCCTGCTGGCTCACCCCCAGCTCCTTGGAAAGGCGCAGGGGATAGCTCGGCTCGCGCACCAGCGATTCCAGTATGCGTCTCCTGGTGGGGTTCTCCACCATGGAGAGCAGGATGTCGATGTCGTCCATGTTATCCCTCAGTTGTCAACCCTTGGTTCACTACCACTGTATATGCAAGAACTTCTATAAAAAACTATCTTTAATTGCCTCTCGAGCGGGTCGAACGCAAATACCCGGAGCCCGATACATGGAGTATGCCCGTCATAACCGTCCAGTCATCGCCGATGAGCGTCGAGAAGAAGAGGGAGGCCGCCAAGGCCATGACCGAAGACCTCTCCAGGATCTCAGGCATTCCCGCAGAGAAGATCACCGTACTGTTCCAGGAGCTCCCGGTCGAGAACATATCGACAGGCGGCGTGCTGCTGTCCGATGCGAGGAAGGCCTGAGGCCGGTTTCGATAACATTTAATGTACAAATTAATACATACATAAACCATTATGTACATATATGGCTGATGCATAGCAACAGCTATGGCAATACCGAAAGACGCACGCATCACACTCGACCCCGAGGAGATACCGAAGAGATGGTACAACCTCGCGGCAGACCTCCCCGAGCCCCTGGCCCCTCCACTCAACCCGGTCACGAAGGAGCCCGCCAAGCCCGAGGACTTCGAGGCTATCTTCTGCAAGCCCATCATCCAGCAGGAGGGCTCCATGGAGAGGTACATCGACATCCCCGAGGAGGTCCGCGACGCCCTCGTCAACCTGAACAGGCCGTCTCCCCTCCAGAGGGCCTACCGTCTGGAGAAGTACCTCAAGACCCCCGCGAAGATCTACTTCAAGAGGGAGGACATGAGCCCCCTCGGAAGTCACAAGGGCAACACGGCACTGGCCCAGGCGTACTACAACGCGGAGTCGGGTATCCACACTCTGACCACCGAGACCGGTGCCGGGCAGTGGGGAACCGCCCTCGCCATGGTGTCCAACCTGTTCGACATCGACACCACCGTGTTCATGGTCAAGGGGAGCTACAACCAGAAGCCCTTCAGGAAGACCCTCATGAACATGTACGGCGCCAAGGTCTACGCCTCCCCGTCCGAGTACACCGACTTCGGCAAGAAGATCCTCAAGGAGCACCCCGACACCACCGGATCCCTGGGAATCGCCATCTCCGAGGCCTGCGAGCTCGCAGTGAAGGACGAGGGCACCTGCTACGCCCTGGGAAGCGTCCTCAACCACGTCATGCTGCACCAGACCGTCATCGGTGAGGAGACCATGCTGCAGATGCAGAAGGCCGAGATCGAGCCCGACTACATGGTCGCCTGCGTCGGCGGAGGATCCAACTTCGCCGGGTTCACGTTCCCGATGATGGCCGAGAAGATCAAGGGCAGGAGCCAGACCGAGATCATCGCGGTCGAACCCAAGGCCGCCCCGTCCCTGACCGAGGGCGAGTTCAGGTACGACTACGGGGACACCGGAGGCATCACGCCCCTCATCATGATGTACACCCTCGGATCCGAGTTCGTGCCCAAGAGCATCCACGCCGGGGGCCTCAGGTACCACGGCATGGCCCCGCTCGTCTCCGCGGCCTACGACCAGAACCTCCTGAAGGCCGTCGCCTACGACCAGACTGAGACCTTCGAGGCGGGCGTCCTGTTCGCCAAGACCGAGGGCATCGTCGCGGCTCCCGAGTCCTGTCACGCCATCAAGGGCGCCATCGACAAGGCCCTTGAGTGCAAGGCCAATAACGAGGAGAAGACCATCGTGTTCTGCCTCTCCGGCCACGGGTTCCTGGACCTGTACGGATACGAGCAGTACATGGAGGGGACACTCCAGTCCTCCTCGATTGACAACTACTGAAACACGTTCCCGCCCCTCCACGGTCTGTGGAGGGGCCACACCCCTTTCTGTCCTCAAGGTTCCGACTCGATGTCGGTGGCCTCCAGTTTGAAGATCACCGGCCTCAGCCCGTCGTTGCAGCTGCATATCGCGATTCCAGGTTTGTCGATCCAGTCCGCGTAGTAGAACAGCTCCTTCTCAGGCCCCATGTGCGCAAGGGCGAAGACGTACTGGTACATCGCCTTCCAGGCCTCGTCGCACAGTCCCTCCGGTTTGGCGTAGTCGGCGTAGAAGACCTGGCCGGGTTTCAGCATCGGGCATGCGGACAGCCCGGGGACGCCGTATTCCGCGGCGAGCTCCTCGTCGAGCGTGGTCTTGAGCACGGTGATCCTGACTTTGTGCATGTCCTCGCCATCGTTCTCGGCGGATAAATCTACTCCCGTGCCCCATTCCGCTATATACCTGCACCATCTACTCGGCGCGATGGCAGGCCAACTAGTCGACGACATCGTTGAGGTCAGGGACCAGAGCGAGGGCAGCAGGCTCTACACCAGAGGGAACTTCGGTTACCCGCGCAGCGGGGGCGGGGTCGACCTGGACCTCGTGGAGGCGACCTACCTCGTGGAGTGCAGGAGGCTAGAGGTCCTGGGACCGGACGGCCCGATGACCTACGACCAGCTCTTCTGCCATTCCGCCAAGGCGGTCGAGGGCTTCGACATCAAGTACCTGGTCTACCGCGACCTCAGGCAGCGCGGGTTCATAGTCAAGTACGAGACCGGCGACTACGACATCTCCGTCTTCCCGCGTGGCAAGACCATGAGCAACTCCAGGCCGGAGTTCCTGGTGCGCGCGGTGTCGGAGAGGAACGCCATCGACATCGCCACCCTCATAAGGGAGACCTCCGAGACCAAGGACAGGAAGAAGAAGCTCTTGTACGGCGTCGTGGACGAGGAGGGGGACCTGACGTACTACATCATGTCCATCCGCGACCCCGCGGGCAAGGTCTTCCCCGAGCCGATCGGCAGGAAGCCCGTGGGCAGGCTCATCCGCGACAGGGTGTTCGTCTTCGACAGGGACGACGTGGAGGCGCTGAGGGCGTACGGGTACTACGGGAAGTCCATCGTCGACGCGCTTCAGCTGTCCCTCATCGAGAGCTGCCATCTAGTCGGCAAGGGGAGGCTCACCGTCCTGGACCAGGACGACAACGTGCTGACATTCGACGACCTCCTGGCGTTCGGGAACTCCATGCAGGACGAGTTCCGCGTGAGGTACATGGTCTTCTCCGACCTCCGCGAGAGGGGCCTGGTGGTGAAGACCGGCTTCAAGTACGGGACCCACTTCAGGGTCTACCAGTCGTCGCCCGACGACTGCCACGCCCGTTACCTGGTACATGCGATGACGGACGACGGGCTGAGGATGTGGCCCGAGATATCCAGGACCGTGAGGCTGTCCGGCGGGGTGAAGAAGGAGATCCTCTTCGGCCGCGTGAGGAAGAACGACATCACGTACCTGGAGTTCAAGTGGTTCAAGCCTTGATCAGGTTCTCCAGGAAGCGCGCCAGGTCCCTGAATCTCCCGGCGTTGAGGAAGTAGACGTGGTCGGGGCCGTCCCTGCGCGACGAGATCAGACCCGCCTCCTTCATCCTCCTTATCGCGGCGTTGGTCCTGGGTCCGTCAAGGCCGAAAAGTCCGTCCGGGAACGGGGAGCGGGCCTCTTCTTTTGCGAGACCTCTCACAAGTGTGAGGACGTCCTTGTCCGCCAGCGCCGAGAGCATGTCGTACTCCGGGTCGTCCGAGATCCCGAGTGCGTGCCTGTTGGTCAGGCAGATGTGTTTGCTCGCCTTCTGCACGGGCTGGTCGTCGCTCATGATACAGGTTAAGTCAATCCTAAATCTTATAGGTTGTCACGGCGAGGTCTGTTCCCAACCAAGGTGCCCGACCGCCGACTCCTGGATGTCTGGCTATGTGCGAGTCAGGCACGTAATGCCCCAGATGATGGGAAAAGGCGGACGCCTCTCGGCGCCCGAATGTGTTTCTCAGAGCTGGATCTCGATCCCGAGCTTCTCGGTGAGTTCCTTGTAGCGGTTCCTGATGGTGACCTCGGTCACTCCCGCCACATCGGCGACCTCCCTCTGGGTCCTGCGCTCGTTGCACAGGATCGAGGAGATGTAGATCGCGGCGGCTGCGACACCGGTGGGCCCCCTTCCGGATGTGAGTTCCTTCTCGGAGGCGTCCTTGAGGATCTCGGCGGCCTTGCTCTGGACCTCTCCGCTCAGCTTGAGCTCGGAGCAGAACCTCTGGACGTAGTCCTGGGGCTTCGTGGGCATGAGCTTCAGCTTGAGCTCGCGGGTCATGAACCTGTAGGTCCTCCCGATCTCCTTCCTTCCGACGCGGCTGGAGTTCGCGACCTCGTCCAGGGTCCTGGGCACACCGCACTGCCTGCATGCGGCGTAGAGCGACGCTGCCACGACGCCCTCGATGGACCTTCCCCTGATGAGGTTCTTGTTGACGGCCTTCCTGTAGATCATGGCCGCGGTCTCCCTGACGTTCCTGGGGAGTCCCATTGCGGACGCCATCCTGTCGAGTTCCGAGAGTGCGAATGCCAGGTTCCTCTCGGTGGCGTTGGATACACGGATCCTCCTCTGCCACTTCCTCAGCCTGTACAGCTGGGCCCTGTTCCTGGTGGGGATGCTCTTCCCGTAGCTGTCCTTGTTCTTCCAGGAGATCTCCGTCGACAGACCCTTGTCGTGGATCGTGTACGTCATGGGGGCACCTGTGCGTGCGCGTTTCTCACCCTGCTCGACGTCGAAGGCCCTCCACTCGGGCCCCTGGTCGATGAACTGGTCGTCAAGGACGAGTCCGCAGTCCTCGCACAGAAGCTCTCCGCGCTCGTAGTCGCGGACGAGATGGTGGCTGCCGCACTCGGGGCAGACCTCAATCTCTTCTGTTCCTTCTCTTACCTTTGGCATTCTGCTTGTTCCCCCTGTAATACGTTTCAGTACCGATCTTCGCCGGCCCACCCTCCGGCGTCACGGAAGCGTACGGGCCGTCCACTGGCCCGAACACCCTGCCGACGGAGCCGAGTCTGGTCTGCTTCCTATCGAAAACGGCCGCTCCTATGTCGGGCAGCTCATTGCAGCGAACTATCATCCTGCCATCGCAGGTGATTTCCTCCACAATACCCAGAATTTCCATCGACTCTGTACACTCCATTTCGGAAAGGTGACGATACTACGAGATGACTCTCCCTATATTTAATGAAATGCATATACTTTATAAACAATGAGTATTCACGCCGTTTTTCTAGCATATAAATAGTTCGGCTATGTAATCTCTGGATGGATACTGTCTCCATAGGATGTCGGAACCTTTCCGAAGAGGCGGATCCCGACGGACCCGGGGTCTGTCCAGAGCCTGTCCAGCGTCGCGGAGGCGCCTTTCTGCAGCCAGCACAAGATTAAATACGGTCAAGAGGTTCCACTGCACAACAGCCCGCACCTGCGGGTATCAAAAAACGGAGGCTAAAAATGGATATCACAATCATGTCCTTTCTGACCCTCGTGGTGTTCGCGTTTGCCCTGGTCATGCTCGTGGCAGGGATCTTCTCCGCGTACTTTGGCTCTGGAAAGAGCAAAGCCGCCGGAGGCGCGATGGCCATCATCGGTCTGGTAGTGGGCATCGTCTGGGCTTACCTCGTCGGATTCAGCGACATCTCGCCCTTCTGCGATGTCAACACATGGGATACCGTCTACGTCGCCATCATCAGCCTGATCGGAATCCTGATCGGTGCCCTGGTCGCAGTCGGAATCTTCCTCGTCGTCGTTCTCAAGAGCTGATCGACCCGGAAAAACCTCTTCCCAAAACCCCACCCTCTTGTTGTTCCCTCGATAGACTTTTTAGGTGGTTGCACTGTGGTGCGTCCAATGTCAAGGGTCTCCATCATTCTGGGAAGCAAGAGCGACATGCCCGTGGCCGAGAAGGCCATCACGATCCTGAGGAAATTCAACATCGAGTTCGACATCGCCGTCGCATCGGCGCACAGGACCCCCGCCAGGGTCGAGGAGCTCGTCAAGAACAGCCAGTCCGACGTCTTCATAGCAATCGCCGGGCTGTCCGCCGCGCTGCCTGGCTCCGTCGCCGCGCTCACGGTGAAGCCCGTCATCGGCGTCCCCGTCAGCGGTGCGCTGAACCTCGATTCCATCCTGTCCATCGTCCAGCTGCCCCCGGGCATTCCCGTGGCCGCTGTCGGCCTGGACCGCGGAGACAACGCCGCCATCCTCGCCGCCGAGATCCTGGCGGTCAGCGACGCGTCCGTGAGGGAGGCGCTCCTGAACTACAGGCAGGAGCAGGCCGCGAAGGTCATCGCCGATTCCGAGAAGGTGGTTGCCGATGTTGGGTGTTGAGGACTTCATCGACGAGGCCGTCGAGGACATCAGGCAGAGGATCCCTGGCAAGGCCATCATCGCCTGCTCCGGAGGGGTCGACAGCATGGTCGCCGCCACGCTGGCCAGCAGAGCCATCGGCGACAGGCTCCTCGCCGTGTACGTGGACAACGGACTCATGAGGAAGGGCGAGACCGAGGAGGTCGAGGGGATGCTCAAGGAGATGGGCATCAACTACAGGATAGCCGACGCCGGAGCCGAGTTCTTCGAGGCCCTGGCGGGAGTCACCGAGCCCGAGCAGAAGAGGAAGATCATCGGCGAGAAGTTCATCCGCGTGTTCGAGAGGATCGCCAAGGAGTTCGGGGCCGAGTACCTGGTCCAGGGTACCATCGCCCCCGACTGGATCGAGTCGGGCGACGGCGTCAGGGACACCATCAAGTCCCACCACAACGTAGGAGGCCTCCCCAAGGACCTCGACATGACCCTGGTGGAACCTCTGAGGGACCTCTACAAGGATGAGGTCCGCGACGTAGCGAGGACGCTGGGCGTCAGGGCATCCGAGAGGCAGCCTTTCCCCGGTCCCGCACTCGCCGTCAGGTGCCTCGGAGAGGTCACCCCCGAGAGCATCGCCATCGTCCGCGAGGCATGCCACATCGTGGAGGACGAGATCCAGAAGGCCGCCGCAGCAGGGAAGATGGAGCTCCCGTGGCAGTACTTCGCGGTGCTGCTGCCGTCCAAGTCCGTCGGCGTGCAGGGCGACAGGAGGGCGTACGGAAGGACCATTGCCATCAGGGCGGTCGCCTCCATCGACGGGATGACGGCAACCTACGCCAGGATCCCCCTGGACGTCCTGGATGCCATGTCCACCCGCATTACGAACACGATGAAGGACTCCGTCAACCGCGTGGTCTACGACATCACCAACAAGCCCCCGGCGACCATCGAGTGGGAGTGAGCCCGCTCCGGCCGCACGGTCAAACCATCATGGGTCCGGGGCGCTTCTCCCGGACCCCTTCAGTTAAACGTCATGAGCGCGTAACGTCCCGCATGAACACGAACGGAAACAAACGTCCGGACGACATGCAGAGGATCACCACGCCCGAGCTCGCCAACGCCTTCATAGAGGAGAAGGTGGCCGAGATCAAGGCCCAGGTCGGGGACGGAAAGGTCCTCCTGGCACTCAGCGGAGGTGTCGACTCCTCCGTGGTCGCCGCGCTCCTCATCCGCGCCATCGGAAAGAACCTGGTCTGCGTCCATGTCAACCACGGTCTCCTCAGGAAGGGGGAGCCCGAGCAGGTGGTGGAGGTCTTCCGCAACCAGATGGACGCCAACCTCGTCTACGTCGACGCCGTCGACCGCTTCCTCTCCAAGCTGGAGGGCGTCGCGGAGCCCGAGCAGAAGAGGAAGATCATCGGAGCGGAGTTCATCCGCGTCTTCGAGGAGGAGGCCAGGAAGCAGGAGGGCGTCGATTTCCTCGCCCAGGGGACTATCTACCCCGACATCCTTGAGAGCGGCACCGTGAAGGCCCACCACAACGTCGGAGGTCTCCCCGAGGACCTCAAGTTCGAGCTCGTCGAGCCCGTGAAGCTCCTCTTCAAGGACGAGGTCCGTGTGGTCGGAAAGGCCCTCGGTCTCCCCGATTCCATGGTCTACCGTCAGCCCTTCCCCGGCCCCGGACTGGGCGTCCGCTGCCTCGGGGCGATAACCCGCGACAGACTCGAGATGGTCAGGGAGTCCGACGCAATCCTCCGCGAGGAGTTCGCCGCGAACGGCTTCGAGGGCAAGGTCTGGCAGTACTTCACCATCGTCCCCGACTTCAAGTCGGTCGGGGTCCGCGACGGCAAGCGCACCTTCGAGAGGCCCGTGATCATCCGCGCCGTCAACACCACCGACGCGATGACCGCAGAGGTCGAGGAGGTCCCGTACCCCCTGCTCAAGAGGATCGCCGCCCGCATCACCGCCGAGGTGCCCGGCGTCAACCGTGTGGTCTACGACCTCACCGCCAAGCCTCCGGGAACCATCGAGTGGGAGTGAGAATTTCATTAAACACGGGGCCATGGGCCCCCGTCCCTTCAGATTCTGGTTTCACATGGAACTTTTTATACCTATGAGCATGGTCGACGACATATGAACGCGGCAACCAAGGCCATCATAGGCGTCGCGATAATCGTCATCGCGGGCGTGGCTGTGTACTACGGTATCTTCTCGTTCGGTGCGGACAAGATGGAGGAGTACGGCGTGCAGGACCTGATCGAAGAGCAGGGCTACACCGTGGATTCCATCCCCTCCTTCAGCATCGAGGAGGATCGCAGCATCTGTCATATCTCAGGCGTCTTCGTCGACGACCGGGGCGACCGTCACTCCTTCGACGCCACCTTCGATGTCGACACGAAGGAGCTCATCGGCGAGATGACCATGACCGCAGCCTGAAAGCATCTCTCCGAGGCGGGCCGAATGTCCGCCTCAATCCAGGATGCACTCGCTTATGCACCTGCAGATCTTGCTCACGTCAGTCCTGCAGGTGAACTCGAACTTAATCTGGCCCATCCCGCTGAACCACAGGTAGAGCTCGCTGTCCAGGTCGATGACGCCCGCAGTCTCGACCGAGAACGCCTGGACCCTGTCGTAGGGCAGGACCGTGATCTCCTTCTTCTTCCCGGTGAGTCCCTGGATGTTGATGGCGATGAGGCGTCTGTTGGTGAAGACGAGGCCGTCGCGGACGCTCTTGTAGGTGTGGATGATGCTCTCCCCGCCCACCAGGATCCCGTTGATCAGGTCGGCGTACTCGTCGTTGTCCGTCTCCTTCAGCTTCAGGTACTCCTTGTTCTCGAAGTTGATCATGAGTCGCGAATGGCGTTCCATATTTATTTGGCAGTCCATCCAACCGATTTCGGAGTGCCTTAAACATTTATCATGTGATATTCGGATTACTTCCCAGGAGGCTTATTTTGACAGTAACTCTCGACAAAGAATACGGTCTGTACATCGATGGAAAATGGGTTCCCGCGTCCGACGGCGGGAAGTTCGCAGTCTACGACCCCGCAAACGGGGAGCAGATCGCGGAGTGCGCCGAGGCGACCAAGGAGGATGTGGACGCAGCGGTCAACGCCGCCTGGAAAGCCTTCCCCTCCTGGAAGGCCGTCGAGCCCTCGGTCAGATCCAAGATCCTTCTGGACATCGCCGACGCCATCGAGGCCAACGCCGAGCGCCTCGCCGCCGTCGAGTCCATGGACAACGGAAAGCCCATCCGCGAGACCATGGCGATCGACGTCCCGCTCGCAGTGGACCACTTCCGCTACTTCGCCGGAGTCATCCGCTCCGAGGAGGGAAGCGCCACCGTCCTGGACGGGGACCTCCTGAGCATCATCCTCCGCGAGCCCATCGGCGTCGTGGGGATGATCGTCCCGTGGAACTTCCCGTTCCTGATGGTCGCATGGAAGCTCGCCCCCGCCCTCGCCGCCGGGGACTGCATCGTGCTGAAGAGCTCCTCGTCCACGCCGCTCAGCGCCTTCGAGCTCATGAAGGTCATCGGCGACCTGCTCCCGCCCGGAGTCGTCAACATCATCTCCGGAAAGGGATCCAAGTCCGGACAGTACATGCTGGACCATCCCGGGTTCCGCAAGCTGGCGTTCACCGGATCCACGGAGGTCGGACTCAGCGTCAGCCGCGCGGCTGCGGACAAGCTGATCCCCGCCACGCTGGAGCTCGGAGGCAAGAGCGCCAACATCTACTTCGAGGACTGCCAGTGGGACAAGGCCATAGACGGCCTGCAGCTCGGAATCCTGTTCAACCAGGGACAGGTCTGCTGCGCCGGGTCCCGTGTGTTCGTGCAGGACACGATCTACGACAAGTTCGTGGAGGCCGCCGTGAAGGCGTTCAACAAGGTGAAGGTCGGCGACCCGATGGACCCCAGCACCCAGATGGGCGCCCTGGTCAACGAGCACCAGCTCAAGATCGTCCAGAGCTACGTCGACATCGGTGTCCAGGAGGGCGCCAAGATCGCCTGCGGAGGAAAGCGCAAGACCGACGGGGACTGCGCGAAGGGTGTGTTCTACGAGCCGACCCTGCTGATCGACGTCACCAACGACATGCGCGTGGCCCAGGAGGAGATCTTCGGACCCGTCGCCGTGGTCATCAAGTTCCACTCCGAGGAGGAGGTCATCGCCATGGCCAACGACTCCGTCTACGGACTCGGAGGAGCGGTCTGGACCAGGGACATCAACAGGGCGATCCGTGTCGCCCGCGGCGTCGAGACCGGACGCATGTGGGTCAACTGCTACAACCAGCTCCCCGCGGGCATGCCCTTCGGAGGATACAAGCAGTCCGGTATCGGGCGCGAGACCCACAAGGTCATCATGTCCGCGTACACCCAGCAGAAGAACATCGTCATAGACCTCAAGGAGACCCCCTCGGGATTCTACCCCGAGTGAGCCCGTCCTTCAAACGGGGCCTCACGGCCCCATTTCCACTATGTTTTTATCATTCCGTTTTCTACGACTTCCCGATGAAAGTCTACGTCGTTGACAACGGGGGCCAGTGGACCCATCGCGAGTGGCGCGTTCTCAGATACCTCAAGGTGGAGACCAAGATCATACCCAACACGACCCCGTTCGACGAGATCAAGGACGTCGACGGACTCATCCTGTCCGGAGGGGCCCCCAGCGTCGCGACCGATGCGGGACGCATGGGCAACAACGGCGAGTACCTGGACAAGGCGGACTTCCCGATCTTCGGGATCTGCGCGGGCATGCAGTTCCTCTGCGAGCACTTCGGAGGTACCCTCGGCCCCGGCTCCACGCCCGAGTTCGGAGGCGTCTCCCTGAAGGTCAGCTCCCACGACGACCTCTTCAAGGGCCTTCCCGACGAGTTCCAGGTATGGGCGTCCCACAACGACGAGGTCAAGACCATCCCCGCGGGGTTCGAGGTCACAGCATCGTCGGAGACGTGTCCCCACGAAGCGGTCAGGTGCATCGACAGGCCGATCTACGGGGTGCAGTTCCATCCCGAGGTCGAGAACACCGAGCACGGGCCCGAGATATTCCAGAACTTCCTGGATATAGTGGCGGAGCAGCGCCGTTGAGCGGCGCCGCTCCTAAAAAGGGAAAAAGTGATTGGAATCAGTTCTGCTGGCTGAGGACCTCGAGCTGGCTGATGACGTTCCAGATGATGGTCCTTCCGTGCAGAGGGATGTTGGGGTCGTTGGCGAGGTCGTCGAGGATGACGATGGCGCCTGTGGCACGGACGTCCATGGCCTCCTTGGTGTCGAGGAGCCTGGCTTTGGCGTCCGTCGCTCCCTTCCTGATGTTGCGGGGGATCGACGTGTCCTCTGCGAGCATGTCGAGGACATCGGTAATCTGCTTGATCTTGTCTGCCATGGGAATCACTCCTCTCAGAGGGTCTCGAACTCTTCCTGGAGATCCTGCACGAGCTGCTCGAGAACCTCCTCGAAGCTGGTGGACCTGTACTCCCTGACGCCTCCGAGGTCGCTCTGGATCTTGATGACAAAATCGTTGTTCTCTTTGACGAGCTCTACGTTGCAAAGCACTTCTTCCATTCTCTAATACCCCCTAAAGGTAAACTGACAGTTCCGTACCCCCACCTTATATAAAAGGCGTTGCATCCCCCGGAAAACGCAGTGCGTGTGCCTCGGGAAAGTCATTTTTCATCGAGAGAACGGGTCCGCCAGCACCGTGGGCGGATGACAGAAGATGCGTTCCGTTTAAGCCACCGGACCTCGTTTCATTCCCGATGAGGGCCTTCAGGGCCCCTGACAAGGAGGATTACACATGAGAGCGCTTTCAATTCTGGCCATCGTCGTGACGACGGCGGTCCTGGCGATTTCCATCGGAGCCGTCGCCACCGACGGTGCGGTCGACAACGCGCCTGCGTCCGAGGAGACTGTCATCACCTCGGATACGGTGATCGCCGCTGGCGAGGTCACGATCGTGGACGGGAGTCTCGTGGTGGCCGAAGGGGCCACCCTGACCGTCGACGACGGCGGCAAGCTGAGGATAACGGAGACGGGGTCCATGACCGTGGACGGGGCGCTTATTTGCGGTACCGGAGTCAAGGACGACGAGACGCTGCATTTCGGAGGGGAATTCCTCGTAATCAACGGGAAGGCGGTGTTCGAGGGGAACGACAGCCTCGCCACAGTCGACGACAGGGCCGTCGTGATCAACGGGGAGGCCGAGATAACTGGCGAAATCTGGAACACCTACAACATCGAGGTCACCGAGGGTGGCACCGCCGTCATCGGTAACTCGCGGTTCAGCGCCGTGTGCCACGGGACCATAGTCGTCGACACCGGAGACGAGACGGGCCTGTCCGAGGTCCGCCTAGGCGCCGGGGGCACCGTGGTCGTGGAGTCCCTGGCAAGGGTCATGATGATCCTCGTGGACGGAATCGCGTCCGAACACGGGGGCGATGTCGGGGTGTCCGCCATGGGGGCCAGCGGATTCACGGTCGAATCCGTCCCTGGTGTTGACGGGACCTCCGGGTTCAGGCTCTCCGGTGAGATCATTCCGACGGTCGATAAGGGACGGGGCGGACTGCTCGCCTACGGGCACAACGATCTGACCATCGGCGACCTCTCCCTGATCGGCAAGGCGTACCTGCACGTACTCGATGCGCTGGACGTCACGATCGTAGGGGACGTGACCGCCCCGGCAGGAAGCATCGAGGGAGGGACCCTGGACGACGAGGTGTGCAGTTCCGCCATCACCGTGGCGGGCAGCCTGACGATGGCCGGGGATTTGGGAGACACCGGACTGGCCATCAACGCCGCCGAGTACATCGACGGCGAAAGGAACCACGTGTACGTGCCTCTCGAGGACGCAGTCGAATCGGGGGCCGATGAGATCGTCCTGCACGGTGAGAACAGCATAGACGACCCGTCGGTGCTCGCCGGAATAACCGTCACCGTCGCCGAGGGCGCGACGCTGTCGTTCGGCGAGGTTCCCAGGATCGCGTCCGAGAACGCGTACCTCGTGGTCATCGCGGTACTGGCCCTGGCGGTGATCGTCCTGGCCTGTGCCGTCGCCCGCCGGTGAGCGGATGCAATCCGACGAAAGCTTTAAAACGGGAACATGATTAAGGGGCATTCCCTGCGTTATTATATCAGTGGTAACGAGGGTAACGGTCCGCGGTCCCCGCGGATGGAGAACGATACAATGGCTGAAGAAGAGTCCATGGCCTACGAGCTCCAGGACGAGTTCGAATCCAAGGCCCGCGGTTTCGGAAAGGGAAAGTACGGCAGGATCCTCAAGATGGCACGCACCCCCAGCAGGGAGGAGTACGTGAAGACGCTGTACATCACCGGTCTCGGAATCATCATCATCGGTGCCGCAGGTTTCGTCATCTGGTGGCTCATGACAATTCTCCCCACGTACTTCTGAGGAGGAACAGCGATGAGTCCCACTATTTCCGGCGAGAACAACCTGCAGAAAGTGCATGCCGGTGGAAAGGTAGAGTGGCCGTTCAGCGTATCAGCCGATGCGTCCCAGGTGACGATCTCGTTCTCCATCATCACAGGTCCGGACGCGGACAACGCGCCTGAATGGAACGTCACGCTCTACGACAACGCCAACGGCGAGCTCTGGAGCAACTACCGCAGCAGGTCCGAGGTCAGCGTCGACCTCCCCGGGAGGAACCCCAAGGAGTTCGTCCTGGAGGTCATCTGCCCCAAGGGTGCCAGGTACGGCGACACGGTCGAGACCGAGGTCATCGCCGACGACGGCAGCTCGACGGACTCCATGCGCTTCAAGGCCGTTGCAACACAGTCCATTATGGTCCTCAAGACCCAGATCGACCAGGAGAAGAGCGTCGCAGACTCCCTCGCCTCCAAGGCCGGTTCCGGGGAGAAGGACATATATGCGATCCTGAGCCCGGCAGGACTCAGGGGATACGTGTTCGTGGAAGGCATGAACACGGACCGTCTCCGTGAGAAGACCCGCGACATCAAGAAAGCGAGGTCCTTCATCGACGGAGAGACCAACATCGAGGAGATCGGACCCTACCTCATCCCGATGTCCGCCGTTGTCGGTATCGTCGAGGGCGACATAGTCGAACTCGTCAACGGACCGTTCAAGGGCGAGAAAGCAAGGGTCCAGCAGATAGACCAGGCCAAGGAGGAGATCACTGTCGAGCTCATCGAGGCCATGGTCCCCATACCCGTCACTGTCAAAGGAGACAGCGTGAGGGTCATCGAAAAGGAGAGATGAACAATGGTAGATACTGTTGAGGCATTGGTTGATGGAGGCAGGGCCTCCGCAGGTCCGCCCCTTGGACCCGCTCTGGGACCCAAAGGTGTCAACATCGGACAGGTCATCGCTAAGATCAACGAGAAGACAAAGGCGTTCGAGGGAATGAAGGTCCCCGTCAAGGTCCTGATCAACGACGACAAGACCTTCGACATCAAGGTCGGAACCCCTCCGATGTCCGCCCTGATCAAGGGAGAGCTCGGAGTCGAGTCCGGAGCCCACAACGCCAAGACCGAGAAGGTCGGAAACCTGACACTCGAGCAGGCCAAGAAGATCGCCACCATGAAGCAGGACGATCTCCTCGGAGCCGACCTGAAGGCGAAGGTCCTGGAGGTCGCAGGAAACTGCGTGTCCGTCGGAGTCACCATCGACGGAAAGAACCCCAAGGACTTCACCAAGGCGGTCAAGGCCGGCGAGTACGACGGCCAGTTCTGAT